>JANNIV010000178.1:0-1622 GCA_031405355.1 Nitrospira sp.
GGCAACATCGATGCTGCAGACCTGAATGTTTTGCTCCACCTCACCGCCAGGCCCCTGCAATAAGGTGGACTTTTAGGCTATCACAGCTATTTTGAAAATGGCAATCTGAACCCTGGCAGAATGCTGAAAAAGTCCGCCAGCGGCGTTCTCGCATCGTTCAGACCCTCAACGTACCCCAGAGGGTACGCCTCGGCCCTTCACTCGCTGCGGCCTTGCTGGACGAACTTTTTGAGCATTCTGCAAAAGTGTTTTCCCGTTGTACTATGCGCCTGAGCCATCGAAGTTCTCGCGTATCAAAACCTTTTCCCAGGCCCTGCTAGGCCGGATGTCGACTTACTCTCCAATGCGCACTAGCAATCCCCGCTCCCTGCAAAACTCAAACATCCAATGGAAGACCGCAATGACCAGACCGAGAAGCACTAGATTGAGACCGGTCGCCCACCCAAGATGGGTAATCGGCTCGGCAGAGGTATTAAGCACGGCGCGCATCCCTTCAAACACATGGGCTGCCGGATTTGCCCAGGCAATGACCTGCAACCACCCCGGAAGCACCTCCATCGGATAAAATACACAGGAGATCGGCTGAAACAGGAACACCATACTCCAAGCCAGGACTTCGGCCTCCTGGCCAAATCGCATGATGAGGGCCGTAGTCAGCACCCCGATAATCCATCCCGTCAGCACGAGATTCAAAACAAAGGGAATGAGCCACAGCCCGATCACAAAGATATTATAAGAGTAGAACAGGCCTGCGCAGACTACCATGACGACAGAGACTGCCATGACTTTGAGAATGCTCATGACCATGGTCGCGGCGAGAAACTCGCTCGGCTTGAGCGGACTGGCAAATAAGTTCATGAGATTTCTCGCCCAAATCTCCTCAAGAAATGAAATAGTAACCCCCTGCTGAGCTCGGAACAGGATATCCCACAGGATCAACGCCCCCAAAAAGAATGTCACGGCCCCCGGGATCTGCCCCTGGAATTTCATGAGGTAGACCGTAATGAATCCCCAAATGACAAGGTCCAGAAACGGCCAATAGAAGATCTCCATCATCCGCGGCAAGCTACGACGGTAGAGATAAAGATGCCGTGCCACCAGCGCATAGACCGAGGTCTAAGAACTCGTTCTTTGAACCGGGGTCGAACGAACTTCACTTGGTCGACATCCGTGGGCTTCTTGCTCACGACACGCTCGCGCATCGCTGGACACCTCTGTTCAAGGGAAAGACGCATGACTGATCGTCCGAGTTTTCCAACGCAGCAGGTCTCCGAATGGCTGTCGCAATTTGGCGCTGCGCTGGATCGGAAGGATTGGTCCGCCGCGGCGGATCTGTTTTGCAACGAGTGCTACTGGCGCGATCTGATCTCCTTCACCTGGAACATCAAGACTCTGGAGGGGAAAGACGAAATCCAAGCCCTGCTGGCCGCGACGATTTCTGACGTGCAGCCCGGTCGCTGGCAGTTCGCGGGAGAGGCAACCGAGGAGAACGGCGTAACAGCGGGTTGGTTTACTTTTGAGACCGCCGTCGCGCGGGGGAAAGGCTATCTGCGTCTGAAGGCCGGCGAATGCTGGACGCTGCTCACCACGATGACGGAACTCAAAGGCTTCGAAGAGAAACG
>JANNIV010000179.1:0-18184 GCA_031405355.1 Nitrospira sp.
AGCCCGGACCCGCACATGAATCTACAGCCGCTCCATCAGGAGCGGTCTCGTTCCACGACTCTGCCTCGCTGAATCAGCGGTCAGTCATCCGCACGGTCCTCGGATACCACCACACATCGCACGGGTCTTCAAATCGATGGAGGAGGATCATGCCGCCTCCACCATCCGTCCCGCGCTTCCAGCGCTCAGGTCGTCGCTCCTCAATACTCATACTCCGTAGCTGACGGCGATCGGGACGCTTCAGCACCGCGAGCTCAGTCCCGTACGTGAATCTGCAGACCGCTCCATCAGGAGCGATCTCGTTCCGCGACTTTGTCGCGCTGAATCAGCGGTCAGTCATCCACACGTTTCTCGGATACCACAACACATTACACGGGCTATCAAGCCCAAGGAGGCAGACCATGCAGCTTTCCATTATCCGTCCGACGCTTCCATCATTGAGCGACATCATGCAGCTCGTAGGGCCGAGCTGGGATTCCGGCACCGTCACGGTCGGTCCCACGGTCAGAGCCCTCGAAGAGGAGGCGTGCATCCGGACCGGTGCGCGATACACCGTGGCGCTGTCGTCCTGTACGGCCGGACTGATGTTGATCCCCAGAGCCCTGGGGTTGCCGCCGGGGAAAGAAGTCATCGTGCCGTCGTTTACCTTCGCTGCGACGGCACAGGCTTTGTTGTGGAATGGGCTGACTCCGGTGTTCGCCGATTGTTTGCCGGGAACCTGCACCATCGATCCCGCCGACATCGAACGGAACCTGTCTCCGGACACGGCGGCGATTTGCGGGGTGTCGATCTTCGGGCTGCCCCCTGACTATGAGGCCTTGATCGAGCTTGGCAGCCGCAAAGGATTGCCCGTCTATTTCGACAGCGCGCAAGGGCTGGGCGCGACCTATCGCGGTCAGCCGCTGGGAGGATTCGGCGCCTGTGAAGTCTTTTCGATGAGCCCGACGAAAGTTGTGACGGCGATCGAAGGAGGGTTGTTCACGACGAATGATCGAGCTCTCGCGGAGCGAATGCGGTCCATGCGGGATTACGGCAAGGATCCGGTGAAGGGGGAAGAAATGCATCATCTGGGCCTGTCCGCCCGTATGAGCGAGCTTCACGCGGCGGTCGGGCTGCTTTCCCTGCGAATGATGGACGAATTGGTGAAGGCGCGCAAGGAGCTCATTTCGATCTATCGGGATCGGTTGGGCACGCTCCCCGGCTGTTGGGTCCAGAAGTTTTCGGCCGATCGGACGACGAGCGGGAACTATTTTGTCCTATTTATCACGGACAGTGCGAAACGGAGTCGTGATGAGGTCTACGAGGCGTTGAAGGTGGCTGGGATCCAGACGAAGCGATACTTCTATCCGCCGGTTCATGAACAAGCCCTCTTTCAACAGTTTCCCAAGCGTGTGAGCGTGAATCTACAGCACACACCGAAGATCAGCCGGGAAGGCCTTGCGCTGCCGTTGTACTCACACACGACCCTGGAAGAATTAAATCACGTCTGTTCAGAGGTCGAGCAATTGCTTTCTTAGCAGGCTGAGGGAAGCTCGGTTTATACGTAAAATACCGCTGTAATCTCACGGAATGCCGCTGCTACTACAATAGCTCAGGATGCTCAAAATGGCCGTCCAGCAAGGCCGCAGCGAGCGAAGAGGCGAGGCGTACGCTTCGGTACGTTGAGCCTTTGAACGATGCGAGAACGTAGCTGGCGGACTTTTTCAGCATCCTGTTAGGGGAGACCGATCGAGAAAGTCAGTGGGTTTGGTGGATGAAGGATGACTGTTGTGTGGAGACAATTGACTAGAGGCAGATGGGTGCTGCTGGCGGCTATCCTGTTGCCTTTCGTCGGTCTCTATGGGCTGAACTGGCTCATTTTTCACCCTGGGTTCGTGAGGGTGTTCTATCCTGATCCGCCGTTTGAAACACCGCGGCCAGCGGACGTGATCGTCGTCTTGGCGGGAAAGCCGGAGCGTGCTCGATATGCCGCATTGTTGGCCGAGAGACGGTTGGCGCCGCGAATACTCACCACCTTGGTCGATACGGACTGTCTCCGCGAGAGCGGAGTGCGTGAGTTCTGTGCTACCGGCGTGCGCAATACCGTCGATGAGGCCTTAACCATGCGCCCTGTACTCGCCAGGGAGAGGGTGGATCGCGTGATGGTCGTCACGTCTCGCTCCCATGTGGTGAGAACCGCGGCCATCTTCACCGTCGTCTATTTTGGAACAGGTATGGACGTAAACGTCGTGGCTACTCCGCTCGGCGCTTCCCCGGGAGTGCCATCCGTTCGAGAGATCCTGTCATTTTTCCCCAGCCTGGGTGGCGCTGTGCTCGGTCGATTTGACCCCGAGCTGTACGGACGGATCATGCAATACCGCCCCTGGGTGTCCATCATCGGCGCTCCGACTCCAGCGCGGGGCGCCTGAAGAAATCCCCGTTCGTAGCCGGCTGCCGTAGCTCATCCCCATAATCAGGGAGAGAATCTCGGTCCACAAGCTACTATCTTACCCGTAGGAATATTATTATGATTGCATCCTTGCTCCGGTTCCGGCGGCCTCTTATTGTCCTGACTCATTTGGCGCTGGTCGCGCTCGCCAATTATCTGGCTTTCTGGCTCAGATTCGACGGGGCAATTCCCGATTGGGCGATGGGGCTGTTCATCCAAACGCTACCGTTATTGGTCGTGATTCGTCTGCTGATCTTTGTCCCATTCCAGCTGTATCAAGGAATGTGGCAGCACACGAGCATCTGGGACTTAAGGAACATTATTGCCTCCTCGGTCTTGGGAATCGCTGTGTTTTATACTGCAGTCGAGTGGGGCATTGAGCTGGAGCGTTACCCGAAGTCCATTTATGTGCTGGATACGATATTGCTCATTGGACTCATGGTAGGGATTCGTCTTACCCGTCGATTGTACCGTGAGGCTGCCCATCACGATCGCGAAACACGGGTGATCATCTATGGGGCCGGCGATGCGGGTGAGCGCCTGGTCAGGGCACTGAAACATAATCCAGTGAAGAGTTACGAACCAGTCGGATTCATCGATGATGATCCGGAAAAAGAAGGCTTACGCATTCACGGCATGCGGATCCTTGGCGGCCGCCGGCACATCGGGCGGATTATGGCGGAAGCTGCACCCCATGTCGTCTTGCTGGCGATGCCAAGTGTCAAGCCCGGCGTTATGCGCGATCTGGTGAAACTGTTCGAGCCTTACAAGGTAAAAATTCAGACCGTGCCGGATCTCCGCAGTATTCTTGATGGCCAGATAGAGATCACCCGGATCCGGAATCTGGCGGTAGAAGATCTCCTGGAGCGGGCTCCTATCGGGCTTGATGTCACGCCGCTCCGCCAGCTCATTCAAGGGAAATCGATCATGGTTACCGGGGCGGGCGGCTCAATCGGGTCGGAACTGTGCCGGCAGATCGCGGCACTTGAGCCAAGTCGCCTGGTACTGTTCGAACGGTATGAAAACAGCTTGTTCGCAATCCATAACGAACTTGTCGATGGTGCACGCGGGATTCCTGCTTTTCCGGTTGTGGGAGATGTCGGAGATGAGATCCGTGTTGAGAAGGTCTTGCAAACATTCAAGCCGGCCATCATCTTTCATGCCGCGGCTCACAAGCACGTGCCGTTGATGGAGGGCAGCCCCTGCGAGGCAGTGAAGAACAATGTGCGAGGGACTCGGATTGTTGCTCAGGCAGCGGCCCGTTGCGGGGTCGAGCAATTCATCATGATCTCAAGCGATAAAGCGGTGAACCCGACCAGTACCATGGGAGCGACCAAGCGGGTGGCCGAGTTCATCGTGCAAAGTTTGGAGGAGCGCGGCCAGACGAGACTCATGACCGTCCGATTTGGGAATGTGCTAGGAAGCAACGGCAGCGTGGTGCCGCGTTTTCTTGAACAGATCAAAGCGGGTGGACCGGTGACAATCACGCATCCTGAGATTCGTCGGTTCTTTATGCTGATACCGGAGGCCGTACAGCTGGTCTTGCATGCTGCCGCTATGGGTGAAAATGGCGCGACCTATGTGCTTGAGATGGGTGAACAGATCAAGATTGTAGATTTGGCACGGAATCTCATCCGCCTGTCTGGCCTGATTCCGGATGAAGATATTGCGATCTCGTTCGTGGGACTTCGGCCCGGTGAAAAGTTGTTTGAAGAATTGGTCGGGCATGAGGAGACTATCGAACAATCGAAAGTGGAGAAGATTCTGAAGGTTAAATCGAGCCGTCCCTGGAATCCCTACGCGTTAATGCCGCTGGTGGCTTTATTGGAGCGAAGCGCGTCTTTGCAGGATATCGATCTCGTTATAGCTCTTCTTCGTGAATTGGTGCCAACCTTCAAACCCACGGTAGCCTATGCCGTTCAGGAGGCCGAACGAGTCTCGTCAGGTACATATAATGGCCACTGATGTGTTTCATCGGTCGTGCCATAAAGACGGATGCCGTATGCAGACATCCGGGAAAGTAGTGAGGAAACGGTTATGACAGAGCCTAATCAGAACTGTACCTTGGGCGTTAGCCTCTGGAGCCTCGCAAAATTGACCAGTTTGTTCCTGGTTGCGATGCTCGCATGCGGCGCTACGGTTGTCGTTTCGGCTCAGCCCCAGAGCGGATATCAATATCAATTGGGGCCGAACGACATGGTTCGTGTCCAGGTGTTCGGCGAAGAAGACCTCACGGTTGAAAGCAAAGTGGGGGGCGACGGCACCATCAATTTCCCGCTACTTGGCTCGGTTCCCATTGCCGGAAAAACCGTCAAAGAATTGCAAGAATACCTGGCAGGCCGGTTGGCGGAGGGCTACGTGCGGTCGCCGAAGGTGACGGTCCTGATGGTGCGCTACCGCAACTTCTATGTGCACGGGGAAGTGAAGCTGCCGGGCGGCTATCCCTATGAAGCGGGGCTGACGGTGCAGAAGGCCATCACGATGGCCGGCGGCTTCACCGAGAAAGCCGAGATCAGGAAAATCGCTGCGACCCGGGTTGTGGGAGATCGGGCTGATGCGGTGATCTTGGGCATGGAGGCTCTTGTCTTGCCCGATGACATCCTCGCGGTCGGGCTCATGCAAAAATTCTTTGTGAGCGGAGAGGTGAAGACGCCGGGTCGCTACCCCTACGAACCGGGGCTTACCGTCCAGAAGGCCCTATCCTTGGCAGGCGGGTTGACCGAACGCGCAGACCTGGCCGGCATCAAGCTCACCCGGTTTAAGGTAGCCGGCGTCGAGACGGAAGCCGTCGCGCAGGAGGCCCTGGTGCTGCCGGACGACATGCTCGCAGTCGAGGGACTGAATCAAAGGCAGAAGTTTTACATATCGGGCGAGGTCAGGACCCCGGGTCAATACTTCTATCAGCCGGGACTCACTATCCAGAAAGCGCTGACGATGGCCGGCGGGTTTACCGACAAGGCGGACAAGGCCGAGGTAAAAGTGACGCGTTTCAACGGCAAGACCGTTGAAACGATGTTGCTGGAGGCGGACACAGTCGTCATGCCTGACGACTTGCTCGTCGTCGTGCAAGCCAAGAAAGTCTATGTCAACGGCGAAGTGAGGTCTTCAGGCGCCTTTCCTTTTGAGAAGGGACTGACAGTGCATAAAGCCATCACGATGGCCGGCGGGTTTACCGACAAGGCGGCCAAGACATCGACAAAGGTGCTTCGCAGTGTCAACGGAGAAGAGCGCACGATCGAAGTCGCACTCGATGCGCCGGTTCTTCCCGAGGATATCGTTGTGGTGCCGCAACGCTTCTTCTAACAGGATGCTGAAAAAGTCCATCCTGATGGGTCGGTCGGCGGCCCAACGCCAGGTAACGAACAATGACTCTGCTACGAAAGGAGAAGGAATATGACCATTCTTCGTCACCTTATTAGTCTGTTCTTCACAGTCATGCTTGTGTGCGAAGCCGTGGCCGTTGAGATTCCTGGCCAACGCGACATCTATCGGATCGGACCGAACGATGTGGTTCGGATTCAGGTGTTTGGCGAGGAAGAACTATCCCTGGAACGGAAAATAGAGGGAGATGGAAAAATCGACTATCCCCTTTTAGGCACCGTTCCCGCCGAAGGCAAGACGGTTCAGGAACTCCAGCAATATCTGACCTCACGCCTGGCATCGGGATATCTCCGGAGCCCGAAGGTCAGCATCTCGATCGTACGTCATCGAAATTTCTATGTGAGTGGGGAGGTCAAAACGCCGGGCGGGTTTCCCTATGAAGAGGGGCTCACTCTCCAAAAGGCCATTGCCATGTCCGGCGGGCTCACCGAAAAGTCCGATAGGACAGAAATCAGAGTGAACCGTGTAATCGGTCTGGTTGCGGCAAGTCTCAGGCTCGATCCGGATGCCCTCATCATGCCCGATGATCTCATTGTGGTCTCACAGGCACAGAAGTTCTACGTCAACGGCGAAGTGAGGAAACCAGGTGACTACCCCTACGAGAAGGGGCTGACGGTTCACAAAGCTATCACGATGGCTGGAGGATTTACTGAAAAAGCCTCGAAGGGTTCGACGAAGGTCTTGCGTAGCGTCAACGGGCAAGAGGAGACATTCGAGATACCTCTCGATTCCTTAACTCATCCTGGCGACATCATTGTTGTTCCTCAGCGATTCTTTTAGCGTTTGTGCTTTTTCGGGCTCCTCTCAGCGTGTTTTCTGCAACTTGAGAGGGACCAAGGCCATATGTGAACGCCTACGGTCTGACAGTCTTGGCCCTCAAATCGCTTAACATTCTTGGCCGGATTCCCCCATATTAATAAGATGTTGGCGGAATGTGTTTGGTCGGCACTTAAATTGCTAGCCTTCAGTCACAAGTGCGAACCGGTCGAAGAGAGGAATCGTTCCGGCTCAGAGGAACCACTATGCAGGAGACATCGCAACGTGAAACGATTGAATACCATGGCTCTCGTCCTAGAGAACTCTCTGCGTTGAACCTCTGGGTCATGCTGATCATCGCCTGCCTGACCCTTTACTCTGAACACAATGCCTTGGCCCAGGCGGTCTATCCGCCAAAGACAATTTATGACGGCATTAAAACCGTTCCACTTCTTTCGCGCCCCGGCTATCTACAACCGGTCATTGACCCAGTGTTCGGGGCGAAAGTAACCCGCATCAGCGATGACTCGATGGGTCTGGCAAGCGCCGGCTATATGCAGCACCACTATTCCAAAGACCAGCCCTGGAACCACGATATGACGCTGATAAAGCTAGCCAACACCCGAGTGATTCTGGATGCCAAGACCTATCAGATATTTAAAAAACCGAGCGGCAAAGGCGAAACAAGGTGGTCAACCGTGGATCCGAACATCATGTTCTACACCCGCGGAAACCAGTTCCGTAAATGGAATGTCCGAAATGACGCGGATACTCTGCTCCATACATTTTCCGAAGGGAACATCTCGATCGGGTCTAATGAAGGCAATATCTCCATTGGAGACAAGTATGTCCTCGTTAACGTCGATACTCTCGTCATCGTGTACGACATCGTCAACGATGTCGTGATTGCAAAAAAAGATCTCGGTCCCATCGATTGGGCGACCATGTCCCAATCGGGGAATTACGTCGTGTCCAGACCAGGCTCATCGGCACTTGGTGTGGTGGTGTATGACCTCCATTTAAATTTGCTAAGGAAGATTTTTGACAAGGGTGCGCATGGTGACGTTGGATACGATACGGCCGGCAACGAAGTTTTTGTGCAAATGTGCCCTGTCCAAATGTCACGCCTCGATAACGGGCAAGTGACCAGTTTGGGGATCAGCATGTGCGGCCATCTGTCCGCGCGAAACTATTTGAGACTGGGTTGGGTCTCGGTGGATGACGGCGGCTCCAATGCGGAAATATTCGCTCTCAAGCTCGATGGCACGAAAACTGTCGAGCGCTTTGCGCACATGCGAACGACGGGGGCAACCTACGAAGCGCAAGCCAAAGGCGTGTTCAGCCCCGATGGCTCGAAGGTGATGTGGAACAGCGACTGGGGGTCTGGGACGGTATACGCCTATGTGGCTGAGATGTCGGGGAATTCAGTTGATACCGTACCCCCCGTTGCCCCAACAGACCTCAGGGTGACGGGCATCTCCCAGACCGGGGTCGACCTTTCCTGGAGTGCTTCAACGGATCTCGCGAGCCCAACTAACTATCTGAGCTCCCACGGCAGCTCTCAAGTATCAGCTGTCACGGCTAGGGGTCTCTCGAACATGGGCCTGAGTGTCAGGATACAAGAGGGAGTCCCTCCTCCCGCGCAATTCTAGTCAACCAGTCTAATCCACTTACTCTGCCTTCTACTCCTGCACTCTTGAAACAAGAGGCGCAGAACCACCAACAGCTACTGGGTCTTCAATAAATCTTCGTGGCCTCGATCCCCCATGAGGCATTTTACATCACGGCCATCATGAGCATGCTATCACGCACAGAGAAACCTGGAGGAGTCATGCAGGAACAAGCCGGAATCATCGCTTTTGACCAGGGGGGCGCAACCACATGTTCTCCTTCCCCCTTTGTGAGGCAGGTTGTCGACGGGCCGGCTTTGCTCGATCGCCAAAGCGTGGAGCTGCCCCAAGAGCCAACCACGGTCACGTCAACGGTTCTCACCCACGAGACCGATTTCGATGCCCTTGCTGGAGAATGGGATGAACTGGTTTCAGTTAGTTGTCTACACGGGGGGTTTTTCTCGCGATGGCATTGGAATCGAGTTTGGTGGCGCATGTACGCCCCTCCTCACAGCGAATTGTTTTTGATCGCCTGTCGAGATCGGAGCGGCCAATTAGTCGGGCTGGCGCCTCTCTATCGGCATGGTCGATCGATCAAGGGTTTATTGACGGTTCAAGAGATCTGTTTCCTCGGGACTGGTGCTGGACTGAAAACAAGTGAACATCTCGACATCATCGCCCGAAGCGGTTACCAGCATCTTGTCGGGCAAGGGGTCGCAACCTGTATTCAGCAACAGGCAGCGTGGCAGCGACTCTGGCTCTGGGGGGTTCACGCAAATTCACCCGTGCTCGCTCATCTCATGAAGGCGTTTGGCAAGGCCGCGACCGTACTTCCCTGCGACCGACTTCCGTACGTGGCCACTCGCGCAGACTGGGCCACGGTCAAGCTGGGGTTGGGGAGCAATTTACGGGCAAACATTGATCGATATATCAGGCGGATCCAGAAAGATTATAAGTGCGAATTCAGCTCCGTTCGTACATCGGAGCAATTGGAAGAATTCATGGATTCGTTCGTCCAGTTGCATCAGGAACGCTGGCAGTCCAAAGGAGAACCTGGGTCATTTACCTTGCCCAACTTCAAAGAATTCATGCAGGAGACCCTGCGCGAAGCGTTCCGCTGTAACAGAGCCAGGCTGTGGATGCTCTTTTTGGACGGTCAGTGCGTGGCGGTGCTGGAGGCGTTTGTCGACCGCGGGGTGGCGCATTATTTTCAAGGGGGGTTCAAAACCGGATATGACAAGCACCACCTTGGGAGTGTGATGATTGCGCTTGCTGTACAAGACTGTCTGCAGTCCGATGGCATAGACGAGTTCGATTTTATGGGTGGTGGCGCCATGTACAAAGATCATTGGACAAAAACAATGCATGAGGCAGTCGAGTTGGAAGTGCTCCGGACCGGATTCGGTCCAAAGTTATATGCGGCCATCAGTCATTTTTCGTATATCTATAAACGCACTCTTCCGCAGAGAGTCAGGAAGAAAATACGGAAGGCCCTTGGGCCCTTCGCGCCTAAATTCCAGTGACAGTGTGTCTGTGTTAGTTGGCAATTGACGGAGCCTGTAGAAGGAACCAGCATTACGTGGTTCCCCTCTGCTCTCCTGGATGGAGAGGGAGCAAACAATACGCGCTAATTGGCGGTCAGATCAGTATCTTCGAAGAAAGGGTCAAGAGATGATTAGAAAACCAAGCTTTATTATAACTATAGATACAGAAGGCGATAATTTATGGTCAAAGCCCAGAACAGTTACAACTAAAAACGCATCCTATCTTCCTCGGTTTCAGGAGTTATGCGAAAAATATGGGTTCAAGCCGACCTATCTCACCAACTATGAAATGGCTAATTCCAAAACATTTCAAACGATGGGGAAAGACATTATCAAGCGTGGCGTCGGAGAAATCGGCATGCATCTACATGCGTGGGATATGCCGCCCTCCTATGAATTGACTGACAACGACTCGCGGTTTCATCCCTACTTGATCGAGTATCCCGAGAAGGTCATGCGGCAGAAGATTTCAATTATGACCGATCTGCTTGAGAATACATTCGGGGTCAAAATGCTCTCTCATAGAGCTGGCCGATGGAGTTTCGATGAACGATATGCAAACCAATTGATTGAATTTGGCTATAAGGTTGATTGCTCTGTCACTCCTCATGTGTCATGGAAAAGCCATCTTGGGGACCCCGATAAAGACGGGGGTACCGATTATACAGATTTTCCTGACACTGCTTACTTCATTGATCCGTTGGATATTAGCCGCCCAGGCCATTCAACTCTACTCGAGATTCCCGTCTCAATTCAGAATACATACGGTTTAGTCAATACGGCACTGTCGAATTCTCTCCTCCTCAATATTTCACTTGCCAGGAGAATCTCAAGTCGTCTTTTCCCTAAGATTTGGCTGAGGCCAAATGGAAGAAATCTGAGTCCGATGTTAGAGTATCTGAGTTATGCATTGAGCGCGAAGCGAGATTATGTAGAATTTATGTTGCACTCGTCAGAATTTATGCCCGGAGGATCTCCGCTATTCAAATCTGAGTCCGCAATAGAGCATCTGTACCGTTGCTTGGAGTCCTTGTTTGCAGAGGCCAGTGTGCATTTTTCAGGCTGCACTCTTTCTGAGTATTTCGAGCAGTTTAGCAGCGAAGCTAATAAACAGCCGCACCGACAGAAAGCACATGGGTAAGGCCGTAGAAGTCTTCGTAATGAAGCTCCCCGCAGCAAGCTGCGGGGTATCTTGCGAAATTCTCCGAAGCCGCTACCCTCCTTCGCCAAGGCTATGGAGGGTTCTCCTCGCCTTCATCCCCGTAGCGAGCTACGGGGTATTCGGCGAAGGAGAATAATGAAGGGGTAAGGAGGACCGATCTCACTCACTGAACCTGCTTGCGTGCTCCTGCAGAATATCCGCCATCGCGTACCGGATTCCCACCTTTATATATCCCAGCTCTCATATCCACGGACAGCTCACATTTTCAACACGCGCACCTCTCCTCGCCGGGCAAGGCAGTACCTGTCACCGGTCGGCTCTCGCCTTGCCTAAGAGCATTATTCACGAACATGTCTGCTCAAGCGCTGATCAGCCGCGTGTGAAGCGCAGTTCGTTCGCAAACGCAGGTTTCTAGTTTCTAGTTCCAGGTTTCAAGTTCGACCTCGGAGTTTCAGTAATCCGAAACCCATAACTCGAAACTCGAAACTTGCAACTTGAAACACTTTAACGAGATGCGCTTCATGAGGAACGGCCCAGCTGCATCCGGAGGCATCAGCCTGTGCCGAATTCAACGAGTCCCTGCTGGTGTGCCGCAATGAGCAGCTGTTGTCGATTGGCGACATGCAGCTTACTAAAGATCGCGGTGAAGTGATGGCGAACCGTCGTTTCGGAAATACACAGCTTGTCCGCGATTTCCATATTTGAGAAACCCTTCGCCAGCGACTGTATAACCTGTCGCTCTCGTGTGGTCAGGCTCTCAATAAACCCCACCCGCCTTTGTTCATTGCTTCTGGCCGAAGGTCTGCCGCCGGTCAGGCCGGTGGCAAATTGCGCAGGCTGAGAGTCCATGGGTCTTGGAACGGAACCGCACAGGGATTCAATGGCGGCAAACAGAACGGCAGGCGGTTGAATGGTGAGCACGACTCCTTCGGCGCCCGCTGCTAAGGCCTCGCGTGTCAATGTCTCATCGGATAATGCACTCAGCACCAGGATATGTGAATCGGTCGCTGCCGCGCGCATTGCTCTGATGAGTTCCGATGTGTTTGTATCGGCCAGTTTGAGATCGACGAGGATGACCTGCGGCTGTTCACGGACGACGATCTCCACCGCCTGAGAGCCCACGGCGACTTCAGTAATTTCAGAAACGAGCGGAGACTCTTTCAAGGTCAAGTGCAATCCCCTGCGCAGGACAGGATTGTTACTAATCAACGCGATTCTGAACAGGCACGCGCTCGATTCTTGGATGGCTGATTGCTTCATTTTACACTTCATACGGTGAACATGGACAGTGGCGCTACTTTTGTAATGTAACGATCCGTAAGCTCCCCCGTCAAGTAGACACTTCTAAAGGAGAACTCCTGACATTGTGCGACAAACTCATCCGGGGTCAGGTGGCCGAGTGAGCCATGTGGGCGGCGCTGATTATAGTCGAGCCGCCAGGCTTCAATGAGGTGTTGGGCCTCAGCGAGCGAGGCGAGGAGACTTCTGAAGTCCGCGCAGGACAAGCAGACTTCCAAGGAGAGGCAACAGCAGGCCGAGTATTTGAGAGTCATGACTCAATTCGTGGCGTGGCAGACGGAGACGTCCGGATTGGCTCAAGAGATGGGACTCCTCTCAATGTGATTCTGGGGAAAGCCGAGTCTCTCCTGAAGCAGACAGAGGACGAAACAACTCAAGCTTCCCTTCAGAGCATTATCAGGCAGGTCGAGCGATTGATTCCACTGAGACAACAGTTGTGTGCCTTTCCCATGAGCGAGCCCCCTGCACCGGAATCCAGACAATTGTGGAAGGCTCATAGCAGGACGTTGAGAACGTCGCTCGTGTCACAGACCGTGGCGCGTAAGGCGCGATTCGAAGTTCGGGGTTCGATGTTCCGAAAACCTCGAACTTCGGACCTCGAACCTCCCTCCATCCTACTCGTCTCGCCTTTCCCGCCTGCCTTATGAGGGAAAGGTCAGCACCGGGCATGGAGCCTTGTGCAGCACAGCATGAGACACGCTGCCGAGCACGAAGCGGGTGATTCCCTGCCGGCCCCTTGTACCCATTAGAATTAGATCAGATCTCAGTGTGGTGGCTTGTTGCAGGATCATGGTAGGCGGTGTTCCGAGCAGGGCGACTCCGTGCGCCTTATAACCTATGGCGCATAGACGCTCTGCCACCGCCTCGATGTACTCGGTTTGCTTCTCCAGCATTTCGGTGGCGGCGGCGGCCGCGGCGGCTGCCGCACCGCTCGGCCATGGCGGCTCTGTCCAAGGCAAGACCGTCATCAGCGTCAACTCAACCGTCTCGTGAAACGGCTTGAGTCGCAGAAAACGAACCGCAGCTTCCGCGTCGATTGGACCTTCGAGCGGCAGCAGGATCTGTTTCACGGGCTTGACCGGGCCGTTTACGATCAACGTGGCGCAAGGGGCCAGGGTGAGGATGCGATGCGACACGCTGCCAAGCAGCCGTTCCTTGATGGGGCCAAGACCCCTGGCTCCCATCACGATAAGATCAGCTTTCTGTTCCTCAGCCATCGACAGGATTGTTTTTGCCGGAGACCCGACTCGAAGCTGTTTTGTCGTGGGCCCTGCGTGGAGCGGGAGGAGAGACTCAACCCGCTTGAGGAGCCGCTCGCCGTCTTCCTTCATGCTCTGTTCAAGAGTCTTATAGAGCTCCTCCGCCACTTCCGGCAACATCTCGGGGTAGGCCGGTCTGGAGACATCCAGCGCATGAAGCAGGGTGAGCTGTTCTGCTCTGGCCAGGTATTTCATGATATGCACGGCCTCGTAGGAATTATCCGATCCGTCAACCGCGAGTAAGGTTTTCATCGAAGTCGCTCCTTAGAAGACCGTTATTTGGTTTGTCTGGTCTATCTGGTTGATCTGGTTTTTCGGTTGGATGAAACTAGCCAGATAAACAAAACAAACCAGATCAACCAGATAACCAGACAGATAGTTTCGCACTGCACAGAGACTCAGCAAGTACAGTGCCGCTGTTTTAACGACTGCGTTAAGGGTAAGGGGTGAGCCGTAAGGGGTGAAGAGTGAAAGGTATTCTGTCTCGTCCTCGTGTCCGCACCTACGGGGTACGCTTCAAAGTTCAAGTTTTCTGTTGCCTTCTGCTACAGCAGAGAAAAACGAGCTGTAGCAGGATACCCCCGTCAAAAATTCAAAGAGCTGATGGCCCATGGCGTATAGCCTGACAAGCGAGAACAAGTCCTTGTTTCCACTAAGCCTTCAGCCTTCAGCCTTCAGCCTAGATCGGATGGCACCGGCCTTGCTGATGACAGGGAATGAATCAATCCTTCGGGAGGTCACATGGCTGAATCGCTCTTCACGAAGATCCTTGTGCCGGTAGACTTTTCTCCTTGTTCGGAAGAAGCCTTCCGTGTCGCGTTGACCCTCGCCAGAACTTTTCAAGCCAAGCTGCTGCTGTTGCATGTGATAGACACCAGTACCCTGGCGACTTTCAATCAGATGGGGTTATTGGCGGTGCCCTCTGACGCACAGGGTCAGAAGCGTCGGCTGCGTCACCATGCAAGACTCAATGTGCGTCGATTGCTTCAATCAGAGGCAATCAAGGGTGTGACCGTGACGCGAATCGTATTGGAGGGCGGGCCGTTTGTGGAGATCGCGAAGACGGCCCGGATGGAAAAAGTGGATCTGGTGGTGATGGGGAGTTATGGAGGGCGCTCAGGTAACGTGGACAAGATCTTTTTCGGCAGTACGGCAGAAAAGGTGGTGCGGACTGCAGGCTGTCCGGTGTTGACTGTTCCGCTGCCACCAGCCGCGTTGCGCGTGAAACGTGAAGCGTGAAACGTCTCGGAGGAAAATATCCTCCAGGCACACGTTTCACTTTTCACGTCTTACCTTTTACGGTTCTTGAGAAGGAGGGATCTATGAATAGTCAGAAGGTGCAGTGGGGATGGGTGCTTGTGCTTGCCGTGACCTGTGGATTCTGGTGGGAGACGGTGGAGCCTATTTTCGCTCAGTCGGAGCAAGTCGTCGAAGTCGCGATCAAGGATTTCAAGTTCGTGACCAAGCAGGGGGTGCTCCGCCTTGGATTCCCTGCAGTGATTAAGGTCAGGAACGAGGATGCTGAACGGCATGACTTTGGCTCGGCCATGTTCGAGGGCCTTCCAACCCAGATCGAGAAGGACGGGATGATCGTGTATGGCCGGGGACTGGGTGGGGTGTATCTCGATCCCAAACGGGATGCGGTCATTCGATTCAACATGTCACGGCCTGGCCGGTATGAGTTTCGGTGTTCAATCCATCCGAACATGAAGGGTGAATTGTTGTTGCTCAGCGCGGAAGCAGTATAGACGATAGGCGGGACTTGCGAGACAGGCGGGACGAGCGAGACGGGTGATACAAGGTGAAAATTCGATCCACACTAGTCACGCTTTTCGCGCATTTCCCGCACGTCTCGCGGGTATGAGGAAACGAGTACCATGATTAAGCGAATTTTGTTTGCGACGGACTTTTCACGGTGGGCTCGGCGGGCGGAGGACTATGCTTGCTCTCTTGCCTGCTCGTGGAAGGCCTCTTTGACGGTGCTGTGCGTCGCGGAATTTCCACCGGGACTCAATCCCGATTACCCGGTCAATCAGCAATATTTGGCTGATCTGCTCAAGCAGGCATCGTCGCAGTTAGACGATCTCAAGGGCCGTGCGGAGCTGCGAGGCATTGCGGTCACGACCAGGATGGCTGCAGGCATTCCGAGTGAAGAGGTGATTGCCGTGGCGCGGGCGGAGGATTCAGACCTCGTCGTCGTAGGGACCAGGGGCAAGACTGGCCTTGCGCACGTCTTGTTAGGGAGTACTGCCGAGCGGGTCATTCGTGGCGCTCCCTGCCCCGTGCTGGCGGTGAGAACGGAGTCGGCAGATAACGAAGATGGGAGTGTCTTGTCGAAGCCTGTTACGCTGGAGCGCATTCTCGTGCCGGTCGATTTTTCCGATTGTTCCCTTGATGCGTTGAAGTATGCAGCTGTGGTGGCGCAGCAGGCTCAGGCCTCCCTTATGTTGCTGCATGTCCTGGAGCCGGTGTCGTACGGATTGGATTTTACCCTCGGCCAGAGTAGTGCACGTCGTTTGGAAGTCGAGACCTGGACAAAACGACTGGAGGAGCTGGCTGCTACCCACCAGCAACCCAATATGACGGTGGAGTCTCGGTTGCGGGGCGGACTTCCGGCCGATTCAATCTTAGATGCTGCTAAGACCTTGCCCTGCGACCTTATTGTTATGGGCACCCACGGGCGCCGAGGGATTTCACACACCATATCCGGCAGCGTGGCGGAGGCTGTTCTGAGAAAAGCGCACTGTCCTGTCATCGCGGTGCGCAGCCCAACAGCGATCCGTGAAAGGTGAAACGTATTGAGCATCCTGCTCATGCACACTTAACCAATAGCCAAGGAGTTCGTGATGGCAAGCGCTAGCAAACCAATAAAGAAAATGAAACCTTCGATGGGTTCGCCTTTGGCGGCATCGCCACAGTCTATCGAGTTGCCAAATGGCATGAGGGAACATATTGCGAATAAGGCCTTCGAATTGTGGCAAGAGCGGGGGTATCGTGACGGACACGACCTTGAGGACTGGCTCGACGCCGAGGCTATCGTGATGGAAGAAATTCATGAAGCTCGCGAGTGAAACAACAGCCGGCCTCTGGGTGCCTCTTATCCCGCCGCTCGATTCGTTACTCGCCCGGTTGGACTCCCTTTCGTCGGAGCCAGGGATGGCTGCCCAGCGGCAGATCGCCATGCGTCTTGCTCTCCAGCCCTACCTTGAAGGCGGAGCCGGGGGGCTGCTGTCTCCGCTGCCGCAGGAAACGGACTTAGCCAACCTCTTACTCTATTCCGACTTCTATCCGCAGGACGGGCAACTGACATTGATTGAGCAGTTACGCGACGTCATCACGGAGCATATCCCGCAAGAAGAGCGGGAATGGTTGGATCCGCTGAAACATTCCTATCTCGATCTGGCAGAGTTCCTGTCGTTCGACGAGCAGGCCAAGCGTCTGGTTTTCCGCTCAATCGGAGATGCGCGGGTCTATCGCGTTGTTGACGGAGCTTTCCGCAAAGAACTGCAGCCTGGCCAAGTACTATTGACGCGGCTGATCCGCGAGTCGGGCGATGTGGAGTGGGAGCGGGCGGTCTTCGCGGGCGCCGCAATCATATTGTCCAACGAGGATGGAAAGGGTCTGCTGAACGCCACACGTGATTATCAGCGACAGGTAGAAATCACAGCCGGATCGTTCGAGCTCGGGGATTGGCAGGAATTCGCCAAACGCTATGGACATGTGTTGTTGTGGACCTTCGCGCGCATGAGGTTTGCCGCGCTCATTGACGCCGTGAAAGGTATTCACTATGTGGGAGAAGGGGGGAAGCCCTATCTGTATACCTTGGCCCTGTACGATCATTGCGAGTACGGATACATGGTTGAAATGCTCGCAGGCTTGGAAGGATTCGAGCGTGAAGCAACCCGTTCTCTACCCGGTGGAGTCACAACTTCGAAGGAGGCGCAGCACTTCGTGCAGCGAGGGGCATCCGGTTCCCCTGAATCAGCGGTGGTCGTACGACTGATTCTCACGGCGACCCAGTTGTGGGTGGAGTGTGATTCGCGAGAACGGCTCGATGCCGTCAAGCACAAATTGGCGGCAACGTTCGGATTCTCACTTCATTTCCGAGGCGAGACCTATACGCCACCGCCCCGGCAGCTCAAGGAGTCGGAGCTGGCCGTCGATGGGTTTCTGACGTTGCTGGTTTCGGCGGAGGAAGATCGTGCTCTCTTAAACGGATTCTTAGAGACCTTGTACTTAGAGTGGGCGGAACGGGCCTGCCCGTCGCTGGATAATCAGATGCCGCGTCACGTCGCAACGTCAGCAGCCGGTCGCGAACAGGTTGCCGCCTTGATTGCCGACATGGAGCGCCACGATCCTGGAACCAGGCGCATGGGTCAGGCTGCATTCGACTATCACAGGCTCAGAGCCCATGTGGGGCTTGACTAGCAGGAGCCGTGAAACGTCAGACGTGAAAGGTGAAACGTATCTCGTGAAGTGTTTCAGGTTGCAAGTTTCTAGTTTCAAGTTTTCGGAGCCGGTTCTCTTCTAACTTGAAACCTGGAACTAGAAACTAGAAACCAGCAACTCCGCTCCCGAACGATGAGGCCGGTTTTTTGAGCAGTCTGTGAGGTGATTCGATGAGGACTCAGTACAAGACGAGGCTCGCCGAGATGCTCGAAACCTGTCGTCCTGCGCCGCCGGATAAACCGAACATCCTCAAGACGCTCCTGGCGGTCCAGTCTTCTCTAGGATATGTGCCGACG
>JANNIV010000180.1:0-5087 GCA_031405355.1 Nitrospira sp.
CCTGAATCATCGGCAATGAAAATATTTTATGAAAATCGTACACGGGGCACAGGTCGGGGTTTCCGGGGTCGTGGCGTCGGACTCGGGCAGGATCGGTGACCATCGTCTTGAGTTTCTGCCGCACAACTGGTTCGGGGTCGGACAGGTTGATCGTGTTGCCGTAACTCTTACTCATCTTTCGGCCATCGGTGCCCATGACCTTGGGAAACTTCGTCAGATGCTCTTTGGGCTCGGGGAAGACCGGTCTTTTATAGATATCGTTGAATCGCCTGGCCAGTTCTCTGGTGAGTTCGAGATGGGGGAGTTGGTCTTTTCCTACCGGGACAAAATCGGGTTTATACAACAAGATATCGGCGGCCTGTAGAACCGGGTAGCCCAGAAATCCGTAGGTGCTGAGGTCTTTTTCTTTAATCTCTTCCTGCTTCTCTTTGTAGGTCGGATTGCGTTCCAGCCAGGAGATGGGGGTCATCATCGAGAGCAATAGATGCAGCACCGCGTGTTCCGGAATACGGGACTGGATGAACACGGTGGAACGTTCTGGATCGATGCCGGCGGCAAGCCAATCGATGAGCAGTTCCCGTGAGAATTCACGGATACGGCTGGTATCGGCATAGTTCGTCGAGAGCGCATGCCAATCCGCGACAAAGAAGTAGCACTCGAACTCGCTCTGAAGACCTTTCCAATTCTCCAAGGCCCCGAGATAGTTGCCGAGATGGAGCAACCCACTCGGCTGCATGCCGCTGAGGACTCTTTTTCTGGGGGTAGTCACGGTGTGTCTCCTGCTCCAAGGCCGATGGCGGTAGAGAGAATTGAATTAGTGAGACTGTGGGTCAAGGTCCCCGTGATGGTATGGATCACATGGATCTGCGGGTCCAATATGATCAGCCCCATCAGGATAAACATGCCGTAGGGTTCCACGCGTCGGAGCGCCATTGCCGCGGTATCGGGGAGGAGGCTCGTGAGTATTCTCCCGCCATCCAAGGGAGGAAGCGGCAGCAGATTGAACAGCATCAAGAGTACATTAATCAAGACGGAGTAGCGCAACATCACGGCGATCGGCCGGAGAAACATTTGGCGCCACGTGTCAGGGGGCAAACTCTCGCCCGATTTGGACCAGTAGTCGCTGATCATGGAATCGATCGACAGGAGGAGCGCCAAGAGGAGCGCACTGCCGACGGCCAGGACGAGATTCATGGCCGGCCCTGCCGCCGCGACGAGTGCCATGTCTCGACGTGGTTGGTGCATAAGGCGCGGGTCGACCGGGACCGGCTTGGCCCAGCCAAGCAAGAATCCTCCCGGCATCAGCAGACACAGGAGCGGCAGGATCACGGTTCCGAAGGGATCGATGTGCGCGAGCGGGTTCATGGTAAGCCGGCCTTGGAGTTTGGCGGTTGGATCGCCGCACCGATTGGCGACCCAGCCATGGGCATATTCGTGCAAGACCATGGCGAAGAGGAGCGGGAGCGCCATATAGGAAATCGTGTGGAGGATTTGCGGTAAGGAGTTCATGCGGGTTAGTTCACCTGTTGAAATCGGCCTTTTTTGATTTGTATGAGGAAGAGCGGACGATTCAATGTTCCGTCCGGTCCAAACGCCGCCGGTCCCGCAAGGGAAGAGAGATCCGGCTGTGTCAGCAGCTGGTCGTGGACGGATTCGCCGGAGGAGGCGCCTTGTCGAACCGCGTCAAGCACCAATTTCGCGGCATCGTAACCCTGGATCGCAAAGAGTGTCGGGTTGGTTTGGAAACGTTTTTTATACCGGGCCACAAAATCCTGTACCGTAGGCATGGGGCTGTCCACAAAGAAGCCGTCGACGAACACGGCTCCATCGATCGACGAATCGTCTGTGCGGGCGAAATCCTGAGAATTCCATCCATTTGTGCCGAGGAAGGGCACTTTCATGTCGTGGAAATTGAGCTGGGAGGTGATGATGCCGGCGTCGGCTGCGCGGCCTGGAATGAAGATCGCATCGAAACCCGGTGTGTAGAAAACTTTCTTGTCCAGCTTTGTCAATTTCCCGGTCAGTTTCGTTTGATCGAGCGGCACGGATAAGCCATATCGCTTGAGGTCCTCTGCCTTCATGCGTTTGAGTTGCGCGCTCACGTCGGCTTCGCCCTCTTTGTACGACTCAATGGCGATCACTTCCCCTTCGTGTTGGCGCACTTCCTGGGCAAAGAGCCGGGCCAACTCGCGACCATAGATGGTGTCGGGGTGCAGGATGCAGAATCGGCGAAAGCCTTGCTCCTTGATGGCATAGGAGGCGATTCGTTTGGCTTGCAGTTGATAGGTGAGCGCCGTACTGAACACATAGTTGCCGAGTCGTCTGACGTTGGGGAAGGTCGCCGCGGGCGTGATCAACGGGATATGAGCCCGTTCGGCGAGTTCAGCCATGACCGGCAGATTTTTCGAGAGGAGGGGACCGATCACGGCGAGAGGGCGATCGTTGTTCAGCAGCTCGGAAAAATCGTCTAAAAACGAGGCGTAGTCCGATTCCAAATCTTTGACGATAAGACCGACCGATGCGCTTCCTGTCCGGTCTCTATTGGCTTCAACCGCCAGCTGAATCCCGCTGAGAACTTCACCGGCAAAGGGAGCGAGTTTTCCTGAGAGCGGCAGAACCGCGGCGATGAAAAACTGGTTGGATTTGAGTTTAGCTTGGAGTGTGGTGAGGAGTTCCGAGGTTTTCTCTGACTGCGGGTGGGTCGGGAAATTCATGAGAAATTGCTGGATCTGCCGGATGGCCTGGTGTTCTTCTCCTCGGGCGACGTAGAGGTCGATGAGTCGGAGGGACGCGAGATCACCGGGAAAACTGCGCGGAAAGGTGTCTCGGATTTGATCGAGGGCTTTTTTGTCGGACGTTTCGCTGGCTAGATCGCGAATGCGGGTTCGCACGTCTTCCGCTTGGTCGTCGGTTCCCAAGGCCACTTCATCGAGCCACGCCTGTATGGCGCGGGTCGCGTCCTTTTTTTGCGCGTAGAAATTGCCGCTCAGCCGCAGGGCTTCTCGTTTCGTGCTGTCATCTTTGGAAAGATTGCGCAGGCCCGTCAATATCGGCAAGGCCAGATCGAGGTTTCCCATCGCTGCGTGGACTCGGGCCTGCATCAACTTGCCTCGCTCTGTCACCTCTGAGTCGGGGAACTCAGTCTGCAGTTGCTGCAAGTATTTTAAGGCGTCCATATATTGCTTTGCGTTGTGCAGGGCTGCTCCGAGCAGTAGATAGGTGTCGTCGAGCAGCTCGGGCTTCGGGGAGGTGGCCAGAAAGCGGCGGAGTGTGGTGATGGCTTCTTCCGCCTGGCCTGCGTCGATCAGGCGCTTCGCCTGCTTCAGCGTGGGATGGCTCGCAGGGCTGGCGGATTTTGTTTCTGCATAGACGGGTGAATTGAACTCAAACGCAGCGATTGGCCCAAGGATGCTCCAGACAAGGATAAGGGACAGGCACCAGCGTGCAGAAAGGGTGCGCGTGCGATGTGAGAACAAAGATATCAACAGGCGGGCCATGAGCTCCTAGCAGGCTGAGGGAAACCTCGGTTTATATAAAAACACCGTTGGGATCTCACCAATGACGTTGATGACAAAATAGCCGTAGGATGCTCAAACTGGTTTGTTTTGTTTATCTGGTTGATTTGGTTTATTTGGTTAGTTTCATTCAACCAAACAAACGAAACAGACCAAATAAACCCAATAACGGCTTTCTCACGCTGGCGGACTTTTTCAGCATCCTGCGGGAGGTCTGAGGGCTTTGTCATTCGCATGTGACTACTATCGGAAATCCTGTCGGGGTGTCAAGGTAAACCCCGATAGCCTTCGTTGTGTTCATCCGAGCGTTTGGCTATCATCGCACAGATGATGCTGGATCCGCTGGCTGAGCGATATTTGAGCCATCTTCGGGTGGAGGGTGGTCTTTCCGTCAATACGGTTGAAGCCTACCGCCGCGACTTGAGTAAATTCCACTCCTACTTGCATCGAACCGGTGTTGCGCCGATCGGGGCTTTATCGCAGAAGACGTTGACGGGATTTCTCCGCTCCTTGCACGAGGCGCGGCTGTCTCGCGCCTCTTCTGTACGCTGCCTCTCGGCTATTCGCGGATGGCTCCGTTTTTTGACGCGGGAACGGATGATCGAGGTGAATCCAACCGTTGGTCTGGCGCCGATATCGCGCGGCGTTCGACTGCCGAAAACATTATCGCAGCACGACGTCACATCATTACTGGATCTGGCGCCAGTCGCAACCCCCGAAGATTTGCGTGATCGTGCGATGGTGGAGTTGCTCTATGCGACAGGGCTTCGCGTATCGGAGTTGGTGATGGCCGAAATCGCGCAGGCAAATCTTGATGTCGGGTACCTCCGGGTCACGGGTAAGGGCGCGAAGCAGCGGCTTGTGCCAATGGGCGAGGGGGCCAGGCAGTTGCTGCAGCAGTATGTGGAAGAGGCGCGGCCACGGCTCCTCAAAAAGCGGGCTTCACGGTATGTGTTCGTATCAAGGCGGGGCGGGCCGTTGACGCGGCAAGCCTTTTGGAAGTTGCTGCAACGCCGTGCACGGCGAGCAGGAATGACACGGGTCATTTCGCCTCACATGCTCCGGCATTCGTTTGCGACGCATCTGCTCGAAGGCGGCGCGGATCTTCGATCTGTTCAGGTCATGCTCGGACATGCGAATATCGCGACGACGCAGATCTATACTCATATTGAACGGGGACGTCTCAAACGGGTGCATGATAAATACTTTCCCCGAGTGGGCCTGCGCCGGAAGCAAGAAACATAACCAATGAGGACGCGCGACTCATTCTGAGCGAAATGCGCAGGGGCCGAAAACGGCAAGAAGCGCGCGAGATTCGATTGACATGGGCAGGTGGAGTTGGTAGCATCCACCCACGTTGCTAAGGAAATCGGGCGGATAGCTCAGTTGGGAGAGCGCTGCCCTTACAAGGCAGAGGTCACAGGTTCGATCCCCTGTTCCGCCTACCAGGACCAAAGCTGGTTCACTGGGAGCAGAACGGACAGTTGAACGAAAATGATGAAATTGTAGACGGGACCAACCGCTAGATATAGTCTTGTCACTCACATCTTCCGCTATAAATTGTGTTCGAGG
>JANNIV010000181.1:0-12832 GCA_031405355.1 Nitrospira sp.
ACAACCAGCGATATTCTCCGTGCCATCGTCCACCGAAGCCCTCTCGATCTCCGGACCTAAAGAACACCTCGGTTTCTTGCTGGCTCCCCCGCATGCTCTTACATCTCCACAGACGCATAGTTGCAAGCCCTCAGGAAGCGATGCTACAAAATCGCTACGTATGGATTGGATCGATCAGTTCTATAGTTTGCCCGTCACCGTCCCGTTATCCATCGGGATTCTAGCTGTCATCGGCCTGTTAGTCTTGCGCAATGCAGGACACCGAATCATCCTCGGTCTCTCCTTGTTCCTCTACCTTCGCTACATAATATGGCGGGTGGTCTACACGATCCCTGACCAATCGTTGGCCGCGATTATTGTGGGATGGATTGTGTTCATGGCAGAGCTCTATGGACTCTTCCAATATGGATTCTTTGCCTATCAGGTATGGGCTCCTCTCGACCGCGTCTCTCCTCCCCTGACCTCCTTTCCAACCGTCGACATCATGGTTACGGTGGTCCATGAGCCCCTCGATATCCTGAACCGTACGCTGGTGGGTTGCCTCCATCAGGATTATCTGAAGGATCGATTCAAGGTCTATGTGCTCGACGACGGCCACCGTGATGACGTGCAAGCGCTGGCGGCATCGTTGGGCTGTACGTATCTCCGTCGCCCCAACAGGCCGCTTCATGCCAAGGCGGGCAACCTCAATCATGCCCTCACACAATCGGACGGCGAACTCGTGGCGATGTTCGACGTCGACCATGTCCCCACAACCTCCTTCCTCAAGGAAACGGTCGGATTCTTCCAAGACCGGACTGTCGCCTTCGTCCAGACGCCCCATCATTTCTACAACCCGGATATTTTCCAACGGAATCTCCGCCTCGAACAGGAACTGAAGAACGAGCAGGCCCTATTCTTCCGCATGGTGCAATCAGGCCGGGATCGGCACAACAGCGCATTTTATGCGGGCAGCGGCGGCGTGTTTCGGCGGGGCCCGCTCGATGAAATCGGTGGCTTTCAAACCCAGACCATTTCCGAAGATCTCCACACCAGTCTGATCCTCCATTCTCTCGGTTACCAGTCCCGGTATTTGAATAAGGTCTTGTCGGTCGGGTTGATGCCGGAAACGCTCGATGCGTACCTGAAGCAACGCAAACGGTGGGCCATCGGCTCCATACAAGTCTTACTGCGGGATAACCCCCTCACGATCCGAGGCCTAACCCTTGCCCAGCGAATTGATTACTTCGGATCGATCTTCTATTTTTTCTTCGGCATCCCACGCGTCATATGCCTCTTGGCCCCCCTGACGATGTTATTGTTCAACCTTCCCCCACTGAATGCCGACGTGTGGGCCATGTCCATTATGTTTTTCTCCTTCTTCCTCGCTTCGGTCGTGGCGATGCGCACCATCAGCCGGGGCTCGCGCAACGCCTTTTGGTCCGACATCTACGAAATGACGATGTGCTTTGCGCTCAGCTGGGCCGTGCTCAAAGCCCTGCTCTTCCCACATAAAGTGCAGCCCTTCGTCGTGACACCGAAAGGACAACGTGTCACACAGAATATGCGCCGCGAACTGGCAATGGTCCGGCCTCACCTCCTCGTATTCGTGTTGCTCGTGATCGGCATTGCATTAGGGACTCAGCACTGGTGGCAAGCCGGGTCAGCGCCGGGACTTGGTGTAAGCCTCTTCTGGGGCAGTGTGAACCTTTTCCTGCTGGCCATTGCTATCTTGGTCGCGGGCGGACAGTCGCAAGTGCGGTGCCTGTTCCGGCTCCCCCGGTCGTTTACCAGTGAACTGCAGGCCGGCAGCCAAATCATCCCCGCCACGACCATCGACATCAACGAAGCAGGTGTGGCCTTACGGGTTCGCCATCCGCTGTTTACCCAACTGGATACAGCATCCGTACTCTTCACGGCCCATTCCGGCGAACGGTTCCAGCTGAAAGGCCGGATCGTGCGGCAAGAACCGATGACCACCGGCAACGTCGTCGTGGGAATTCAATTCATAGACCTGGACGATCGTACGATGCAGGCCCTGCTGGTCACCATTTTCAGCGAGTCCTCCCATTGGAATATGGCCGCGTCATTCAAGCCGGGCGCAGTCCGCAGCTTGCACTCTCTGATTAAATCGCTCTCGGTGGTGTGGCACCCCCTCGTCTCCAGACGTCGGCAAATTCCACGTGTCTCGCTCTCCACACCCTGCCGACTCGACACGGCTTACAGCTCCTTCCAGGGAACGACCCGCGATGTGTCCTATGGTGGCCTTTCCGCGCAGTTTTCCCAGCCGCTCCAAGAGTCGCTGGTCGGCGCGATCCTGTACCTCCACGGTGTGACGCTCAAAGTCTTTGCCGTTGAGACAACCGTTAGACCCACGCATACCTTTGTTCGGTTTCGTGTGGATCATATTGAACAGGGCGAGCAAGAATGGCGAGACTTGCACCAGGCGTCATGGCAACAGTCATAACTGGCCAGACACCCGGATGTCACATTCCACCATAACGGTCCGCAATCTTGATACCTGCTACCGGCTCTGTGATTTCTCGTCCAGTCCTCGTATGTACGCGACTGACAATGGAGATACGATGGTGCGACTGACACGACTGATATTGGCGGTAGGTATCCTGACTTACCTGCCTATCGTGAGCGAGGCGGGAGATGTCTTCACGGGGTTTCAGATCGACAACAAGAGCCAGTATTTTGGCTACCTCGGCGTCAGAACCCCAATCTTGGGGGGCTCAGCAGGATCCGGTTTGTTTGTTCAGGCTATGACTTCCGGGCTCGGCTATAACGCTAAGACCAACGGGCAACTCCTGGATGCCAACATCCAGTCTATTGTCCCGTCGCTCGGCATCTCCACAACGCTCGGCGGCTGGACGCTCTCCGCCCTTGCCGGCCCTCAGATGCGCAGAATCGAGGAACAGCGGCTGAACGCGAGCAACACGATCAACTATCAGGCCGGCGTGTACGGCCAACTCGAAGCGCTCTATTGGCATGAAAAATGGAACCTCCACGCCATAGGGTCATATGCTGACCTCGATAATTTCTTCTGGAGCCGGCTACGCGGGAAGGTTCTGGCCTATAAGCCCGAGAAGAGCTGTTGCGCAACGTATCTCGGCTGGGACGTGACCGGAATGGGTAATGCCGATTTCCGAGGGATCATGACAGGACCCCTCGCTGAAATTCAGGTCAGCAAAGTGTTCTTGCTCGTCCGGGGTGGGTACCAACACAATACGACCTTCCAGAGCGGGGCTTATGGAGGATTTGAAATCTATTTCCCCTTCTAGCAGGATGCTGAAAAATCCCGCCAGCGCTCTGGAAGGTTAAGGCTCAGGTCAAGGCTGAGAAAAAGGTGTCTGATCTTCGCTCAACCTTGACCTCGACCTCAGCCTGCTGGAAGCCTAGCCGGTCAGCTAAGCCAGGTCCATTGCGCAAAAGTCGCCGCCTGCCCGACTCTCTGTCCCCCTGCATCTATGACGTTCCAGATGAGGGCGTCCTCGACGAGAAAACGGCGGCCTGTTGACGTAATTCTCACGCCTCGATAGGTGTCGAGATACCCGCGTGTTCTAGCTTGTTCCAACATCCACTCGCGTTCAGCCCGACTCGTGGGCTCCGCCGTCAGCCGCGACGGGGTCTTGACGAGCTGTTCCCAGGTCATCTCCCACAAGTCTAATGCGATCTGATTGCCGTAATTGATGAGCGGATCCTCTTCCATTCCGTGGGATACAACAATAAAGGGAGACTGGAAAAGCGCGTGGGCCTGATAGTCATGATCGCCCACTCGTTCGAAGAGGTCACGCCCTGTCCAGTGACGGAAACTGTTGAGGAGCAGTTGCGACCACTCCATGATGGCGGGATCAGTCCATATCTGGGAGGTCACGGCACACAGCCTCCAGGAGGTTGCGGTCCAGGTCGAGTCTGAGATGGGGAGAGTCTGCTCTTCGCTCAACCTTGACCTCAGCCTTTTCCGCGCTGGCCGAAATTTCTAAGCATTCTCCTAGGCGGTGTACCACGTCCGGTCGGTCAACGCAAGAATATGGCGAGGGCTCTTGTGCAGACCATAGGAGGACTCTGTATAATGTGCATCCTCTCGGAGATACCATCCTGAGAGATCGACCAGTGAGGAGCATGTATGGCCGCTCAAACCCTCTTCGACAAAATCTGGGAATCCCACGTCGTCCGTGCGGAGCCGGACGGGACCACCCTGCTCTATATCGATCGACAGCTCGTCCACGAAGTCACATCGCCGCAGGCATTTGAAGGGCTCAAGCTCTCGGGCCGCAGGCCGCGACGTCCTGGTGTCACGTTGGCGGTGCCGGATCACAATGTCCCGACCACCGACCGGACTCTGGGTATTGCCGACCCCCTCAGTGCGATACAAATTAGAACGCTGGAGGAAAATTGCCGCGACTTTGGCATCACGCTGTTCGGCATGAATGATATCCGGCAAGGCGTGGTGCACATCATAGGACCAGAGCAGGGCTTTACCCTGCCTGGGACGACCATCGTGTGCGGAGATTCGCACACGTCGACACATGGGGCGTTCGGCGCCCTGGCCTTCGGCATCGGCACCAGCGAAGTGGAGCATGTGCTGGCCACCCAATGTTTGGTGCAGAAACGACCCAAGACTATGGAGGTCCGCGTCGATGGGGCGCTGCCGACTCACTGCTCGGCAAAGGACGTGATTCTGGCGATCATCGGCAAGATCGGCACAGCCGGCGGAACTGGCCATGTCATCGAGTACACAGGTTCGGCGATCCGCGCGCTCAGCATGGAAGGGCGCATGACGCTCTGCAACATGTCGATCGAGGGCGGCGCACGGGCCGGGATGGTGGCGCCGGACGAACACACCATCGCCTATATCAAAGGGCGTCCACTGGCACCAAAGGGAGAGCTGTTTGAGCAGGCCGTGCGAGCGTGGCAGCAGCTCAAGACCGATGCAACTGCGACATACGATGTGACCGTCACGATGCGGGCTGAGGGCATCGCGCCGCAAGTCAGTTGGGGCACGAGCCCCGGAATGGTGACCGGCATCGATCAACGAGTGCCGGACCCGCGCACGATCACCGACGAAAACCAGCGCCAGGCTACGGTGCGGGCATTGGAATACATGGGCCTCATCCCGAACATGCCCATGACCGATATCAAGATTGACAAGGTCTTCATCGGGTCCTGTACGAACGCGCGCATCGAAGATCTTCGCCTGGCTGCGAGTTTGGCGAAAGGCAGGCATGTCGCCAAGACCGTTCACGCGATGGTTGTGCCCGGTTCCGGTCTCGTGAAACAACAGGCCGAACAGGAAGGGCTCGACCGACTGTTCAAAGAGGCGGGGTTCGAATGGCGGGAAGCAGGCTGCAGCATGTGTTTGGCGATGAATGCCGACGTGCTTCAGCCCGGGGAACGCTGCGCCTCGACCAGCAATCGAAATTTCGAAGGGCGACAGGGAGCTGGCGGCCGGACTCATCTTGTGTCGCCGGCCATGGCAGTAGCCGCAGCAGTCGAAGGCCATTTTGTCGATATCAGAAAGTGGGCGTGAGACGCGTGAAGCGTATATCGTACCCCTTACGGCTCACGTTTCACGTGTCACGAGGATCATGATGCAAGCCTTTACAATACTCACAGGGTTAGTGGCCCCGTTAGACCGAGTCAATGTCGATACCGACCAAATCATCCCGAAGCAATTTCTCAAGACGATCAAGCGAACGGGGCTTCGCGAAGGGTTATTCTACGATTGGCGTAAGCAAAAAGACGGGGCGCAGGATCCGACGTTCTTTTTGAATCAACCGCGCTTCCAGGGTGCGACGATTCTCCTGACGCGCGATAACTTCGGCTGCGGATCGTCGCGCGAACATGCCCCCTGGGCGCTCCTCGACCAGGGCTTCCGTTGTGTCATCGCGCCGAGCTTCGCCGACATCTTTTACAACAACTGCTTCCAAAACGGCATCTTGCCCGTGGTATTGAAGGCCGATGAAGTTCTGGCCATGATGAACGACGTCCTTGCGACCCCCGGATACCAGCTGACCGTGGACCTCGGGAAACAAATGGTGGCCAGCCCGAACGGAGCCAGCGCTCACTTTGAGATCGACCCCTTCAGAAAAGATTGTTTATATCGAGGTCTCGATGCCATCGGCTTGACCTTGCAACATGAGACGACCATTACCTCCTACGAGGCTCGACGAAAGACTGAAGCCCCCTGGTTATTCACGGATCTTCACCAGAACATAGAGGAAGCCCGATGATAAAGCTGTTTGTGCTGTTCCTGTTCTTCATCGGCGCGGCCTATCTGCTCGTCGCCTTCAACTACAGTTACTCCGACGGAAACCGAGCCGGCTATATTCAGAAATTTTCCCACAAGGGCTGGATCTGCAAGACGTATGAAGGGGAGATGGCCATGACCACGGTGCCGGGTGTCGCCCCGATATTATGGGTCTTTTCAGTCAGGGATGAGAAAGTGGCGTCACTGCTCACGCAGGCCATGGGAAAACGATTGGTCCTGCACTACAAAGAATATCGTTACCTCCCCACCACTTGCTTCGGAGAGACCGCCTACTTCGTCGATCACGTCGAGGTCACCGAATAAACTCTCTCCTTTTGGCTTCCCCTGCCGACACGCCCAAGCGCCTACCTCGCTCTAATCGCCAAAGCCTCAAGGCTGATTCACATTCATACCGTCACGGACACACCAGCTTGGAACACTGTGGGCCCAATTGATGAAGGTCGAGCCGCCGCCCAATCCGAAATGCACGGCCCACGAACCCCTGGCATCCTCATCGACCCTCGTCGCTGACCAATAGACGGTCGACTGGACGGTCAGAAACGGATGGCCCGGCGACAGAGTCGGGCCAGGCGGAGCGATAGAGGGATCCACAAGGCTCGTCAGCTCTTGGAGTGACGGAAGCCGCCAGCCTTTCTGCCCCCCGACATTCTTCTCCATGCAAGTTCGGCGGGCCACGGTCCACCTGGCGCTTGTCGTCTGCGGTGACCTCTCCCAGACCAAGCCTGTTTCTTTATCCAACACCGCCTCGTTGTTAAAGTTCAGCAGAATGACGAACCGTTGGGCTGCGGGCAGAGCTTTGCCCTGGTTCTGGGTGGCGCCAGACTGAATGGCCGACTCTCCTTGCGCGCCCGCTTGCGCCTCTGCACTGCCACAGACCGCCTGGAGCAGCCCACCCAGCACCAGCCCGCTGATCATGACGGTGAGAATTCGTCGTCTCCTCATCACTCTCTCTTTTAGCCTGGCTAGGAGCCTGTCCGGCATTGCCTTCGTAACGAGGCGAATGAGGCGCGGCCAGATGCTAGGCCGCAGGCCCGGAAAAACCGGAGGCGTATTCACTGGAATACGTTGAGGATTTTCTCGGGTCGAGAACGACGCAGATGGTCGTGGATTGTTCGCCACAGTAGAACGGTTAATGTCGGACAGGCTCCTAAATCCACTTCTTACTTTTGAAAAATCCCAGCATGGCAATCACGATCGCTACCATCAGCCCGAGTACCAGCGGGTAACCCCATTCCCATTTCAGTTCCGGCATGTGCTCGAAATTCATTCCATAAATGCCGACAATAAAGGTCAGCGGCATGAAAATCGTCGTAATGATCGTCAACACCTTCATCACCGAATTCGACCGATAGCTGATGCTCGACAGATAGATCTCGAGACCGGCTGAGACCATTTCGCGAAGCGTCTCGATGGTATCCACGATTTGAACCACATGATCGTACGCATCGCGGAAAAATATCTTGGTCGACTCTTGCAAGAAGGGGCTTTCCGATCGAGAAAGATTGTTCGCCGCTTCACGGAGCGGCCACACCGCCCGCCTCAGAAACAGCAACTGCCGTTTGAGCGCATGAATCTGGCGCAGCGTCTCCGGCTTCGGATGACTGACCACCAGATCTTGTAGCGCTTCGATTTTCTCGCCCAACACCTCCAACACCTCGAAATATTGATCGACAATGGCATCGACCAGCGCATGGAGCAGATAGTCGGCCCCGGACTGCCGCAAGCGGCCCTTGCCACCACGAAGACGATCCCGCACCGATGTGAAGACGTCGGCCCCGTTTTCCTGAAAAGATAGGACAAAGTTCGGTCCGAGAACCAGACTCACCTGTTCGACGATGATCTCCTGCCGGTCAGTGACCGAGAGCATCTTCATGACGAGGAACAAGCAGGTCTCATAGTCGTCGAGCTTCGGACGCTGATCGGTGTTGGCAATGTCTTCGAGGAGAAGGGGATGGAGCTTGAACTGCTTCCCGAACGATTCCAGAACATCCATCCTGTGGACGCCCCCGACATCCACCCAGGTGATAGACTCATCGGTCGGTGGCGCAAGCCCATCGACCGACAAATCCGAGCGTTCGTCGCAATGGCTGCCCGCGTAGTTAAAGGATGTGATCGTCACCTTGTCCGGTTTTTTTTCGCCGATATGGACAAGCGTGCCAGGGGGGAGCCCTGTCTTTCTGGATCGTTTCTGGACCAGCTTCATGGGTAGGGACCTCATAGTACCCCCTGCTTGTACGCAGGTTCTCCGCGATGGTCAAGAGGACAGTCTCGCTGGTCGCCAGGATGCCGTCTTTCTTCTTTGCCGATCCAGCAAGACCTGCTACTCTTCCTGTTCCATTCTACGAGCATGCAACATGGAACGAGAATTGGCAACGCTGGTCGAAGCGGTTCAGAAGGCTGGCGCGAGGGTGCGTGAACTGGTCCTGGTTGGGTTCGAGGTGCAGACGAAACCGGACCGTTCGCCGGTCACCACCGTGGATCATGAGGTCAATCGCATACTCCACGAGATGCAGCGCCTGGAGTTTCCGCAGGATGGATGGCTCTCGGAAGAGTCTCCCGACGATCCGGCTCGACTCACCAACCGGCGCGTCTGGATTGTGGACCCCATCGACGGCACAAAGGCCTTAGTAAATCGGATGCCGGAGTTCTGCATTTCTGCCGCGTTGATTGAGCAAGGCGCACCGGTCGTCGCCGCGATCCTCAACCCCTCGACCGACGAACTCTTCACGGCAGTGCGCGGCGGAGGGCTGTTCTTGAATGGCGTGCGCGTCACCCTCTCACCTGGTCGCGACATCAATCCTGTCATCATGGTCAGTGCATGGGAACTCCGGAGCGGCCGATGGTCGGCGCTCGCCGAAACCGCTCGGTGCCGCTCCATGTATTCCATTGCCAACGCCCTGGCCCTGGTCGCCGCCGGTCGCGTCCAGGCGGCCTTTACCATTGAGCCGGAGAACGAATGGGATCTTGCAGCCGGAGTCTTGCTCGTCGAAGAGAGCGGCGGTTTCATTTGCGACGCGGTGGGAAACCCCTTCGTCTTCAATCAGCCGATACCAAAGTTTCACGGCGTCATCGCGGTCGCCGCCACATCCAAGAAAGAACTCCGTGCCAACCTCCAGACCCATGCCGCACATGCCCGTTCGCAACCAGAGCAGAATTGAGCCGCTCCATTCAATAGCGTCCTTTTCCCTCACAACCTACTCGACGGCTCTTGCGTCAGATAAACCCGCAAGGGATCACGCTTCTTTGTGAAATTCGTTGTGAACGACGAAAATACTTCTATACTGATAATTGGAACGGTTGGGAGTCACCGGAACTGAAATCGCGTTCCTTCCTGGACACACGTAATAGAAACTATGCAGAAGTCGGCCCAAAAAACCATCGAACCACATGCTTACGACCTCTTAATCCAAGGGGGGTTCATGCTCCAGGCGGATTTTGTGAAAGCCGTTAAGGAGTCCGTGAGGGGATCAACCGACTTGGAAGGTTTACTTCTCGGAAGATACCGAATCCCGAAAGCCGTGCTCGGAAAGACTTTGAGTACCTTCTTCAACTGCCCCTATATTCCTTACGACGGACGAACCCTGGCCGATCCCCAACTCCTCAATAATCTGAGCCACGATTACCTCCGCAGACACCATTGGCTCCCGTTGAAGCAACAGGGTGATATTCTGGATGTCCTGATCGACAACCCCCATGATCTCGATAGAGGTCATGACATCCGACGTTCCTTCCCTGGTCTGACGATACGGTTTGCCTTGGGTCTTCGGTGTGACATCGAGCGGTTTCTCAGCGCCACGATCGGAGACGCCGACAGTGGGTCCATTGCGGATACATTGGGCGAGCTGGTCAACGACGCTCACCACGAGCAGTCTTTCGACATCGAATCTGACGGCATTGACGAGAACGATTCCGCGATCGTAAGGCTCGCGAATCAGATTATTGCCGAGGCGTACAAGCACGAGGCGTCTGACATCCATGTCGAACCCTACTCGGATCGCAAGGAAACAGCGATCCGTTTTCGCGTGGATGGTACCTGTTCCACCTATATGCGGATTCCCGCGATTTATCGCCGAGCCTTGGTGTCCCGTATCAAGATCATGTCCAACCTGGATATTGCTGAACGCCGGAAACCACAGGACGGGAAGATCCGATTCAAGCTGAACCAGGATAGGGAAATCGAACTGCGCGTGGCCACCGTGCCGACCGCCGGTAACAACGAAGACATTGTCATGCGATTGCTCACGGCGAGGGAGCCCCTCCCTCTCGACTCCATGGAGTTTGCTCCGGCCACGCTCAAAGCGCTCCTTGAAATCGTCGAGAAGCCGCACGGCATTATCTTGTGCGTGGGCCCAACCGGATCAGGAAAGACGACGACCCTGCATGCCCTGCTTCGTCATATCAATACAGACGAACGAAAAATCTGGACGGCGGAAGACCCCATCGAGATCACCCAGGAAGGCCTTCGGCAAGTGCAGGTCCATCCCAAAATTGGGTTTACCTTTGCCTCCGCTATGCGGTCGTTCTTACGAGCCGACCCTGATGTCATCATGATCGGTGAGATGCGGGATAAGGAAACTGCCGATGTGGCTATCGAGGCCTCGCTGACCGGCCACCTGGTCTTGAGCACATTACACACGAACGGGGCGATCGAGACTGTGGTCCGCCTCCTCGACCTGGGATGCGACTCCTTCAACTTTGCCGATGCCATGCAAGGAGTGATCGCCAAACGCCTCTGCAAACGGATCTGCGTCAATTGTAAAGAGCCGTACCATCCAACGGCGCAAGAGTACGACAGACTGGCTCATTGGTACGGCACACAGGCCTGGGACAGGCTCGAAGTGGGCTATCGCGAGGACTTCCAGCTCTATCGAGGGCGTGGATGCGATGTCTGCAACCAGACAGGCCTCAAGGGTCGGGTCGCCTTACACGAACTCCTATGTGGATCGGACGAAATGCGAAACCTGATCCAGAGCCACGCCAAAACAACGGAGATGCAGTGCCTGGCTGAGAAGGAAGGGATGGTGACACTCGTGCAGGATGGCATTCAAAAAATACTCGCCGGCTTGACCACCTATGAACAGGTCAGAACAGTTGCCATGAGATAGCCGCTAGGGTCTCCTCGCAGATGCCTCATTCAGCTTGTTAGTTCCAGCGCCGTGACGAACTGCTTCAGCCGCTCTCTCTCTTCAGGGCGAATCTTGATAAACTCAACACCGAACCTCGTCGCGGAAGCCCACCGGACTGCAGCCAGATCAACCAGGATCGGCGCCTCTCGCTCTCGGAGTTGCATCGTCAATTGCAGATATCCTCCAAGGCCGGCGGCGGTGTCCGACGTGATGGCGCAACCCTCCGCCGTCACATTCAAAATAGTGCCCCCGTCTGAAAGCTGGTCTCCTCTGAACGACACGGGAAGTTGCACCGCAAAACGGGTATGTTTACGTCCTTCCATGAAACTCCCTGCCGGTCATCGTCAATGCCGGAAGAACCTTCTCAAGGTGCCGACGGCCCATTGTTGTGATTCATAGGAGCGATCTTCCTATCGAGATGAAATGTTCCGTAATCTCATCAATCCGGGCTTTCACATTCTAGCAGGATGCTGAAAGAGTCTGCTAGGCAAGCCGCGCAAGCCTCCGGCAAGCGTCATCGATATCGGAATCGATTTTCGCATAGCTGAATCGAATGAACTGCTTCCCCTCAACCCCGGAGAAGAAGGCTTCCCCCGGTACGCCGGCCAAGCCGATTGTCTCGAGGAGGAACATCGCCCGCTCTTTTCCCGTTACGCCAGGCAGGCGCGACGCATCGGCCAGCACATAGTACGCACCCTGTGGAATCGAGGGCGTCAGACCGGCATGGGTCAAGGCCTGGCAGAACCGATCGCGCTTCCGCTGATAATCGCGTGCGAGCTCGTGATAGAACGAACCAGGAAGTTCCTGGATGCCCACCGCCACTCCCGCCTGTAACGGCGTCGGGGCACAGACATAGAGCAAGTCGTTCATGGCGCCGATCGCCTGAGCCCACCGTGCCGATGCAACACTGTAGCCGATGCGCCAGCCGGTGATACTAAATGTTTTAGAGTACCCGCCGACTGTGATCGTGCGGTCGGCCATGCCTGGCAGGGTCGCCATGCTCACATGTGTGCGACCGCCATACAGAAAGTATTCATAGATTTCGTCGGTGAACACGAACAGATCGTGTCGTTGTGCGATCGCGGCAAGACTCTCCAGTTCTTGCCGACTGAACACTTTTCCGGAGGGATTGCCCGGTGAATTCACAATGATCGCCTTGGTTCGTGGCGTGATCGCGCGTTCGACCTCGTCCGAGGAAAAGGTCCAGTCGGGAGCCCGCATCTTCACCGTCACCGGGACCGCCTCGACCGCCAATAGGGCACTGATGTGATACTGATAGTATGGCTCGAAAAGGATCACCTCGTCGCCTGGGCTGAGCAGCGCCAGACAAGCGCAATGAAAAGCCCCGGTGGCCCCCGCGCTGACCGTTATATCCGTTTCAGGATCAGCCGCGATGCCATTGTACTGTAGGAGCTTCTTGGCAATCGCCAGCCGCAGTTCGGGCAATCCA
>JANNIV010000182.1:0-5361 GCA_031405355.1 Nitrospira sp.
ACACGGGATTGTCGGGCTCGGTCGTTCGAAGGGACCGGAATGGCCGGCAACAGCATTCCATCGACTGATGGGCGTCGTGCAAACTGTTCTCCATAAGCCAGCAAGCCTTCAATCGTCACGAAATCTAGCGGATCTGTGTTACTCTGCATATTCCCTTTTCAACTCCCATGTGGTTTGCGCCACCGCATGTCGGTGGCGAGCATGAACAAACCTTGGCGGAAGCATCATTGAGTGTCCGTCACATCTTGTCAAGAGCTGAGGAACGTCACATGCGAAAGGCAAAAATCGTCTGCACGATCGGGCCCGCCTGTGATTCGATGTCGATGTTGGATCGCCTGATCGAGCACGGAATGGACGCCGCTCGGTTGAATTTCTCTCATGGCACCCATGAATCTCACGCAGCGGCCATTAAGGCGATCAGACAGGCTGCAGAACATCGGCACAAGGCGGTCGCGATTATCCAGGATCTGCAGGGCCCCCGGATTCGAGTAGGCGCTGTGACGGATGAGGGAATCGAGGTGGGAGCCGGCCAGTTGGTGTGCTTACAGGCGATGCTCGCGCAAGCAGACAGCCAACTCGGCGCGCAATCCATTTCGCGGCCTGCAGTACCAGAAATCCCCGTGACCTATCAGTTCTTCGCGCGCGACATCCGGCCAGGCGCCAGGATTCTGATTAACGACGGACTCGTTGAACTGGTGGCCGATCGCATCATCGGCGGTTCCGTCGAATGCACCGTCACCACAGGCGGAAGAATCACGTCGCATAAGGGAATCAATCTACCAGGCACCCTGGTCAGTGCTCCCACGCTCACTGACAAAGATCGGGAGGACATTCGCTTCGGAATCGCGCAGGGCGTGGATTATCTCGCACTCTCGTTCGTCAGAGGGCCAGAGGACATCTTGGCAGCGCGGAAATTCGCCGTCGAATGCGGCAGGGCATTACCGATCATCGCCAAGATCGAACGGGCGGAAGCCGTGATCTCGCTGGACGCGATCTTGGAGCAAGCAGACGGCGTGATGATCGCCCGTGGCGACCTAGGCGTCGAAATGGACCCGGAAACCGTGCCGATGCTGCAGAAACGTATCATTCTAGAAGCCAACCGTAGTCGGCGACTTGTCATTACGGCCACACAGATGTTGGAATCGATGACGCAGGCCCTTCGCCCGACGAGAGCGGAAGCCTCGGATGTCGCCAATGCCGTCTTTGATGGCACCGATGCGGTCATGCTCTCGGCTGAAACAGCCATCGGCGCCCATCCAGTCGAAACAGTTCAAGTCATGGATCGCATCATTCGAGCAGCCGAAGCAGAAACGAGCCTGGGCTGGAAACCGAGGGTCGATATGCAGTCTGGAGAAGCATCTATTACGGAAGCGATTTGTGCCGCCGCTTCTTCCGCCGTTACGTCAATCAGCGCCAGCGCCATCGTGGCCTTCAGCGAGCAGGGCCGGACTGCTCGGTTGATCTCGAAACAGCGGCCACCCGCACCGATCATTGCCTTCACCCCATTTGAGCCAATCCGACAACGGATGGCACTCTATTGGGGCGTGCGCCCCTATACCATGGACCAGATTGAACAGACCGATGCGCGCGTATACGAGGCCGAGCGACGATTAAAGGCAGAGGGATTGGTCACCACCGGTCAACGGATTGTGATTTTGTCCGGGACCAGACTGGGGCACCCAGGCGGGACCAACCTGATCAAGCTGCAGGAAGTGGGGTAATCCTCTGGCCAATAGGGCATTCTGAATTCTCGTCGTCAGCCAGAACCCTCACGACCGCCTCAGCATCACGTTATCGATCTTCGAGCCGTCCAACCTTACTTTCGATCGCCCTTTCGAGTTTGTCTGCGGCTTCGGCCACAGCGATCTCGATGGTCGCTGCCTCATGGCTCACCGCGAAAGGCTGGAGACCCGCCAGTCTGGCTTCGAGCAAACAGCGTTTGTCGTCACCTTTCGATTTGTGACTGTTTGTGTCACTGAGGTGAGCCTCCACGCGGGTAATCCGGTCGCCAAAACGCCCGACAGCCCCCTCGACAGTGGCCTGGACGAGGCTCACGACGTCTTCACGCCCTGTGATGTTGTTGTCCGTATGAACCTGAATCTGCATGTATCCCCCTCCTCACAACGGCCATTCGCTCAACAAACCGGACCCTAACGGCAAGGCTGAGAAATGTCAATCGGATGTTCGGGCAAGCCTAACCCGCATTATTCACGAAGACTTCTACTGCACGCCGCTACGACAAGCCTGACGGCAGGCGGGCTCGCCGCTCAGTCGGTCAACATACTGTTCAAGTATGCTTCCCTTCTTCGCGGCTCCGCGCGCCCGTCTCGCGAGGCGTCTCGGCGGTTTCGTCACGAACTCTCGTGAATAATGCGGGCTAAGTGGGGTTCCAGGCACTTGATCTCTTTCCATTGGGAGGGGTAGGCTGGTGCTGAAACCAGGAGGTGAAGTATGAGACTCCTGCTCGTCGGCATCCTCGTTTTTCTTCCCCTGACTGCCCAGGCAGAAAATATCGACAACCTTAGCGCCAACGAGCCAGACCCAAGTCCCGTATTCGATCCCTTTAGTGTGAAAAATCTCGGCGATCCGAACAGTGCCATCAACGAATTAGGGCTCTATGGCAATCCCTATAGCCCTGCATCGGCAACAAATTTCGAGGCGATCCCTGCCTCATCTCGGTATGACCAAGGCCGGCTGAGCACAAATCTCTATAATCCGGACTGGCTCCGTAATCCCTTCGGCCACTATGGCACCCCTTACTCACCCAACCAGTTCAACAATCGATAAGACACCGGCAGCCCTGTCCAGCAAGCAATCCCACGAATGAATGCGCAATCAATGGTCCCCGGAACCTTTCCCGGATTACAGGCATAGTGCATGTCGATGATGATGTGGAGCGCGAGGCGCGAGGGGAATGAGATCGACCCGTCAAATGTGTGATTACAAGAGTCGCCCAGGCTTTGAAAGAATATCGTGTTCGACGAAAATCACGGTTGAGTGCGGCCGACATAGCGGCCGAGTGTCGCGACAAACGGGAACCGCAGCATCATGAACAGATTCAAGCAGACCGGGGGGCCGAGATGTTCGAGACCGATCTTCATTCCCAGTTGTCCCAAGGCCGGCTCTGCGCAATAGGTCCCGAACAGGCGATCCCACCAGGACACATTGAATCCGTAGTTGCTATTCGTCTCGCGAGGGTCCACCGAATGATGGATGCGATGCATGTCCGGCGTGACAACGAACCACCGGAGCACCGATTCGAGAGCCAGAGGGATCTTTACGTTACTGTGATTGAACAACGCCGTACTGTTCAGCACGATCTCGAAGGCGACTACCGCCAGCGGCGCCACCCCCAGCGCTATCACCGCTACGCCCTTCACCACCGTCGAGATGACGATCTCCACCGGATGAAACCGCACTCCACTGGATACATCAAGATCCAGATCGGAGTGGTGCATCATATGAAACCGCCAGAGGATTGGGATAAAATGGAACATCTGATGCTGCCAATAGATAATGAAATCCAGCGCCACGACAGCCAGTCCGAGTTCTAGCCACACCGGCCCGTCGAACCAGTTCAACAGCCCCCAGCCACGATCCTGAGCCATCGTCGCCACCGCGACAACACCTCCCATAAAAAACAGCCTGGCGATGACCGTGTTCAGGATCACGATCGTGAGGTTACCACCCCACCGGCAGAGCTTCGAGGCTGTCAGCATCCGGCGAGGCGCCAACAGTTCCCACGTCGCCATCACGCCCAGCACGGACAGGTATGAGCCCATTCGGATCAGATCTTCAGACGCCATGTCTCCTCCCTCCCCTAAGACCTGAGCCCCCTACACAGGGTAAGAGACAACGCATATGGAATGGATTCAAGCTGGGTAACAGGCGACCCGATAGGCATTTATTTGCAGCTATCTGAGCAAATCAAGGGTTCTGGAGCCCTTTTCAGTTTGTCATCGTTTTTCCGGTAGGATCGTCTTGATCTTGGCCGAGAAGCGCGCGTGGGCCGCCGATTCCACCGGATGGTGCTTCACCGTGGTGCTTGCCGGATCTGTCCCAAGAAAGTTGTCATCGTTCCAATTCATCGAAGGTCTGATCGGTCGAGGGACAAACCCGCCGCCGCAATTTGGGCAGACATTTGCCAAAACACGTTCGACGCAGGAGGCACAGAAGGTGCCCTCATAGGAGCAGATGCACGCCTCAAGCGAATCAGGCGGCAGCGCTTTGTTGCAGTGTTCGCAGGTCGGTCTAAGTTCAAGCATGCTGTCCTCTTTCGCTCTCGCCGTCCGTTGCATTGGCAGGTTAAACGGCGTTGCTACTCCTTCAAAGCTGCGGAAACCGACTCTTTCTCCGAACCAGAAACCACGCGCCAGAGATCGCGACGACTCCAATCCCGTAAACGAAGGGAACGGCGTTGTAGAGCGCAGTAGGACCATACTCGGTAAGCATTTCCGCGACGAACAGCAGGCTCATTCCGGAAAGAATCACGAGGGACCAATCTTCCCAGATTCGTATGGTCAGTACGATACCCACAACCATTGCCACCAATGAGGCGATGGCAAGAGGAATGGCCACTAGGAAACCGAGACCTGCAGCAGTGTTGTCGTCCATCGGGATCGAACCTATCGTGCTAATGATCAGTGCTGTCAATCCGCACAACAAGAAGCAACCATATGCTGGCTCATATTCGAGCCGCTCTTTTTTCATCGAGCCGCCCCTTTGACAACTTCGTCCGCCCAACTTGTGAGTATATTGACCGGCATAGTACGCACGGACAGACCGAAAACCTGAGCGTGATTTTTGCGCGTGTTCAATCGCTTGTCAACGTTCCCTCCAAGCTCGCTCGTTATTTCTCCGGGGATGGAGCCTGATTGATCTCCCACTGCGCGCAGCTTTCTCACCCACCCACGGGCAGACATTTTCCACCCGCCCTGCCCTCCGATTGCTTCGCAATCGATTTCCTGAGACGTGCCCTTAGCCCGGGCGAGGGCCTTCCATCCTCGCTCCCTCTCGTTAGGGGAGTGGCCGAGGCTGCCCTTTACTGCGCGCATCGAGGAACTGTTAGCCATCTAAATGCTCCCTCCAAGCTCGCTCGTTATCTCTTCAAGGATGGGGGCTGATTGATCTTCCACTGCGCGCGTCCAACGAGGGCCTTCGGAGGCCGCGCGTTGCGCGAGCACAGAAGATCATCAGGCCCCATCCTCTCGCTCTGCGAGCAAGAAGGACTGTCCGGCTACTCCCTTCTGTTTCTGAAACGACAACGGCGAGGCGTGGGATACCCACGCCTCGCCGTGTACTTGACGCCAACCCTTCGGCTGACGCTGTTGCCCTAACAGGGTGCTGAAAAAGTCCGCCAGC
>JANNIV010000183.1:0-4159 GCA_031405355.1 Nitrospira sp.
ACTGCTTGTCGTGACGGATCGCCATCAGACTAACGGGCGTCCGTTAGTTCCTCTTCTGCAGCGGGTGCTCGCAGTTGCGGCGCCGGCAATTCAACTCCGTGAGCGTGACCTTTCAGCTAGAGAACTCGTGACGCTTGCGCGGGAGGTGCAAGCCGTCACGGCCTCGCCAGGATCCCAGCTCCTCATTAATGACCGGATTGATGTCGCATTGGCGCTAGAAGGAGTCGGCGTCCATTTACGCAGCAACAGTCTTCCGGTTCCCGTCGCACGACAGTTGTTGGGAGCAGGGCGTCTGCTGGGCGTTTCTGTGCATGGAGTAGAAGAGGCGAGGCAGGCGGAGTCGCAGGGCGCAGACTACATTGTCCTTGGCCCGATCTACGAGACGCCGTCAAAACAGATGTTCGGTCCGCCGCTCGGCATTCACGTTCTTGAGAAGGCCTGCAGCCTGGTCCGCATTCCGATTATCGGGATTGGCGGCGTGACAGCGGCGCGTGCGCGTGAGATGCGGTGTGCGGGAGCGTTCGGTGCGGCGGTGATCACGGCGATTCTCGGTGCGGATGATGTAGAATCGGCGACGCGCGAGTTACTCGACGCCGTGACGTTCGTACCATAATGTGCGAAACGCACGATCATCACGCTGTAACATCTCGTTGTCCGGTTGACCACCCCAGGAACGGATGATAGAATCCGCGCGACAAGGACTTCTCGATTCAGCAAGGTGTTTCGCATTCTTCGGGTAGCGCCATGGACGGCAAGAACGAAAGTCCGAGTCGATTCCGGTCTCTCCGAGATTCCGTCACGCACATCACGAAGCGGTTGACTGAAGGAGAAGCGGACATGGCCCAACGCAACGATGAACATGTTCGCGAAGTTGAAAAGCTTCGTGTACAGATCCAGTCGATGGAAGAAGAAGTCCGCCGGCTGTACCAATCCCGCTATCAGCTCGATCAAGCCACCAAACAAAACGAAAAGCTCGTCTCCACGCTCCAGGAAGCGAAGGCGCAGATTGAAGCCTTGCGCGCCGAAGTTGAGAAACTGACCGCGCCTCCCTCAGCCTACGCCATCTTTTCCAGCCTCAATGATGATGGAACCGGTAATGTCTATGTCTCAGGACGAAAGATGAAGGTCAGTGTGCATCCGTCGATCAATGGGAAGGCGATGCGTAAGGGGCAGGAAGTGGTCCTCAACGAGGCTTTGAATGTCATTGAGGTCAAGGGGTTCGATATTCAGGGCGAAGTCGTGCGGCTCAAAGACGTGCTGGACGGCAATCGCGCCCTGGTGACGCTGCATTTCGACGAAGAAAAGGTGGCAGAACTCGGCGACCCGTTATTGGCTGAACGCTTGAGCGTCGGAGACCATCTGCTCTACGACCCTCGCTCCGGCTATGTCGTCGAAAAGTTGCCGAGGTCCGAGGCGGAAGAGTTGGTCTTGGAAGAAGTGCCCGATGTCGATTATGAGCACATCGGTGGGTTGCAGCATGAGTTGGAGCAGGTCCGCGATGCGGTGGAGTTGCCGTTTCTTCATCCGACCCTGTTTTTAGAATACAAGTTGAGCGCGCCCAAGGGGGTCTTGCTCTATGGACCGCCGGGTTGCGGAAAAACTTTGATCGCCAAGGCTGTGGCGAATTCGATCGCAAAGAAGCTTGGGCATCTCACAGGAAAAGAAGTGCGGAGTTACTTCTTGCATGTGAAGGGTCCGGAGTTGCTCAATAAGTATGTCGGTGAGTCCGAACGCCAGGTCCGCGAAGTCTTCAAGAAAGCGAAGGAGCGGGCGGCGGACGGGAATCCTGTCATCGTGTTCTTCGATGAGATGGATGCGCTTTTCAGGACGCGCGGCACCGGGATCTCTTCCGATATCGAATCGACGATCGTCCCGCAGTTTCTTTCGGAAATCGACGGCATGGAACGGCTCCGTAACGTGATTGTGATCGGAGCCAGCAATCGCCAGGATCTCATCGATCCGGCAGTGCTCCGCGCCGGACGGTTGGATGTGAAGGTCAAGGTGGGTCGTCCCGATATGGTGGCGGCCAAGGATATTTTCTCGAAGTATCTGAGCATCGACCTGCCGTTTGCCGAGGAAGATTTGCAGCGCCATGGCGGAGACGCCAAGGCCTTAGTCGCGCAGATGACCGACCTCACGGTCGAGGCGATGTATGCCTCCTCGGAGGAGAATAAGTTCATTGAGGTCACCTATGCGAACGGTGAAAAAGAAGTACTCTACTTCAAGGACTTTGCGAGCGGCGCCCTGATCGAAGGCATCGTGTCGCGCGCGAAGAAGTTCGCCGTCAAGCGGGCAATCGCGAAGGAAGGTCGCGGTCTTCGGTCCGAGGATTTGATCCGCGCCATTCGGGAGGAGTTTAAGGAGCACGAAGACCTGCCCAATACGACCAATCCTGACGACTGGGCGAAGATCTCCGGGAAGAAAGGCGAGAAGATCGTGCATCTTCGGACCATCAGCGGGGGCCCGGGCGACTCACGTCAGATCGAAACGGTTACGACCGGGCACTACCTCTAAGACATCATAGCTATGCAGGAACCTACCTCGCCGTCGAATCCCCGCGTACTGGGAACAGAAACAGAATTCGGTATCGCGTCGCGCGATCCTACGGCTTCAGACCCCGTCTCCAACTCCATCGCTGTCATCGGGCACTATCCGGGCTTGCCGGCTCCTCTGGCCATTTGGGACTATGAAAATGAGAACCCGCTGCTCGATGCGCGGGGGTTCGAGGTCGAGGGAGAAAGAGAACGGCCCAATCCTGAGTACAATCGTCAGTTGAATAAGGTGCTGGCCAATGGGGGGCGCCTCTACGTCGATGGCGCCCATCCGGAATACTCCACGCCTGAGTGTACCAATCCGCGTGAAATCGTGGCATTCGAACGAGCCGGCGAGCGAATCCTTGCCCAGTGCCTCGAACAGATGGCGCGTGCCACCGGGCGGGATCATTGCCTGCTGTACAAGAACAACTCCGATGGCAAGGGGAACAGCTACGGCTATCACGAGAGCTATCTCATGTCGCGCGCGGTTCCTTTCGAGCGCATCGTGAAGGTCTTGGCGCCATTTTTTGTGACGCGGCCGATTTTTGCAGGGGCCGGCAAGGTCGGCGCAGAGAATCAGACCAGCCCAACGGAGTATCAGATCTCGCAGCGTGCGGATTTCTTCGAGTGCCTCGTCGATCTCAATACGATGGTTCGGCGTCCCATCGTCAATTCACGCGATGAGCCGCATGCAGAATACGGCAAGTATCGCCGGCTGCACGTGATTGTCGGAGATGCCAACATGGCAGAACTGTCGACCTACCTCAAGGTCGGCACAGTGGCCATCGTTCTGGATCTGCTCGACGCAGGAGCAGATCTGCCGCAGTTCGAATTGGACGATCCGGTCCGAGGCATTAAGCAGGTGTCTCGAGATTTGGGCATGAAGGAAACGCTCAAACTGACGGGGGGGCGTTCGACGACGGCGGTGGCGATTCAGCGAGCCTATTTGAAGGCCGCCATGGGATACTATGCCTGCCACGATCTCTCTCAAGTCACGAAAGATATCTTAGTCCGCTGGGAAGACGTATTGGATAAGTTAGAACAAGACCCTCGGCTTTTGGCGCGTGAGTTGGATTGGGTGGCGAAGCGTCAGATGATGGAATCCTATATGGAGCGAAAGGGCTGCGGGTGGGACGACTCTCGTGTACGGCTGATGGACCTGCAGTATCACGATGTCCGTCCGGATAAGGGCCTCTACTTTACCCTCGAACGCAGCCACCTGATCGAACGAATCGTGCAGGAAGTGGAGATCGAGCGGGCGGAGTTCACCCCACCATCCGGGACGCGCGCCTATTTCCGTGGACGATGTGTCAGCAAGTTTGCAAAGTCGCTTTATGGGGTCAGCTGGACCTCGGTGCTCTTCGATGTCGGCAACAATCAGGTGAAACGAGTGCCTTTGATGGATCCGCTCCGAGGCACAGCCGCTCTGACGAGCGACCTCCTCGATCAGGTTGAGACCGTCGACGCATTGCTGGAGAAGCTCAAGGCCTGATAAACCATCCTCCTCGCGATTGATATTATGAAATTACCATTTCTTCCTAACCATGACGACCCGAGTTTCTTCGACTTTTTGACCCAGCACCATCCCGCGCTGACTCCGACCGGCCGCAGTGGATTTTTGCAGG
>JANNIV010000184.1:0-6993 GCA_031405355.1 Nitrospira sp.
GCTGGCGGACTTTTTCAGCATTCTGCCAGGGTTCAGATTGCCATTTTCAAAATAGCTGTGATAGCCTAAAAGTCCACCTTATTGCAGGGGCCTGGCGGTGAGGTGGAGCAAAACATTCAGGTCTGCAGCATCGATGTTGCCTTGCCCGAGAATCTCGTTGGAAGGCAGACCTAAGTCGCCGCACTGTTCGCGTCTTCGGCCCGCTCCTTCCCCGTTCCTCGCGTACAAGACAATATCATCATTCTCAAAGGAGGAACCCCAGATGGGTTCAAAGATCTATGTCGGTGGGTTGCCTTACTCGGCGACTGAGCAGGAGTTGAGCGATCTGTTCGGGCGGCATGGCGCTGTCACTTCCGCGCGGATCATGACGGACAAGTTCACGGGACAGTCACGTGGCTTCGGCTTCGTCGAGATGTCTTCGGACGCGGAAGCGCAGGCGGCTATTACCGCTCTCAACGGTGCAGAAATGGGTGGCCGGACCTTAACGGTGAATGAAGCGCGTCCTCAGGAGCCTCGCACTGGCGGTGGTGGATTTGGTGGGGGCGGTGGTGGTGGCCGTGGTGGCGCCGGCGGCGGTAAGCGCGATCGCTGGTAATAGGTATTCGAGAATGTGAAGAGTGAAGCGTATCTCGTGAAGCGCTGGAAGCCGGCGCGAAGCATGATGTGTCCGACTCCGGAACGAAATACGCTTCACGCGCAAGCCCAGCTAATCAACCCATCCATCCCCGACCGTTGGAGTTTCGGGCGGGCCTGCCGTCAGACTCTCGATCGAAGGCGGAGACGCTTTGAGAACCTGTCGCACGAGCGTCACCAGGGCTTGGATCTCAAATGGTTTGGGGAGAAATGGGAGACTTCCCAGGCGTATGCCGTACCCTGCTAAGTCCTTGTCGATATTGCCGGACATGAGGATTATTCGCAGGTCTTTTCGTATACGGAGCGCGCGGATGGCCAGCTCGTGGCCATGTACATGGGGGAATTGATTGGAGCTTGAGGCCAATTGAAAGCCTGGAGGGGGGAGGATGAGGTCTGTGAGCAGGAGATCGATAGGCCCTTCGTGCTGTGTGCAGATTTTGAGTGCCTCTGAACTGCCATCGGCAACAATGACCGAAAAGCCCGTCTGCTGAAGTATTTCCTTGCACAGCATCGTGATGGACGGCTCGTCATCGACCAGCAGGATGGTCGGGGACTGGGATTGAGGGGCAATGTTCTGCTGTCCTGGCATGGTATGCCTACCCTGACAACAGCATAGTACCGGGTAGCATCCATGGCGAGATAATCTACATTTCTGACAGCATGAATAGTAGGGAGAGACGAGGAGGGCTCATATATGGGCACTGTAGGACGGTAAAGGAATGAGCGGAAAGACAGTGGGAGATTCGAACCGTTACTCGTGAGCCGATCGGGCCTTGAGCGCATCCAGCCGTTTCTTTTCCAGACTGACATGCAGCGATTTCTCCTGGGTGACGATGACGGCTCCTGGCGCTTGGCCCTTCGCCTTCTTGACCCACTTGCGTCTCGTGTAGATGACGTCGCCTTTGCCGCTTTTCTTGAGATCGCTGTAGAGCAGGGCCAGCGTGGCGGCGTCTCGTATCGTCTCGGGCGGAGGATCGCTTCCTTTCTCTAAGCGGACCAGGACATGTGAGCCAGGCGTGCCACGGGCATGCAGCCAGAGGTCCTCGCTTTTGGCGAGGCCGAACGTCAGCTCATCGTTCTCGCGCGCGTTTCTTCCGACATAAATCGCCAAACCATCTGCTGAAGTGAAACGACGGAACGGACCTTGGCGTTGCTCCTGACGGTTTTTCCTCTTGCCTGTCCGCGGGAGTGGTCGCACAGGAGTGAGATGAGGTTTGTCGGGCGGCTGCCAGGTTCCCTGTTCAATCGCAGTCATTTCCTGGCGCAGAGTCTCCAATTCTTTCTGGCCCTCTTCAATCCGTGGCCGAAGCTCCCGCTCTGCCGCTAGCTGCTTCCGATGTTTTCGGAAGTAGTCGTCCATATTGCCCTGGGGAGTTTTGGCCTGGTCCAGGGGGATCGTCAGGATAGGAAGTTCTTCATCGAAATAATCCACGACGGCTATTTCAGTCTGACCTTTGCGGATAGTACCGAGGCTCGCTTTGATCAGTTCGCCATAGCGATCGTAGTCCCTGTACCTTTCTGCCTTTGCGAGATCTTCGTGCCATGCCTCAATACGGCGGCGGAGCTTCTTAATGGATTTTCTCAGAATCCCCGCCCTGGTGTTTCGCACGGTCTCGACAACGGAAGTAGCTTCCGCCGTGAAGTAATGGGCTTCGATGGCAGCCGACAGAGGAAATGGGGATTCTGAGATGTTCCGGCTGAATCGCGACTGGTCGGCGGCGCCTCGTTCTCGTTGCTGGCGAGCGGGAGGAAGATAGAGCTGCCCCACACGATCCTTCAGTCCGTTCAGGTCTCGTCGGATTAGGCCCGCCTCGTCGAGTACGAGAAGATTCGAGGTTTTGCCTGTCAGTTCTGCGACCAATTTGCAGGAACCTTCCTTGGCAGTCAGTGCAAGCTGAACGATCCGGTCTCCTTGAATCTGTTCGACTTGGTCGATGCGTGCGCCTTGCAGGTGGGCGCGGAGAAATTGACAGAAGGGTGGAGGTGTCGGTGGATTCTGAAAGGCCGCCGTGATGACGTGAATCCGGGAAGTTTCAGGATGGCATGAAATGAGGAGACGGTGCGTCTGTCCCGGCGTGCGAATCTCCAACACCACGGTACGGTCTGTCGGCTGGTAAATCTTTTGAATCCAGCCTTCGGCTAGGGCCGGAGCACATTCATCTATCACCTTCGCAATTTCTGTTGCGTTCAGTGCCACCATTTTCCTCCAACCGGTCACAGGGGAGTTTTCCCATTTGGGGTATCGCTCGTAACCAGATCATTTTTGCCGCATGGGGCCAATGTGTGACACCTAGAAGCGATTAAGGCCGAATGCTGTTCGTCCGCACTCTACGATTCACTGCGAAAACACGCAAGCAGTCGCAACGACAACCGTGGCATCGCGATTGCTCTCTTAGACGGCAAGCGGTTGGCCGCAGGTCTGCTAGGCTTAGAAAGTGATTGGGTGCGGTGTCGTGGGGACAGGCTCCGGCATTAACGAGAGGAGGGTTCCATGCATTGCGTAAGATGTGACGGGTTCATGGTGGCAGATAATTTGATCGACATACGAGAGAGCAGTATTCCAATGTGGATGAAAGGGTGGCGATGCGTGTCCTGCGGGAACATTGTCGATCCGCTTATTCAGAAACATCGCATGATCCAACAGTCAGGAGCGACACAATTGATCGAGAGAAAAACGGCAGTACCGCGGCTCCGTCGCGTCGCGTAACGCGATGGCTTAACCGGGATTGGTGTCAGTTGGTCCAATGATATCCACGGGCATCGGTCTCTTGTTGCGACACCAAGATCGGTTAATGGGAGTTTCAGTTCTGCTCCAGTTCTCCTGAAGTCCCACAGGCTCTTTTCAGTCCCATTCAATCCTGTCCGTCGAACTGTCTCTTTCATACTTTTAATTCAGCGCGATTGGCAGGTCCTATTTCCGTTGGACTGTCGATAACAGTAAAGAACTCGACAGGTTGGAGATGCCGTGCGAGGCTCGCTTGAGTACGGCATTTCTCTTGCGGAAGCATCTCTTCATGAAGCTCGCCCCTATGACAAAAGCTTGTGAACTAGAGATGGTCCAAAGCGGTAGTCGGCTGGATTATACGCGTGTCATAACCCTCAGTCTGGTTGTGACCGGGTCCCTCCTGCTGCAAGGGTGCGTCGCAGGAGCTTGGGTGGCAGCGGTAGCAGTGGATTCAATGAGGAGCAGTAATGTGACCTTTGAGCCGTTTGAACAATCATGGGTGGCACAGCAGGATCAATCGAGCGATGCTGTTCCTAATTTGAAGGTGTCGAGCGTGGCAGTCCTTCCGGTTGAGGGCGATCCAGAGATGGGCGCGCGGCTTGCTGCCATGTTGCAGGAGGAGACCGCGTTGCGTGTCGAAACACCGGTGAGCATTGCGGCGGGAGTCACCGTGACCGATCCACGTTCGGCAAAGACAGAAGAGATTGATCGCAGTACCCTGGCCAAGGAAGTCACGCGGCGCCTCAGTGTCGATACTGTTCTCGTCAGTCGTGTTACTGTCGGCTCATCCTCGCACCCGAGCGACTGGGGGCGGAAAGCCGAGGACTCACGTCGTCTCTATCTATACCTGATAGCTCGCGATGGCCAACTGCTCTGGAAGGATGAACTGCCCTTCACGTTCGTAAAAGGTTCCACCTCGCAGCAGGAAGCATCTATGCAGATCGATCTCAGCGATCACGTGATGCAGCATGTCAAGGAACTACGCCTTGATGAACTTGGTTACTTACCGAAGAAGGCCTTTTACAGAACTCCAAGAAAATAGGCACCCTCACCCGCTAAACCCCGGCGACTACTTCACCTGCAAGCCATGAGACTGCGCCTGCTCGCTCTTCTTGCAGCGCGTCCATTCCTCCGGTACAGTCTAGCCCGCATGATTCATGACAGTTCGTCGCGAAATCGCTGAGCCGCGTCGCGAGACCGGCGCGCGGAGCCGTGAGGACCCGAGGCGTACTCTTGCAGTACGTTGAAGGTCCTAGGGGCGAGCTCGCCGGCCGAAGGCTCGTCGCAGCAGCGGATCGGCGACTGTAGCAGAAGCGCTCATGGATCATGCGGGCCAACTTTCTCCATCTCGGAGCCTGTGCTCGCATGCCGTTGCTCGATGTGCCGTTGCTGGCTCGTCTTCAGGAAGAGTTTCGCCTGTCGATGAAGCGACTTCTGGGCGACCTCTGTCTGGATTTGGAAGGCCAATATGCAGAGGTTGTAAAATCGTTGGCCTTGCCCGTGGCTTACTTCCGTTTCCTCGGTCAAGCACTCGAACGCGATGCCTTTTCCCACTGGAAAGTGGTTGGCTGGATCGAAGCGCTGAACGACCTGGTCTACTTCGTCGACTTGCTGAAACAAATTCGAGAGGAACGGAGTCCCAGGGAGTTTTCGGCGCAGTTGTTTGCCGAGTGCGAAGAGAAATTCTTCGAGAACAGCTATCTGGACGATCTATTTCCGCGCGGGCTTTCGCAGTCCTCGGGGCTCGAAAGGCGACTCAACGAACTCTGTGCCCGCCTTACTCAGGAACTGACGCAGGAGTCGCTCGGTCTCGTGCCGGGACTTCCGATGTCGTGGTGCGCCTCTCGCAAGCTTCCGTCTTGGACTATTGAAATACATCTGGGCCATAACGTCGAACGGGCAGAGCTGTTTAGAACGATGGCCGTTGGGATGGAGGGCGATATCTACGAGGCGCCTCCTCCGGTGAAGAGAGCCCTGAAACAATCATCCGGTCAAGCCGCTATTCTAGTTTTTCCGCAAGCGTTGTCCTTGAAGATCGGGCGAACCGTGACGCCTTTGTGTATAAAGCGAGGCAATCGGTTGGAGTGGCATTGGGCGTACCGGCCGCCGGTCGTGGCAACGGAGACTCAATCCGGGACCGTCACAGTCGGGCCGACGCTCGTCTATGGAAAGGATCGTCAGCCTCGTACCGTAGCTGCCACATCAGCTGAGCAGGTGAAGCGAATCAAGCAGGCATGGACAATCATTCAAGAGGCCTGGCCGGAAGGACAGGAAATACTCGCGCTCTTAACCGCTCGGATCATCCCTCTCAAGGCCAAGGGTGTCGTCAGTTTCAGCTACCGCCACAGGCCAGGGCTCTCCTTTATCAACTGTTTCGACCGGGACAACCTCGATCTGATCGACGATCTGATTCATGAGAACAGCCATCACCATTTGAATCTTTTATTGCGCAAACAGATTCTCTATCACGGGGATCGCAATCAGCAGATTTTCTATTCCCCCTGGCGCCGCAGCCTGCGTCCGCTCAGAGGTATTTTGCATGCGACCTTTACATTTACGATGGGAGCCATGCTCTTTGAACGGCTCTCAACCTGGGCATCGGGGTTCGGTGGATCGGCTCGATGGAAGCGGGCAGGCCTAACCCAGCGCGATCTGCAGCGAGCCAGATTTCGCTGTCTCGAGGAAGTAGAATCCGTTCGCTACTCGATCCAAGATTTAGAGTATGCCAGTTGGCATCTCAAGTGGCTCACCGGCTCAGGCCAGCGGCTGGTCAAGCAGTTGGAAGAATCGATCGAGCAGGTCGAACAGAACATTGAGCCCCACAGAAAAGCCGTCCTAGCATCCCAATTCGGCCCAGCCCTCCGCAAGCATGTGAAGGAACTCCATCAAGCCCGCCAAACCTACGGGCCAGTGCGGTTGAGCAAAGCGTGACCGGCATTTGTTCTTCCTTCAGGTCTTCGTTATTATCGAATTATGAAAACCAAGAAGGTGAGACAGGAAAAAGCGAAGGTGGGGATTGGCTCGTCACGAATGAAAGCCGTGATTAAAAAGATCCGCAGACAGTACGGGCCGATGCTAAAGCGGCTGGCAGAGTAATGTGTCGGCGGGTTACGAAAGACGGCGGTAGAGCTCGGCGTTCTTCTCTAACACCCGCTTGGCAGCGGCACGGAACGCATCGTCGGGCTGGCCAATAAAGTCGTGGATGCCAAGCTGCACCATCTGCTCCACGGTCAGGCCCTCCCGCTTACTCAGCTCTTCCAATCGCCGCATTTCTTCATCTGAGAGGGATATCGTGAGCATTGCCATGATCGGCTCCTTATTGCCATCGAAGAAAGCCGCACTCGCATTGAACAAACTTCGTAGCCGCATCAGTCAGTTTGTAAACGAGCTTTTTACACGTCGGACAGTTGAAAAGTTCCAGCGCTATCTCGCATGCCTCAATGAGTTTCTCAGCCTCTTTCTTGTCCAAGTCAAAGGAATGTGACGCCTTGTTACCCCAGGTGAGTAGTAATTTGCTACGACCGTGACTATCGCTACGATCGGCCGTCGGTTCAGCGCCCCTACTACTACTTCGACCGCTCTGGCCGCGAGGTCTACGTCGATCAGTATGGTCGGGCCCGTTACACCGGCTACAT
>JANNIV010000185.1:0-2155 GCA_031405355.1 Nitrospira sp.
GGAATCGGCAGCACATTACGAAACGGGACTTTCACATATTCCGCATAGCCACCGTGCGTCATGGCGCCGAGCAGTCCGTATGAGCGGCACAGATTGTCTCGTCCTGCCAGACATTGCTCGCATTTCCAGCAGCTAATTCCAGGCGACACAAACACACGCTGCCCGACCGTGACAACTTCGACCCCATTACCGACTTGCTCGACAATCCCAGCCACGTCCGACCCCGACACATGAGGAAGCGGTATGGGATAAGCCGGATTGCCCTGTCGTATCCAAATGTCGAGGTGGTTCAACGCACAGGCCTTGACGCGAACCAGCACCTCCTCCGAACCGATCGTCGGCGTAGGCAGATCCTCATAAGATAATTTATCCGGTCCACCATGCGCGCGAAAGAGTACTGCTTTCATGAAACTCCTAGCTTTCAGCAGTCAGCGTTCAGCTATCAGCTGTTCTCCCAGGATGATCAAAACGTCATATAACAAGGCCGCAGGCGAGTCAAAACCGGAGGCGTACCCTCAGGGGTACGTTGAGGATTTTGACGAACCGAGAACGCCGTTAGATGGCGTTTTCATCATCCTGCTAAAAAGTGAGGGTCCCTTCGACCACCATGACACACTGCCCTCCCACCTTGACCGTCTTGATAATATCGTCATCCGACTCGACCCGAACGAAAATTTGTGATGGACGCTCGATCTCATAGCCTTGTTCGACAACAATGTCTGTCGTCGGGGCCACGTCCACTACGCCCTTCTGCACGAGATAGGCCCCCAATGCCCCGCTCGCGCTGCCGGTTGCGGGATCTTCAAGAATCCCAATTGAAGGAGCGAACATGCGCGCATGCACGGTCGACGACGGCTCCACCGTCACCGTCGTGAAAACCATGATGCCGTTCGCGCCAAAACGGCTGCAGATGTCCATAATGGCAGAAGCGTTCGGCTGGATCGAGCGAACAGCCGTCAACGTGCGCACAGGCACGATTAATACTGGCAGTCCCGTGGACACGACCTCGATCGGCCACTTCATATCGGTGATCGCATACTTGGCCAAGCCCAATGCACCGGCGATCTTAAACACATCCTCCATCGCGTCTACAGGCCCGAGGAACTCCGGCTTAGGCTGCGTCATCACCACACGGGTAAGCTTCCCATCCTGGGCATAGAGTTCGACGGGAAAAAGGCCGATGTTGCATTCCTGCATCACGCGGGTAATCCCATCGGTGGCGGCAACCAACCCAAGCTGAGCCAATACATAAAATGTCCCCAGCACCGGATGGCCGGCAAACGGAATCTCCTGTGTCGGGGTAAAAATCCTGAGGCGAACGACCGCCGCCTGGTCCGTCGGAGGCAGCACGAACACGGTCTCGGAAAGGTTCATTTCTCTGGCAATCTGCTGCAGTTGATGGTCGGCGAGGCCGTGCGCGTCGGGAAATACAGCGACCGGATTGCCGCCGAATGGGTCCTCGGTGAACACGTCAGCTTGATAAAACTTCAGTAATCGCTGCTCAGGCATAGCCTGTTCCTATGCGAGACGTCGCAACATTTCTGTATCTTGGAGATGAGAATTGGCTCAAGAATCGGCAGAACTGTTGGCAGGGTTTGACAGGCGTCCATCTCCTTTGCCAGACTTGCCCCATGACCGATGTGAACCAAGAAGACGTCACCCATGCGCTGGAGATACTGGGACTCACCCTCCCCGTCACTCCTGAAACCCTCGCCCAAACCAGACAAGCACTACTCCACACTTGGAACCCCGCCCGCTACTCGAATCTGACCAACAACCCCAAGAAATACATGCAGGCCTACAAAAAGGCCGAGGAGATGACCGCACTCATCGAAGCCGCCTATGCTCTTCTCTCCGCTGTCCTAGTTCCGGATGAGAGCTAATGGCTTATAGCCTATAGCGCATGGTCTGAAAATTCATTCTGTGAACTTCCGATTTCTGGCCATATGCCATTAGCCATACGCTCTTTCCCCCGCTCACCCCACGTCGTGACTCGTCACTCTGGCCATCCCCTCGTCTCCCTCCGAATGGGCGACCGGCCAGGTGATCAATCCTGACACACCCGCCGGCGATCCGACAGCCTGCGTCTGCTGCGCGTAGATCTGAGGCAACTGGTTCGTCCCGAATTTCGAGATATAGAGGAAGACATGTTCGC
>JANNIV010000186.1:0-2213 GCA_031405355.1 Nitrospira sp.
GCAAGTCTTCCCACGATCCTATGGTTCGCTTCAGCGTGTGTGTGCCGCCCAAGGTCGCCACGATTCTTTGCGTGTCCAGCATAAGACCTCCTCAGATTGCCATGTGGCAGTATTATAGACGCCATATGGCATATCGTCAACCGGTCTCTCTCGTTTAGTTGGTCTGTTTGGTTTGTTTAGTTCATTTGGTTCAAAGCAACTCAGTAGACGAACCAAATAAACCAGATCAACCAGACAGACCAGACGAACCAGATAGACGAGATAGACCAGACAGACCCGACCGCCTAAAACTTAGGATTTTGAAAGATGAGGGAGGAAGGGTGGGAGCTAGAAAGATTGGTGAACGAGCAGCGGACGGCGCGAACGTGACCGTGGGTTCCTGGCAGGCCCCTCAAGAGTTTGAGGGGATTTTCTTCGTTCAACCAAACAAACAAGACAAACCAAATAAACGAATCAGACTGGCTGGACACGCGGGTTCGAGGTTTCCGTAACTCCTCCGACAATTCCACATTCCCCATTCATCATTCCCAATTCCGCTTCCCCCCTACTTCCTTGCCCCGCGACTTGACGAAAATCTCACTTTGAGATACTATCACCAGGTGCACATCATCACGCGAAAGCGGCTGATGGAGTTCGCGCGGACACATCCGGATGCACGAGCTCCGCTGAACTACTGGTTCGCCATTGTTCGGAAGACCGACTATGCCTCCTTCGCCGGCCTGCGGATTACGTTCCCCTCCGCCGATCAAGTGGGCCGGTTCACGGTCTTTAACATCGGGGGTAACAAGTTTCGGCTGATAGCGGCCATCCACTATAACCGGCAGAAAGTGTATATCCGGCACGTGCTCACACACGCCGAGTACAGCCGAGGCGCCTGGAGGATCTGATTCATGCTCGCAAAATACATCCATGAAGTGAACGCCGACTACCGCCGCATTCGGCAACGGTTTCCCTTGGGCGTATTACATACCAAGGCGGAATATCATCGAGCTGTTGCCGCCCTTGATGACATTCTGGATGAAATCGGACAACAGGAAACCCTTCCCCTCGCCGACCTGGCTGAGACCTTGGCCCTCTCTATTGAGGCATACGAGGACACCCATGTAGCCATGCCCGACGCCTCCGGGCCTGAGATTCTACGCAGCCTAATGGAAGACCATGAACTCGCCCAATCCGACATGCCCGAGATCGGCAGCCAGGGTGTGGTGTCGGAGATCCTGTCTGGCAAACGCGACCTGAACGTCCGCCAAATCGCTCAACTCGCTGCACGGTTCGGCGTTTCCCCCGCGCTGTTCATGCCGATCTCCACCAGAACACCCAAACCCCTCACGACCAAGACTCGGAAGGCGCGAAGGTGACCGTGGTTACTGGCAGGCCCCTCAAGAACTGATGGAGATTTCCGCGATGGTGAGATCTATCAAGCTACAGTAAACAATGTTGCCACGCGATGAACAAAACAGGTCTATCTGAGTTGTCTGGTCTATCTGGTTGGTTTGTTTTGTTTATTTGGTTCATTTGGTTAGCTTCGTTCAACAAAACACACGAGACAGACGGCGGGTCCGAGGTTCGAGGTTTCCGTAACTCATCCGACAATTCCACATTCCCCATTCATCATTCCCAATTCCGCTACACCTATTAGTCTCAAACTAACTCAGAACTCAGAACTTCCCTGCCACCTCTTCCAACTCCGCCAATTCCTAATTCCCCATTCCTCATTCCTCATTCCTAATTCCGCTTCATCCCTTACCCCTGTCCGCCACTAACTCAGAACCCAGAACTTAGAACTCAGAACTTCCCTTCCCCCTCACCCTGCCCCCTCTTCCAACTCCGACCATTCCACATTCCCCATTCATCATTCCTAATTCCGCCTACCCCCCTCTACCCCTTCTTATCCAATGTATAGACCAGCTTCCCATTTATCTCGCTTGCATAGGCAACACGAGCCCGCTCACTCCCCTCCCCTTCTATCCGTACTCCATGCTGATCTTCGACGATTGTCATTTTGGCTCGTTGCCGCCACCACCGATTGACCTCACCAGACATTGGAATCCACAGCCCCTTCTCATCCCGTAACTGAGCGAGATGTCTGAGCAACGATTCGTAAACATTCCACTCTCGAGATTTTGTAATGTAATCGGGATGGACAATGAAACCGACCAGACCATGCTGCTCCATGATGAGTTCGATCTGGCGCATCCACAGGTCGATCGAAT
>JANNIV010000187.1:0-3712 GCA_031405355.1 Nitrospira sp.
TGTTGCTCAGCCGGGCTCCGTTGGCTTTTCGTCATGCTGCTGGTCACCCTGACCTGCGAGATGCCACTAGTGCTTGCGGTCGCGGCGGAGCAGGCCGAAGTCAAAGTGACGGCGATTGAGATTCGAGGGAACAAGCGGATCGAGTCGCCGGCAATTGCCGGCCGATTGACGTTGAAGCCCGGCGATCCCTACACCCCTGAAAATGTTCGTGGGCAGATCAAGATTATCTACGAAACCGGGTATTTCGAAGATGTGCAGGTGGAGACGCAGTCGGGCACGGGCGGGGTGGCTTTGGCCTTTTTGGTTCGCGAGAAACCGTTTATCACCGAGATCGTATTCGATGGGAACAAAGCGCTGAGCGACGACAAGCTCAAAGAGAAGATTACGATCAAGAGCCAGGCGTTTCTCGATCAGTTACAGGCCAAAGAGAGCACGGAGAAGATTCGTTTGGCCTATCAGGGGGATGGCTATTTCAATTGCCGGGTGATTCCCATCGTGCAGACCTTGGATGGGGATAGGAAGCGTCTGACGTTTCTCATTGCAGAAGGGGAGAAGGCGCGCGTCAAAACGGTTAACTTTGAGGGTCTGCACGCGGCGACAAAAGACGAAATGTTCAAGGTGATGGCGACCAGGGAATGGATTCCCTGGTATGGGTTGATCTCCCAGCTGAAGTTGCCGTCGATGGTCTCGGATGCCGGCGTCTTGAAGCGGGAAGAAATGAACAACGACGTCGAGCGGGTCAAAGAGGTCTTGCTCAACAAAGGCTATTTAAACGTCCGGGTCGGGTTACCGACTGCGGAGCTCGACGACGAGAAGAAATGGTTCGTCGTGACATACACGGTCTTGGAAGGGGAGCCGTTCACCATCGGTGAAATCGGATTCCGCGGGAATACAGTGTTCGAAGATCCGGAGCTTCGCCAGGGGCTCAAGATGAAAGAGGGGGAAATTTTTCAGCGCCAGAAACTTCGTGACGAAGTCACGCGATTGACCGATCTCTATGGGAGCAGGGGCTATTCGTTCGCCGATGTCTCGCCTAATGTGACTCCGAACACGGAGGAGCGGACCGCCACCGTACTTCTCACCGTTAAGGAAGGGGAGATGATGCGGGTCCGCCAGATCAACATCCATGGGAACGAGAAGACCAAGGACAATGTGATTCGGCGTGAAATCCGTGTCGACGAGCAGGATGTCATCGATACCCCCGCGTTGAAACGGAGTTTTCAGCGTCTCAACAATTTGAACTTTTTCGAGACGGTGGAAATCCTGCCGGCGCAGGTGGCGGTGGATAAGGTCGATCTGAACGTCCGCGTGAAAGAAAAGCCCACCGGCCAGTTCAGCATCGGCGGCGGGTTCAGCACGTTGGACAGGATGGTCGCGATCGCCGATATTACGGAAGGGAATCTCGGTGGAAACGGCTGGATGGGACGAGTTCGTGGTCAGTTAGGCCAGCAGCGCACAATAGGGATGATTACGTTTCGCAACCCCTATGTGAACGATTCCTTGACCTCAATGCAGCTGGATGTCTACCGTACTGCGACGAATTACATCACCTATTTCGAGACGAAAACAGGCGCCAGCGTGACATTAGGCCGCTATCTTTCTGAGTATACCTCCGGGAGCATCAGCCTGTTCGCGGAAGAGTTGAATTTTAAAAACCCGGCGCCGGGTATTTGCCCGGATCGGTTTCCTCTCGTGTGCAGTCAACTGGGGAATCAATCGACAACCGGGTTCCGGACTTCGTTCTCTCGCGACACGAGAGACTATTTCATGGATCCCCGCACCGGTTGGCGGGCCACTGTGGGGTTCGACTACGGGACGCCTTACCTGGGCGGGAGCAATAACTTCTATAAGTATTATCTGGATGTGATTAAATATACGCCGCTGCCTTTCGATACGCGGGTTGCGATCCGCGCTCGTTATGGCGAAGCGGTCGGCATCGAGGGGAGCCCTATCCCATTGACCGAACGATATTTTGTCGGCGGCATCAATACGATGCGCGGGTTCGTCTTCGGACGCGCGGGACCGGTGACCAACACGAACTCTCTGCTCGGGGCAACCAAGCAGTTGATTTTCAATAACGATTTTATCTTTACGATTTCCACTGAAGCCAAATTGAACGGGGTAATCTTTTTCGACTTCGGGAAAGGCTTTGGCGACGATGAGCCGCTCTCGTCGAAGTTGCGGAAAACAGTCGGATTCGAAGGGCGATGGATTTCACCCTTTGGTCCTCTCCGTGCTGCGTATGGAATTAATCTGGACCCCAACATAGGAGAACGTAAAGGGGTCTTCGAGTTTACTATCGGTTCTCTGTTCTAATATAAGATGCGGAAAATGATCGAGCGAGACTAGTGGGACGGGCGAGACGAGGGAAGGTTCGAGGTTCAAAGGTTTTCGGAGCTTCGAACTTCGCATCGCGCCTTTCTCGCATGTCTCGCGCTTCACGCGCCACAGCTTGTGGCGCCGAATGGGAGGTAGCGGTGTGATCCAGAATGGCGGTGTCTTGCGGAAGGTGTTTTGCACAGGAGGGTTGCTGATGGCGCTCCTCACTGTCTCCGGCTGCGCTGCCGGCGGGTCCAAAGTCGAGGGGAAAATAGGGGTGGTCGATCCGTCCCGTGTCCTCGGCGAGACGAACGCCGGTAAGAAGGCCAAGGAGTCCTTGGGCGCATTCTCGAAGAATCGCCAGGTGCTGATCGAGATGGATGAGAAAGAACTCCGTCGCATGGAGGAAGATTTCGGGAGGCAGGCCAGCGTGTTGAGCCCGACTGCGAAAAAGGAGCGCGAAGAGCAGTTTCGGCGTCGGGTGGCGGAATACCAACAGAAGGCGGGCGAATTGAACCGGGAGGTTCAGGAAAAGCAAAAAGATGTGCTTGAAGGGTTCCGTGAGAAGGTGGGATTCGTCGTGGGGAAAATCTCGAAGCGCCTCGGATTACAGATCGTTATGGATAAGGGGAAAGGCGGCCCCACGTTATATAACGATGAGGGACTCGATATTACGGGTCAGGTCATCGAAGAGTTTAATCGGGAATATCCGTAACCAGTCTATCTGGTCTGTTCGGTCTGTCTGGTCTGTCTCGTGTAGTTTGGTTTTCCGGGTCAAGCGACAAAACAAACCAGACAGACCAGATAGACGAGATAGACCAGACAGACCATGATGTGAGGAGCAGAGGAGGATTCGATGAAACGAACGGGAGTGATCAGCTTGATCGGTGCAGTCACAGTGTGGCTGGTGATGCTGTCGCCGGCGCTGGCGGATGAAACCGTCAAGGTTGCGGTGATGAATCAACAATTGGTGATTGAGCAGTCGAAGGCCGGCAAGCGGGCCTTGGAAGAGCTTAAGGCGTACTCCATGACCAGGCAAAAGATCATCAATGCCGACGATCAAGAACTGAAGGAGTTGCAACAGGCGATTCAAGACGGAAAATTGTCCGACAGCGCGAAGCAAGAGAAGCAGGGTCAGTTCCAGGTCAAGTTGGACGCCTATCAACGTCGCATGGCTGACTTCAATCGCGAGATTCAGCAGAAGCAACGTGAAATGGTGGCGGAATACTCGAAGAAAGTGCAAGCGGCCGCGCAAGCCGTGGGAGAGAAGAACGGGTTCACCGCAGTAATCGACAAGGGGAGCGAGGCGGCGATTAAGATCGTGCTCTATCATCAGCCCGCGTTGGATGTGACCGATCAGGTGGTGAAGGAGTTCGATCGGCAGAATAAATAG
>JANNIV010000188.1:0-20690 GCA_031405355.1 Nitrospira sp.
CCTATCACGGGAGAATCGAGCACGCCTTTCAGCTGAAGCCCCAAATGAGCGGCACAGGCAATGACCTTCTCAGTCACCGCCTTGCGCAACGCATCATCTCGCACGATTCCCCCTCTCCCCACCTGCCCCTTACTGACTTCAAACTGTGGCTTCACTAACACTACGACCAATGCGGAGCTATTGAGTAGTTGGATGATCGCGGGTAGTACCAGCGTCAAAGAAATAAAAGACACATCGATCACCGCCAGGTCGATCGGCTCAGGAACCGTTGTACGGTCAACATACCGAATGTTGGTCCGTTCGAGCAAGACAACACGCGAATCTTTACGGAGCCTCCATTCAAATTGTCCATATCCCACGTCGATGGCATAAATGCGGGTAGCTCCCCGCTGTAATAAACAATCGGTGAATCCGCCGGTCGAACACCCGACGTCCAAACCGATTGCCCCTTTTGGGTCAATATGAAAGGCATCAAGCGCCGCAGCCAATTTGTCGCCCGATCGGCTGACAAACAAGGCTGGCTGGACGATCTCGATCCGCGCATCTAGCGACACCAACTTCGCGGGCTTATCCACCATGATCCCATCAACCAATACTCCACCAGCCAAAACCGTTCTGGCCGCAGCTTCTCGACTCGGCACCATGCCCAAAACCATAAGCACACGATCTAACCGCTCTTTGTGAATACGAGAAGGGGATGCCATATCGACTGGAAAAACCGCTCATCACGGCATGGACAGAAATAGAGGCCACCACTGGGGGCCTAGGAGGACGATTCGTCGGCTTCGTTGTCTGAAGAGTAGGCGTGAATTCGTTTCTTGCCGTTCTTATCTTGCACAAGCACTTCTACCTTATGCTCGGCTTCTTCTAAAATCTTGAGACAATTCTTAGACAGGCGAATCCCCTCCTCGAATATCCTGAGCGATTCGTCTAGAGGAAGATCGCTTTTTTCCAACTCACCAACAATGGCTTCCAGCCGGGCCATTGCCTGTTCAAATTTCACTACTGCCACAACACGCCTCGTTTCTTAAGGAAATGAAAGCCCATTATACTCAACCACACAACGATTTTAAACTGAGGAATCATTAAACACCCGCGTGACAGTGCAATTCAGTCGCCCGCTTGCCAATTGAGCTTCCAACTCCTGTCCGACTTCCACGTCGTTCGCTCGATGGAGAATCTGGCCAGCCGGTACTGTTTGAAGAATACTGTAGCCACGCCCAAGAATCGCCAAGGGACTCAGGGTATTGAGCTGTGCCAGCGTCGCGTAGATCCGGTGACGATGCTGCGCCAACATGACTCCCATCTGCCCTTCAAGGCGCTTCGAGTATTGCGGGACTGTCGCCAGGCCTTGCTTGATCGCGAGCATAGGGTTGAGCCCAGATAGATCGCGGCGCGCCTCGTGAACCCGTTCACGCCCAGACGTAAGCAGTTGTTGGACCATTTCTCGCAATCGATCGACCATATCGTCCGTCTGTTGTGCCGCTTCCTGGAGGCGGAAGCGTACATCCGTCACCCCTCGAATGCCGGCATCCAGACGCTGCCGTTCGAAGGCACAATGCCGGAGCATCACCTGCCCCGTACGGACCGTCAGCTCCCGCAATCGTTCCACAACCTCGGCCAACACCGGAACCACAGCCTCCGCTGCTGCCGAGGGCGTCGGAGCCCGGAGGTCTGCGACGAAATCAGCAAGCGTCACATCGATTTCATGCCCAACCGCCGACACCACCGGGACATGGGATGCGGCAATAGCACGCACCACGATTTCTTCGTTGAAACTCCAGAGATCCTCCAACGATCCTCCGCCTCGCCCAACAATGATGACATCCACCGAACCCCAGTCATTCAAATGAGCCAGCGCCTCAGCGATTTGACGCCCGGCACTCTCTCCCTGGACTTGAACCGGGGCAATTAGAATATGAATCGTCGGCCAGCGCCGCCGAAGAACTGCCAAGATATCGCGAATGGCTGCGCCGGTCTGTGACGTTACCACGCCCACAGTCCGAGGAAATGCCGGGATCGATTTCTTTCTGTCCTGATCGAACAGTCCCTCCGACGCCAATCGTTCCTTTAATTGCTCAAATGCAAGCTGTAATGCGCCGATTCCTTTCGGCTCCACCGCATCCAGCACAATCTGATATTCCCCTCGCAGCTCGTAGACCGTAAGCCTCCCTCGCACGATCACCTGCATCCCCTCTTGCAAAGCGAAGCGCAATCGTATAGCTGCAGAACGGAACAGCACCGCCCGAATCTGACTTGTCTTGTCCTTGATCGTGCAATAGACGTGTCCCGATCCAGGAACGCGGAGATTGGAGAGTTCACCCTCCAAATAAATGTCGGAGAATTGTTCTTCGATTGAGGTGCGAAGCAACCCCGTTAACTCCGAAACAGTGAATATTCGTTTCGGGGGGGGGGCTGAAGAGAAGAGGTCGGGAAAACTGGGAAGGCTCGTGGTGAGTCTCCTTTAATCGATGATACGAATTCGTTCGATCGACAACGCCTTGCCAAGACGCGCATCAAGTTCGAGCAGCACGGCGCAAAAGACGGAGGGACCCGACGCCACTTCAAAGCGCCGTGGCATCCCAGTCAGAAACTTTTCGATCGCCAACTCTTTCTTCACTCCGATGACGGAGTGGAGTGGACCGGTCATCCCAATATCCGTCAGATACGCAGTTCCCTTCGGAAGAATCTGATCATCGGCAGTTTGCACATGCGTATGGGTTCCGACTACGGCGACAACCTCTCCGTCCAGATAGTGCCCCATCGCCATTTTCTCCGATGTGGCCTCCGCATGCATATCGACAATCACAGCAACCGTTCGCTTCTTCAACGCGGCCAACTCTTTTTTGGCCACCTGGAACGGACAGTCCAATGTCGGCATGTATGCCCGCCCCATGAGCTGGAGAACGCCAAGTTGCTCCCCACCTGCCGACTCGACCACCACACTTCCATGGCCCGGCACACCGCTCGGATAATTGGCTGGACGAAGTAGTCTTGGCTCCCGGGGAAAGTAGTCGAGAATTTCCTTCTTATCCCAGGCATGGTTTCCGGTTGTAATCACCGCGAGACCGAGATCGAATAATTCTTCTGCCAACTCCGGTGTGATGCCAAACCCACCGGCTGCATTCTCTCCATTCCCAATCACGATGTCGATTTGCCGCTGAGCCACCAGCCGCGGAACAGCCCGAGCCAGCGCACGGCGCCCAGGCTCTCCAAAGATATCGCCGATGAAGAGAACCTTCACTTGGCGTACTCCACATATCGGCTCTCACGAATCACGGTCACTCTAATCGTACCGGGATAGGTCAGCTCCTGCTCAATCTTCTTCGCCAAATCCCGAGACAGTTGGAACGACTCAGCATCGGTAATGTCTTCCTGTCGGACGATGACGCGGATTTCTCGGCCTGCTTGAATGGCATAGGCCTTCTGCACCCCTTTGATCGTCGTAGCAAGGGACTCCAGTTTCTCCAGCCGCTTGACATAGGTCTCCAAGGCCTCCCGCCTCGCCCCAGGCCTAGCCGCAGACAACGCTTCAGCCGCAGCGACCAACACCGATTCTGGACAGATCGGCTCTACTTGTTCGTGATGCCCTGCAATGGCATTCACAATTTTCTCGCTCTCGCCGTACTTCTTGGCAATCTCAGCGCCCAGCATGGCATGCGGGCCTTCTTCTTCGTGGCTGACGGCTTTCCCGATATCGTGCAGGAGTGCACCCCGTCTTGCTAACTTCACGTCAAGACCGAGCTCCGAAGCCATGATGCCGCAGATGTACGCGGCTTCACGCGAATGATAGAGATTATTTTGTCCGTAGCTGGTCCGATACTTGAGCCGACCGAGCACCTTGATCAACTCCGGGTGAAAATCCGAAAGCCCCAACTCAAAGATGATTTTTTCGGCCTCGTCATACATAAGTTTATCGATATCAACTTTGACTTTCTCGACGATCTCCTCGATCCGCGTCGGATGAATACGCCCGTCATGCATCAACCGTTCGAGCGAGACCTTGGCAATCTCTCGACGCAACGGGTCGAAGCCCGACACGATGACGGCTTCAGGCGTCTCGTCGATAATCAAATCGATCCCGGTTGCGGCTTCAATCGCACGGATGTTGCGCCCTTCCCGCCCAATGATCCGCCCCTTCATCGCGTCGTTCGGAATCGGCACGACAGAAATCGTAGATTCAGAAACGTAATCGCGCACCACCCGTTGAATCGAATTAGTAATGATCTCGCGCGCTTCCCGCTCCGCATTCTCCCGCGCCTCTTCTATCGTCCGCTTGGAATGTCCAGCGGCCTCGAGCCGCGCCTGGCTTTCCATTTCCTGAATAAGCTGTTTCTTCGCCTCGTCGGCCGTGATCCCCGCAACGCGCTCTAATGCCTCACGATGCTCCTTTTCCACTCGAGTACAAGCGGCTTCCTTGCCCACCAGCTTCTCTTCCCGCTTCGCCAGCTCCATATCTCGCTTCTGGACCTCGCTATCCCGCTTATCTATGACACTGACCCGTTTCTCGATGGTCTCATCCCGCTGAAGCAAACGTTTTTCGACATTCGCAAACTCGGCCATCTTGGCCTTCTGTTCCTTCTCAAGTTCCTCTTTCGATCGCAATAGAAGGTCTTTCGCTTCCAGTTTCGCTTCTTTAACGATGTTCTCCGACTCCCGTTGAGCATTCTGTATAGCCTGGCGAGCCTGCTCCTCTTCCTGTGCCTTTTTCGTGGCTCCCGATGAGCGGCGAATCAGCTCAAAAAGACCGATTCCGAGCAGTCCTCCTACAAGTCCTGTCAACAGATAGGCAATAATTGAGGTTGACATTGGGACTCCCCCTTTACAGTCTCGAGGCGAGAAGAATCATGCTTCTCAGCCTCGCTTGATACAAGGTTATTCGACGGTCTTAAATGAGAAGGGAACGGCGTGGAAGATTATGGGATAGAAGAAAACGGCCAGAACCGAGGGCTACAGACTTAGTCCGAGAATGGACTCCACGGGGATGGATGCCTTGCTGGATCGAGATAACGAGTACGTCCCGTGCAGGACAGATTCCACGAGGTCCATCTACGTCGGGCTCCCATCTGCATGAGAGGATTCAACGTGCGAACCGGAACCAGCGTTTGGCCGTTTCCGGAAATCGTACTCCCTGACGGCAGCATGAACTCCATGACCTTGCCCAACATCTCAAAGAGGTTATACCTGAGGTGGACGAACCGTTGTGCACATTGTAGCTGCCGTAATTTCGCCAGCATCAAAAACTCACATCCATTCCGCAGTGACTGAGTCATATCCCCGGATTCTTGAACCGGTTCGATCGTGACCTATTCGTATCCCAATGGTAGAATCCACTACGTCCCGACACACATGGGCCACGATAACAAAGAGGGCCGCCCTTTGCAAGTTGAATCTAGCGAAATGTAGAGAGCACATCATCTGTCCGGTTTTTGTAGCACGTGATCTGTCCGGTTTAGGGTGGTCCTTCTAGGAGGGCCACTATGACACGGGCACGGGTACTACAGGAGGTGAGACAGATGCGGTTCGAGGAGCTCTATGAGCGGTGGCAGCAACGGATCCTGACGATGGCGGAGGCGGGCGAGCTGCTGGGCGTGACGGAGCGGACGTTTCGCCGCTGGAGTGGTCGGTATCACGCGGAGGGGGCCGAGGGGTTGCAGGATCGGCGGATCGGCCGGCTCTCGGCTCGTGCGGTGCCGGTCGATGAGGTGCTGCGGATGGTGACGCTGTATGAGACCCGCTACACCGGCTGGACCGTCAAGCATTTCCATGAGCGCTGGCCGACCGAGCACGGCGGCACCCGCTCCTATAGCTGGACCAAGAAGACCCGGCAGGCCGCAGGGCATGTCACCCGGGCCACTCGACGCGGCGCCCATCGCAAGACGCGGCCGCGCAAACCCTTGCCGGGGATGATGCTGCATCAGGACGGCTCGACGCATGAGTGGGTCCCCGGCTGTCAGTGGGATCTGATTGTGACGTTGGATGATGCGACCACCGAGATCTACTCTGCCTTCTTCGTCGAGGAAGAAGGGACCCTGAGTAGTTTTCGTGGCCTGCACGATGTCATCGGGACGAAGGGGCTCTTCAGTTCCCTCTATGCCGACCGGGGCTCGCCCTACTGGTACACGGAGGAGGCCGGTGGGAAAGTCGACACGCTTCGGCTGACGCAGGTGCATCGCGCCTTGCAGCAGTTGGGGGTGACGCTCATTCCGGCGTATTCGCCAGAGGCGCGGGGCCGGTCGGAGCGGGCCTTCCGCACCCTGCAGGATCGGTTGCCGAAAGAGTTGGCCCTGGCCGGGATCACGGAGAGGGCGGCGGCCAACCGGTATCTGACGGAGCGGTTCCTCCCGCAGCATAATACTCGGTTTATGGTGAGAGCGACGGAACCGGGGACCGCCTTCATCCCGTGGGTCGGCACGCCCCTCGCGGAAATCCTGTGTGTGCACGAGGAGCGAGTCGTGGCCAAGGACAACACGGTGCGGTATCAGGGCCTGAGCCTGCAGATTCCCCAGGATCCCCACCGGTTCCATTATGTGAAGGTCACGGTGCGTGTCCATGAATATCCGGATGGGATCTTGGCCGTGTTCCACGGCCCTCGGTGCTTGGCCCGCTACTACGCAGATGGCCGGCTGATTGAGACCGAGGCGGATTCACGCCGCCGGAAGACCCCGACCCCTCGATCGAGCGCCCGCCCGATCGTGGATCCTAGGGCCATGGTGGGCGACATAATTTCGGCGCAGCGCTGAAATTCGCGAGAGGAAGAACCGGACAGATCATGGGCTACAAAAACCAGACAAGTTAACTTGCTATCTACAGTTGAATCTAGCGAAAGAGCGAGACCGGAACCTGCTCCTCGATCGATTCCATAAGCGACTTCATCCGCCGCTCGACATCCGCCTCACCTTGAGCACGCTTCCGTTCCAGCTCGAACAACTGATGGGCCAAATTGAGAGCAGTCAGCACGGCGAGCTTGGAGGGGGTTGTCGTATTCAGCCCTTCCGCGAGATGGCGCATCTGGCCATCTACAAAGCTCGCGAGGCGCCGGACATCAGCTTCGTCCGCTTCGCCGCGAATCGCATATCGTTGGCCATAGATTTCTACGTCAATAGTCTTAGTCAAGAGCCACCTCCTTACGTTCTTCAAGACACTCCAACAACTCGATGTCGCCGAGAACCTTTTCTATACGAGACTTGATATCGACACGCTCTTGTTCCCACCGTCGGTTTGAATCATCTTTCTCCACAAGTCGCTGTCGAACGGCCCTTAATTCCTCTTCAACCATTGCATTCTTTTTCTTCAACTCTTGAACAAGCTTAACCAAATCTCTAATACGACTTTCAAGCGCATCCATTCGATCGAGTGCCATTCCCCCACTCTCTTCCTTAAGAATCCCCTACAGGTTGTGGCTCAATATAGAAACTTGTCTAGATCTTGTCAAGAAATGGGCATCAGGAGGCTTTGTCTAGCCGTATGTATTCTCGGTAACTTCGCAATACGCGCTTCACATACTGCCGCGTCTCCTGATACGGGATCAGTTCGACGAACTCATCCTGACTTCGTCCAGGGTGCTGTGCCATCCAGTTTGTTACAACTAATGGCCCAGCATTGTATGAAGCAATGGTCAGCGCAACGTTCCCGGAAAATTGTTCGAGTAACTGTCCGACGTAGTGGACGCCGATCCGAATATTGGTCTCTTGATCGAACAAGTCATCCCTTCCGACCGCGGGAAGTCCGAGTCGCTGCGCGACATTATTCGCAGTTCCCGGCATCACCTGCATTAGGCCGATCGCACCGACCCGTGATACGGCCTGCCAATCGTACTGACTCTCCTCTCGAATAATCGCTGCCACGAGATAGGGATCAACACCGCTCGCCCCCTGGCCCTTGATCGTGGGAAGGAGACCTGTCGGATAGGCCGCCTTCCACAACGACGGATCGACCACACCGCCAGTTCGCTCCAATTTATCTCGGAACCTAGCCCTCGCAAGTCGAAGCGCATGGTGGTAGGCACCCATCTCGCTCAACATCGTTGCAAGCGCCATGAGCGCGTCGGGGTCTCGACTATAGCGATCGGTTAACCCTGCTAACTCACGCGTAGCGTCCAAGTCCAACCCCAGCGTCTTAAGCTCAATGGCCCGACGGTATGCCGACTGCTGTTCGATTTCGGCCCTGGCAGGCACCAAGCGTGTGGTCCCACCCTTCGCAGCCAATCCTCCATTCAGCGGGACAGTCGCCAACATCGGTTCTGATGCAGCAGGCTCCGCCAGCGGGCTAGCGCTCCGTTCGCGAGCCAGCTGGCAATAATAGGTATAGACGTATCGTTGACAGAGTTGAAGATATACATCGTGAGCATGAGGCTGTTGGCTCAATTCGGCTGCGCGGCCCATCCAATAGAGCGCCTGTGGCTCAAAGTCGCTGTCGTGCTGACCGGCAAGTTGACGCAGTTCATCACCAGCCTCGCGGTACTGTGCCAATCGGTAATGGACCCAACCCACGCGCCACCGTGCCTCGGCTCGCTGAGACGCCGGCTCACCGACATTTGCCACTTGTCGGTACCGTATTATTGCCTCGTCAAACCGGCTCTGATCTTCCAACCACATCCCAGCAAACAAGGTGATCTGGCCCTTCTGCTCCGTCGAGAGCGAAGATGCCTGAGTCGTGCGGGCGAGATCCAACAACTTGTCACCCTGCCCTTGCCGAAGATAGGTGCGGGCAAGCCAAACCGACCCTTCGTGAGACTCCAGTCCCCCCTCTTTCACCAGGGCACGAAACGTCTCGCGGGCTTGGTCATATTGTTTCAACCGTACCTGCGCGATGCCGAGCTTCAGCTTCGCATCGGAGCGGCGAGGCGACTGTGGATCAGCCACGAGAAACTTTCGGAGTTCTTCAATTGCCTCAGCATGGAAGGATTGCCCAAGATACGCCTGAGCCCGAGCAAGCCGATCGCTCGACTGAACCACCCAGGGTGCGCCACCAAGATTCGAGTTCAATAGTGCTTCGGCTTCTTTCGCTTCAGCACTGTAGGAAAACCGAACCCAGAGCTGCATCAGAGTCTCACGACCCTCCGAGATATTGTTGCTTCGCAGTTGACAGTCGCCCCGCCGAAGAAGCGCCTGGGCCCCCCCCAGCTCCTTATCATTCAGTTCCATCGCTTTTGCGAACCATGCTGTCGCTTCCGGACAACTCGACGCTTGATACCACGCTTCCCCTGCTCGATACGCAGCCTTCGTCAGCAGATAAGAATCAGGCGCCGCTTGCGGAATGCTTGCGAACATCTCCGCCGCCTTTTTGGCCTCTCCGAGATTCAGCAACGCCTCCCCCATCCATAATCGCATATAGTCATCCAAGACCGGAAAGTCTTGCTGTGCCGTGCGAAGAAATTGAATCGCCGCGGTGGGATTCCGCTCAATGAGCAACACTCCTGACAGTGCACCTGCACGTTTGGCCCAGGCTGTGGCGGGGAATCGCGCCATCAGTCGTTGCAACCGCTCCAGCTTGAGCGACAAAACTTGCTCTTTATTGAGGGCCTTGCTAAACCGCTCCTTGGGCAGTGCGGCAGCTTGAAAGCAATCTTCCATCCTCTCGCAATTATCACCATCACCCAGTATCAACGGAGAGGCAGAGCTGGGAAATGCCTGGGTGGGAAGCAGCGTAAACCCGCAGAAACCAATAGCGGTGGCAAGGAATAGGTTTCGAATGACTCGCTGACGTGGATAGTCTCGCACCCGTCGTCTCCCTCTCGATCTGTAACATATATAACAGTGTGCCGCCCCTGTTGCCAGCAAACCCTCATCCTATACCTTGTTCCATTTTTTAAGGCTGTGGTAGGCTGCCCTCATGGATTACGAACGAGACTCCCTCGCTTCACACACAGTTCCCGCGAATCTTCTGGCCCTTGATGAAGAAGGGATGGGCCGGCTCGTGCAGCAATTCGGATGGCCCCGCTACAGAACCGGTCAGATTATGCGGTGGCTCTATCAACGTCGAGCCAAAGACATCAACCAGATGACGGACCTCGGCCAAGCGGAGCGAACGGCACTGGCCTCGCAAGCCACGATTCCGCGTGCCACAGGCTGTACGGTCTTTCGTTCAATCGATCACACAAGAAAACTCGTACTCACGCTCAGCGATGGGCTCACCGTCGAAACGGTGCTGATTCCAGACGAAAACCGCTTAACCCTCTGCGTATCGACGCAGGTCGGCTGTACGCTAGATTGCGGATTCTGCCTGACCGGTACGATGGGATTGAAACGTAACTTGAAGCCACATGAAATCATGGAGCAGGTGCTGACCGCCCAAGATCGCCTCGACTCCAGCGAACGAATCACCAACCTCGTCTTTATGGGGATGGGCGAACCGTTGGCCAACATGGAGGCCTTGTCAGAAGCCATTCGTCGGCTCACCAATAAACGATGGGGACTTGGATGGTCACCGCGACGCATCACGGTCTCAACTGCAGGTCTGGCGGCGCGATTGAAAGATATCGCGCCACTCGGCGTCAATCTGGCTATTTCGCTGAATGCCACGACGGACGACCAGCGCGCCAGCCTGATGCCGGCGGTCAATGGGATCGCCTCGCTCAGAACCTTGCTCGCCGCCTGCCGCCGCTACCCCTTGCCGCCGACCCGCCGACTCACCTTCGAGTACGTACTGCTGGCCGGGGTGAATGATCACGCCGATGATGCTCGCCGGCTCATCAAGCTCGTCCGTGGGATCGCGTGCAAAATCAATTTGATTCCATTCAATGAATTCCCCGGGAATCCTTTTCGCCGTCCATCGGAAGCCGACACTTCAGCCTTTCAAACCATTGTGCGACAGGCGGGCCTTGACGTATTCGTCCGTAAGAGTCGGGGGCGCGACGTCCTTGGCGCTTGCGGCCAATTAGGCAATCTCGCACCCCAATACGCAGAACATGCCTTGACACAAATTGAACCCCGTTGCTAGCATGCAACGTGCGCACCGCCCAAACATGACCTGGCTCAATTTTCGACACAGCATGCAAATTCCCTGGTTGATTGCCGCAACCAGTCTCGTTTTTGCCTTCACATCGCCCGCTGTCGCAACCGAACCTCGTGAGTTCGTCCTCTCCAATGGAATGAAAGTTCTGTTAGTTGAAGTCCCCAAAGCTCCGGTTGCCACGGTCCAGGTCTGGTACAAAGTCGGTTCACGCAACGAGGTCATGGGCCGTGCGGGCTTATCCCACATGCTTGAACATATGATGTTCAAGGGTACCGCGAAATATCCCAAGGGCACTTTTTCCCGTCTCATTCGGAAAAATGGCGGAATGGACAACGCCTTCACGAGCCAGGACTTCACTGCCTACTTCGAGAATCTCGCAGCCGACCGTGTCGAGTTGGCCCTGGAGCTTGAAGCCGATCGCATGCAAGGACTTCTGCTCGATACGAAGGAGTTGGCGACGGAACGAGAAGTCGTGAAGGAAGAACGACGCCTTCGCGCAGAGGACGACCCCCAAGGTGCGCTCGTCGAGGCGCTCTTCGCCCAAGCCTATCTCAGTCATCCGTACCATTGGCCGGTGATCGGCTGGTTTGGCGACTTGGATGCAATGACCCTGGATGACTTACAACGACATTACGACACCTATTACTCACCCAATAATGCAACCCTAGTCGTGGTGGGCGATATCAAAGCCGACAGCCTGCTCACCACGATCAAGCAGCTTTTCGAGCCGATCCCGCGAGGGCCGGAACCCAAGCTGATTGCCACCATGGAATCGGAACAAAAAGGTGAACGCCGCTTCCTCCTCAAGCGAGATGCACAAGTCCCTTTCGTCATGATGGGCTATCGCGTGCCGAACTTTACGAGCGAAGACTCGTACGCTCTCGACATTCTGGATTCAATTCTGTCGCATGGGAAAAGTTCACGCCTGTACCAGAGCCTCGTGTATGAGCAAAAATCGTCGCTCGCGGTTGGAGCAGAATACAACTTACTGCAGACCGATCCTGGACTTTTCTACTTCTATGCCCTCGTGAGCCCGGGCCAAAGACCGGAGGCAGTTGAAGAAGCCCTTCACCGAGAGATCAAACGCCTCCAGGCCGATCCGCCGACAGAGCAAGAACTTCAACGGGCGAAGAACCAGGTTGAAGCCACCCATATCTTCGAGCAGGACTCCAACTTCCGGCATGCCATGTTACTCGGGCAGGCTGAATCCGTCGGCGCCGGGTGGCGGAAAATCGACCAGTTTGTCGAACGGATTCGTGCAGTGACGGCCAAAGATATCCAACATGTCGCCCGCCACTATTTGACGGAAGACAATCGGACCGTCGGCACATTGATTCCCGTGCCACCCAAACAACCAGAAACACCCTCCACCGCGGCGCAACAGGGGAAACCCTAATCATGCCAACGGCGAGACGATTGCCTATCGCGCCTCAACGACTGGCTCTCCAGATCTTCGTGATGGGACTCTGCGCCTACTTCTTGGCAAGCGGCCCCAGTGCGGCAGCAGAGATTGCGCCGACAAAATTTGTGACGACAAACGGCATCACGGTGCTCGTCCTTGAGCAACATTTCCTTCCTATCGTAGAAATCCACGCGCTGATCAAGGCTGGTTCTGCACAGGATCCTTCCGACAAGGCAGGCCTCGCGAACCTCGTCGCTAGCCTCCTGGACGAAGGAACAACTACACGTACGTCAAAACAGCAGGCGGAGCAAATCGATTTCGTCGGCGGAACCCTGGAAGCCAAAGCCTCAGAGGATTTCACCACCGCCTCCGCCCGCGTACTCAAAAAAGACATCGACCTCGGATTTACCCTGCTCGCGGACATGCTGCAACGCCCCGCGTTTCATAAGCAGGAATTTGAACGGATTCGCACCCAACTTCTGGGTGAGATGGCAAGCGACAACGATGACCCTGGCCATATCGCCATGAAGGCCTTCAATCAGCTCGTCTTCCACGGACACCCCTACCGCTGGCCTGTCAATGGAACGGAAGAAACGCTTGCCAAGATCACTCTGGCCGATGTGCAAGCCTTCTATGGACGGGAATATTCCCCCTCCCAAATCATCCTGACCATCGTCGGCGACGTGACGCTTGAACAGGCCACCACACTGGTGCAGACCCATTTTGAAACCTGGAAACAAGGGACGTCGACAGCACGGAGCACGAAAAAGCCCGCGCCTGTCGAGCGGAGAACGGTCCAGCTCATCGAAAAGGATCTCACCCAATCCACTATCGTACTTGGCCATGGGGGTCTTCCGCGTGCGCACCAGGATTTCTATTCGGTCACGGTGATGAATTACATCCTGGGGGCCGGTGGATTTTCCTCCCGCTTGATGGATTCGATTCGGGACAAGCAGGGATTGGCCTACGGGATCATGAGCCACTTCGACGCTCGGTTGATGCCCGGTTCTTTCTGGGTCAACCTCCAAACCAAGACGGAGACGACGAATCAAGCCATCACCGGCGTCCTGGCGGAAATCAAGTCGATTCGCGACTCACCCGTATCCGACCAGGAATTGTCCGAGGCCAAATCATTCTTGATCGGCAGCTTTCCCTTACGGTTTGATTCCACTGCAAAACTCGCGCAGGTGCTCGCCCAAGTGGAGTTTTACGGTCTGGGGTTCGAATACTTTACGCAATACCCAAAATGGATAGAGCGGGTCACGAAGGAAGACGTGCAGCGTGTCGCCAAACAGTATCTAGACCCCAAACGATACGCCTTAGTGGTAGTGGGCAACATCGCCAAAGCCAAGGTCAAGCGCTAGGCAACAGCGTAGGAACTCAACATGATGACCGAATCCCTCAACCGTAAGCTCGTGACACTCCGCCAGGCGATTTTGAATATGCAGTCTGTCCTGGTCGCTTACTCCGGCGGCATCGACAGCACCGTCGTCTTGAAAATTGCCCAGGAGGAACTCGGTGCACAGGCGTTGGCCGTCACTGCTGTCTCTCCGACGTTTCCCACGATCGAACTCGACGGTGCGAAGCAGGTGGCCTTGGAGATCGGCGCGCGGCATGAACTCGTCCATACCGATCAACTCGATATCCCCGCCTTTGTGCAGAACGATGCAGCCCGCTGCTTCCATTGCAAGACCGACCTGTATCAATTACTGGATGGACTACGCGAGCCGCGAGCAAGCCGATGGGTTGTAGATGGGACGAATCTCGACGATCTCGGTGACGATCGGCCAGGAATCAAAGCCGCACGCGAGTGGAGAGTTCGGAGCCCGCTGGTCGAAGCCTCCCTCTCCAAGTCCGACGTACGGGCACTCGCCCAGGCTTTAGGACTCTCGAATTGGGATAAGCCGGCAGCGGCCTGCCTCTCTTCAAGAATTCCGCGCGGCACTCCGATCACGATCGAGAGCCTCCGTCGCGTGGAGCAGGCTGAAGAGATTCTACAGGCTGAGGGATTTCGTCATGTACGTGTGCGGGAGCACGGAGAGCTGGCGCGAATCGAGGTCGGAGCAGAGGACTTTTCTCGGCTGAATCAGCCAGACCTGCGCGCGCACATCAGTGCCCGTCTCCGCAAGGCCGGGTTTCGCTTTGTCTGTGTGGATTTAGAAGGATACAGATCAGGCGGGGTCAGCCTGAGCTGACCCCGCCCGGTCCGAGAGTTACCGTTGATAGGATTTAGACAAAGCTTCAAGCGCCTCATCTGCAAATTTTCGGTGGTCCGCTTCATTCAGACTTCGCTGCACAACTTTCTCGGCAACCATCAGAGCCAACTCGGTGGTTTGAGCACGAATATCCTGAATCGCCTTGCGACGCTCATGATCGATTTCACGCGTCGCATCGCCTTTGATCCGCTCGGCTTCGGTCGTCATCCGCTGCTCATTTTCCTCCAAGAGCCGTTGCGCCCGTTCCTTTGCGGCAGCCAGAATTCCGTCCGCCTCTTTCGCAGCCATGTTTAGCTTGGCCTCGTACTCCTTGAGCTTCCGTTCGGCCTCAGACCGGTGATGCTCAGCTTGATCGAGACTGTCCTTAATTTTCTTTTCCCGTTCCTCCAGCATGCCCAAGATGCCGGGAAAGGCAAACTTGTAGAGCACGAAGAAGAGGATCGCGAACGACACGACTTCCCAGAAAATCAGGGAAGAGAAAAAGTGAGATTCAAACTGCGGCATAACAACTCCCCGGGGTAGAAGGGTAAGGGTGTATGGGGGTACCCCATTATCCCATTACCCCTGGAGCCCGTTTATTTCCGAAAACCCATGATGATGAAAGCAATGACCAGGCCGTACAGCGCGATGGCTTCCACCAGCGCGAACCCGATCCACATATACTTTGTGACGCGGGCTTCCGCTTCCGGCTGGCGCGCCACCACTTCAATCATCTTCCCGAAGATGTAGCCGATCCCTACCCCTGCTCCGGCAAACCCTGCCGCAGCACATCCCATGCCTATCAACCCTGCTGCTGCTGAATCCATTGTTGTCTATCCTCCTTTAATAAAAGCTCACTGCAACTCCGAACTGGCTGCTCGACATGTCCTCCGGTAAGGCCGCAAGGAACGAACACCCTTCGGCGTACTGCTTGTGTCCGTCGAAGGGTGACGGCGACTGAGAACGCTACTGGAGAGCATTTTCGGCAGCCTGTCAGTGCGCATGGCCATCATCGCCATGCAAATGAAATGCGTCCCCTAAGTAGACGCAGGTCAACATCGTAAAAATATAGGCTTGAATGAACGCGATACCGACTTCCAATCCATTTATCGCAATCGTGAACGCAAAAGGCAACCACCCAATCAACAGTCCACCACTGATCGCCATGCCGAACAGGACTCCCAGCAGCACGTGGCCCGCCGTCATATTCGCAAATAACCGAACGGCCAGTGATATGGGCCGCGCCACCTGACTCATTATCTCAATCGGAATCATCAATGGCACCAGCCATCCGGGCGTACCAGGCGGAACGAGAACGCCAAAGTACTTTACCCCGTGCAACAAGAATCCCAGGACCAAGCTGAGCCCGTACACCAGGAAAGAGAACACGGCCGTCACGATAATCTGACTCGTCACGGTGTAGCTGCCGGGGATCATCCCGATAAGATTACAGAAGAGAATAAAGAGAAACAGGGTGGCGATGAGAGGGAAAAATCGCATCCCCTCTTTGCCCATCGTATCCATGATCATGCTGCGAATAAAATCCACCATGATCTCCGCCAGGCTCTGCAACTTCCCGGGCACCAGCTTGCGCGCCGATCCTGCCATCACCATGAACACCGTCACCAGGGCCACGACCACCCACATCATGACAACGGCCTTATTGATGGAAATATCCAACCCGCCAAGCGAAATCGGGATCCAGTCATGCAGTTCGAATGGGTGAAGCGGGCTTTCTTCCATGCTCTTTCGTACTTTCGTTATTGAACGACGTTACGTCTTTGGCCACCGCTGCGCTGACCGGTACGCATTCCTGATCCCTGTCACGACACCCAACACAAGACCCCCAACCATCCCCCAAGGGGTAGAATCAAAGAGGTAGGTGTCACAGACCCACCCCAATCCTCCTCCGACAATCAGCGCAGCGAGCAGATCTGTTGCGATCCGAACCGCTTGGCCAAGCCCGGCGTACAATGGATCTTGTGAAGGGGGCATGTGGTACCCACGGAGGAGAGTGCAATGCAGCCCATGTCGCAAAGACTCTGCCGATGGCGGGCGCGCAATTCAAGCAGAATCACGATGAAATTGTCAAGTCAACTATGTGCTGTGACACAGCCGAAACAGTGGGGTATAGTGAGCGCGGCCTATTGTAGAGCGTTATACGTTTACCCATGACTCGTTTCTCCCAACCATCATTCCTTAGTGGGCCTCCACAGCCCCTGGTCTTCTCGCTGGACGGCCAAGGAAGGACACCCTTTGAGTTGTACCGTCTGATTGCATCCCCCTCTCAGCCATCGTTCCTCCTCGACAGTGGGAATGGCACCGATGGCGGGAACCACTTTTCATTCCTAGGGAGCAACCCCTTTGCAGTGTTAACTGGGCGACAAGGACAGGCCGTCCTTCGCACCCACGAAGGACGCGAATACTTCTCGCAAGATCCCTTTGGAGCCCTCTGCCGCCTATTCGCTGCCCCCCCAATAGAGCCTCCTCCAGGCCTATCCCGTTTTTTTGGCGGAGCCGTCGGCTACCTCAGCTACGACCTCGTGCGCGAATTTGAAACGCTCCCATCCATGGCCAAAGACGATCTGCAGCTGCCTTATCTGCAATTCGGCCTGTACGACCTCATCACCGCAATCGATCATCAAACCGATCGTCTACAGATTATTTTTTTTCCACCCATGGAACGATTTCTAGGAGAGCCCCGCGAGAAGCTCTATCACGAGGGCTTAGACCGGCTGGCTGAGTGCGAAGCCAGATTGGGCGGAAGGCCCGCCCCCCTCAAGAATCTCCCTCTCCTCAATCAGATGGCCTTTCACCCCGACCAAACCAGGGAGGCCTACCTCGATCGAGTCCTACGCTGCCAAGAGTACATTGCAGCTGGAGACATCTACCAGGCCAACCTGTCGCATCGATTCACCCTGCAACCTCCCAGCGCCTATCACGATGGCACAGATCGACAGCCCTACGAGCAGGAGCTCTATCGACGGCTACAAGCTGTCAACCCCTCGCCCTTCTCAGGGCTTATGCACTTCGACGATGTCACGTTGATCAGTTCCTCACCCGAACGGCTGGTCCGCTTGCACGACCGGCAGGCGGATACGCGACCGATTGCCGGAACCAGACCACGCGGACTCGACAAGCGTGACGATCAACGCCTCATCGGCGAATTGCTTGCGAATGAAAAGGAGCGAGCAGAACACCTCATGCTCGTCGATCTCGAACGAAACGACCTGGGCCGCGTCTGCCAATACGGCAGCGTGCAGGTCGATGAATTCATGGCGATTGAGCAATACTCCCACGTCAGCCACATCGTATCCAATATTAGCGGCGCCTTAAAGCCTGACGCCACACCCTTCGATCTGATTCGGGCGTTATTTCCTGGAGGCACCATCACGGGCGTGCCGAAGATTCGCTGCATGGAGATTATCGAAGAGCTGGAACCGGTATGCCGTGGCCCCTACACCGGATCGTTTGGGTACATCGGCTGGAATGGCGATCTCGATCTCAATATCGTGATTCGAACTTTGGTATGGTGTGCAGGAAAGGGGTACTTGCAGGTCGGTGCCGGAATTGTTGCCGACTCCGATCCGGCCAAGGAATACGAGGAGACCCTCCAGAAGGCCCAGGCATTTTTCAGCGCACTACAACAGATCTAACAGATGTGGATTTATCTCAATGATCGGTTCGTGAAAGAAGAGGAGGCCGTCGTCTCCGTCTTCGATCATGGCTTCCTCTATGGCGATGGCGTCTATGAAACGCTTCGCTCTTACGGGAGCCGAATCTTCATGCGAGACCAACATCTTGCCCGGCTTCGACGGTCTGCGGACGCGATCGGCCTGGCTATCCCCATTCGTGAGGACAGATGGCCGACGCTCCTCCACGAAGCGATGACACGAAATGACGTTGGGCACGAACGCACCGACGCGTACCTTCGCATCACCATCTCCCGAGGGGCCGGCGACATCGGGCTTGATCCAGCCCTGTGCCCTACCCCCACCGTGGTGATCATGACCAAACCGCTTCAGCCTCCTCCTCCCCAGCTGTACCGAACCGGCGTAAAGTTGATCGTTGCCAAAACGAGACGGAACCTACCCAGTGCGCTCTCGCCCCAGATCAAGGCCACCAACTTTCTGAACAACATCCTGGCCAAACGGGAAGCGATCGCTGCAGGCGCTTTCGACAGTATTCTGCTCAATTGGGAGTCACATCTGACGGAATGCACCGTCAGCAATCTCTTTTTTGTCCGAGCAGGCCGGCTCTGCACCCCGGCACTCGACTGCGGCCTACTGGACGGAATCACGCGAGACATCGTGTTGCGCCTCGCGCAAGAAGCACAGATCCCGATTGACGAAGGACATTTCGGCATCGAGGCGCTCCTAAAGGCAGACGAGTGTTTTCTCACCAACACAAGTATGGAAGTGATGCCGGTCACCATGGTGGATGAACATCCGGTTGGGAATGGAACCCCTGGACCTCTCACCCATCAGCTCCACGGACTATTTATGGCCAATCGAACGCGTTATTTAGAACCCTAGCCATCCCACACCCCCACAGATCCCGTTGTTTTTTCGTGCTATTTTACTGCTGGCACCGGGCACAAGACATGCTTTTTCTTGACACCCAGTGGCAGACTGGTATCGTTGCAACCATGCACAACATCTCTTCTCTCATAATGACATCTCTGCGGCGGCACGCTGCCATTGGGCTCACCGCGACGGTGATCGCAGGGGTTGGCTCACTAGCCTTCTCCGTACCGACGACCAAGGCGGAAATTTACCAGTTCATCGGGCGCGACGGTTCGATCTCCCTCACCAACGTCCCGTCAGACTCGCGCTATCAAAAAATTGAGATCGAGTCCAGCCAATTCCACGCCACTTTGTCCGAGCAAGAACTTGAGCCAGTCATTCGCCGGCACTCTTCGCGACAACAGCTTCATCCCGCGTTGATCCGAGCCGTCATCAAAGCTGAATCGGACTTCGATCCACGGGCGGTTTCTCGCGCCGGCGCTATTGGCCTGATGCAGTTGATGCCGCAGACAGCCGTACGTATGGACGTGCGTGATATGTATGATCCGGACGATAATGTGGGTGGAGGGGCCAAGTACTTACGCCAACTGCTCAACCGGTTCCATGGAAATTTACCGCTCGCCTTGGCGGCCTACAATGCCGGAGAGAATGCAGTCGAACGGTATCAGGCACTTCCCCCGTTCGATGAAACCCGGCAATACGTTCGGAAGGTCCTCCGATACTACCGCACATTCCTGGTCCGCGATGGCGTCATCATGGAACGTCCGGTCAGCCAATACGCCCCCGCAGAGACAACAGCAACCCCCGAGATTTCTGAGATCTCTTCCCGCTAACGACTTCCCCGCTCGATAGGCGACTGTGCTGCTGCCAACCGGCCCGCTTGACCTCTGGAAAATCTGACCGGTAATGCGCCCCGACGCTATTCTCTCGCCACAAGGCAGCCTCCGCGACGCATTGCGCCACCTGCACCATGTTTTTCACCTCCAGCGCGGCTCGGCTTGCAAATGGCTGGGTCACGAGCTGAGCCCACCGGGACAGTTGCGCACAAGCCCGGATAAGCGACTCCCCTGAGCGAATGACGCCGACCTGTCCCCACATCGTCCGCCTGAGTGAGCTTCGCAACTTTTCCGCATCCTCCAATGTACCGAATTGGCCTGCTCGAAGCGTAGACTCCTGAGACGACAGTATAGGACGCTCGTGCCTATCTGCAAACGCCACGGCTGCTAATGCCGCGCGTACGCCAAACACCAGTCCTTCGAGCAAGGAATTGCTCGCCAGACGATTCGCTCCATGCACACCGCTACAGGCCACCTCCCCGGCGGCAAAAAGCCCTGGGACTGTTGTCGCACCGTTCAGATCAGTCCAGACCCCACCCATCATATAATGTGCGCTCGGAGACACAGGGATCCATTCTTCCGTAATGTCGATGTCATAGCGAAGGCACGTGGCATAAATCGTCGGGAATCGCCGCTTCACAAACTCCGCTCCCAAGTGAGTGACATCAAGATAGACATGACGGGCTTTCGTCGCCGCCATCTCCGCCAAGATTGCACGGGACACGATATCTCTCGGCGCTAACGCGCCCATGGGGTGGTATCGCTGCATGAACAG
>JANNIV010000189.1:0-2520 GCA_031405355.1 Nitrospira sp.
GGGATCGGCGGGGCGGGAGTGGACCCGACCGTCCCTCCGCTACTTCGCCTGCCACGTCGGGTGTACAGCCCCACGAGGAAGCGGCACCCCCCGATCCTCACCAGGGTTCAGGCATTCCCGTCACCTTTTCATCCTTCGTCATTTCACTGGGCAGCTCTTCGATGATGTTGATGGGGGAACAGCTGGATCCCCAGCAGCCTCCTTTGCCGCCGAATCTGCCGCAAGCGAAAGACATTATCGACTTGCTCTCGGTCTTGGAAGAGAAGACCAAGGGCAATCTCACGACGGAAGAACAAGCGGTGCTGCGGGATATGCTCTACGCCCTTCGGATGAAGTACGTGAGTTTGGCTGCCAAGTAGTGAAGCTCCCAGCGCTCCCGCGCGGGGCATCCTATTAGGAATGCGGAACTCTCCGTAGCCGTAGCCCTCCTTCGCTAAAGCTTCGGAGGGCTCTCCTCGCCATTCATGCCCCGCTCTTCCGAGCGGGGGTATTCTGGCGAAGGAGAGTAGTACCCCCTGCCGCCTGTCGACCCCGAACGTGCCTGTGAATATTCTTTCTTCCATACTCATGTGACACCGACAATCGGGAATGCCGGATGTGAACGATATCAACAAAGACATAGACACTCTTCCCGGAACAAACCCGAACCGTGATTCCATGCCCAGAATCACGCCGACTCTTGCTGGCGCTGGCCGATCCTCACGGCTACCCAGACCTGCCCCGGAGCCGGAACCTGGAAAGATGCATTTGCGCCCGGTCTGGATCGTCCTGATTCTGCTGCTCCCCTGTCTGGCTCTGACCTTTTACTACTCCCAAGTCGTGGCTCCCGGCGGCGAGGAAACAGATTCCTTTCTGCCGACCACCAGCTACGCATTCGTGCTCCTGCTCCTCAACCTCGATCTGATCGGATTTGTCGTCCTTCTGCTGCTGCTCTCCCGCAACCTCATCAAGGCCTATTTCGAGCGGCGGCATCGACTATTCGGGTCCGGATTTCGAACGAAGTTGGTGGCAGCCTTCATCGGCTTTTCGCTCATCCCGACGGTACTCCTTGCACTGGTCGCAAGCGGGCTGGTGAATAAGGCCGTAGATGTCTGGTTCAGCGATGAAATCGAGCAGGTCATGCGGGATTCCTATGACGTGGCGCGGATGCAGCATGCCGGTCATATTACCCTAGCCGTAAACAGTGCCAGAGCGATCAGTCATGAAATCTACAGAGAAGATATGTTGCTGGCGGAACAGCGGGATCTCCTGGTGGCTGCCATGGCGCGCAAACGGGCTGAGTTCGGCGTGGCAGGCATTGAAGTCTTCTCGGCCAAAATGGAAACCCTCACCAAGGCGCTTGATCTCGACGTGCCCTCATCAGCTCTCGATCTGCCGATCGGCCAACTCGTGCTCCAAGTCATCAACGGGAAGCAGGAAGTCAATGCGGTACAAGAGGCACAAACCGGGCGCTTAGTGCGGGCTGCCGCCCCTATCGCGGCAAGCGGAGGCGGCGGCGAGATCGGCGGCGTGGTCGTGGTGGAGGCCTATGTGCCTGAATCGTTGCTGGCAAAGATGGAAGGGATCGGCCATCAGTACGACGAGTACAAGCAGACCAAAGCCATGAAAAATCCGATCAAGGCCGGGGCCTATCTCTTTGTTGCCGTCATCACAGTGCTCATCTTATTCGGGGCGACCTGGTTTGGGTTTTATGTTGCGCGGGGTATCACCGTGCCCATTCAGCAGTTAGCTGAAGCGACAGAGGCCATTGCCCAAGGGGATCTCTCCGTCCGGATCGAGGCCAAGGCGACCGATGAAATCGGCACGTTAATCGATTCATTCAACCGTATGACGTCGGATCTGCAAGGGAGCAAGTCCGAGATTGAAGAGGCAAATATCTCGCTACGCCACAGCAATCTCGAACTCGATCGCCGCCGTGCCTACATCGAAACGGTGGTCGAGACGATCGCCGCAGGCCTGCTCTCCATCGATAAAAACGGGCTGATCACGAATTTCAATCCGTCCGGCGAACGAATCCTTGGGCTTGCAGCGGATCGATTTCATAGCAGACCGGCCAATGAGGTCTTCAAAGAGTTTCGACTCGATCTGTTCCAGACAGTCTATGATCGGATGTTGGCCGATCAGCGAGATACGCTGGCTCTCGAAGGCCAGATGGAAATTGACGGAAGATATTTGACCATCGGGCTTCATGGGTCGCGCATGAAGGACGAAGCAAATAAGGATCTCGGCATCGTGCTGGTATTCGAAGATCTCACAGAGTTGATCAAGGCGCAAAAAGTGGCGGCCTGGCAAGAAGTAGCCCGGCGGGTGGCCCACGAAATTAAGAACCCGTTGACGCCCATCCAGTTGTCTGCACAACGGTTGCGGAAGAAGTTTTCTGAGAAGTCACCGGATTTCGAGACGGTCTTCGACGAAGCCACGAACGTGATCATCAACGAAGTGACGAGCCTCAAGCATATGGTCGACGAATTTTCAAAGTTTGCCCGGCTGCCGACTCCGCAGATGGCGCATCAGTCGCTC
>JANNIV010000190.1:0-4979 GCA_031405355.1 Nitrospira sp.
GTTTTTCTTAAAGGGAGTGGCCGAGGCTGCCCTTTACTGCGCGCATCGAACGAGCACAGTTTCATCGTGCGCGTTCTGCGAGCAAGAAGGGCACCTGGCCGCTCCCTTCCTCTGCTGGCGGGCTTTTTCAGCATCCCGCTAAATGAAGAGCTTCGTTTCCGCGTCCGAGGTAAGCGCAATAATGGCAGGTAGCCCCATGACTTCATCGACGTTCTTCTCGACAGCGGCACTGTCCACGCCCATGTACTCCAGCCCTGCGCTGCAAGCGATGAGCCGGAACTTCCCGACGTGTTTTGCGTCCTGAAACATCTCGGAAATCTTCGGGACATTCTTTTCTTTCAACAAACGAGCGACTTCATTCGCCGACGAGGCGTATTCCGGCGGAAAATCGATCACGTCGATCTTTCCCTCGGCCAGCTTCTTAATCGTCCAGAACAAGAGGATCACGATCACGTCCTTCCCCATCGCTGCGGCGGTGAGGCCAAGGGTTGCAACCTGATGCAACGTATCGTAGGTGGCGTGATGGGCGAAGATGACGAATTTTGGTTGAGCCGGCATGGTCGGTAGCTACTCCTTCTTGGCGCGCGTCTTGACGCTGTTCACATAATCGGTAATGGCTGCATCGACTTCGCCTGTGGTCATGGGGCGGTCATGCGTTTCACTTTCGTCCACGAGATAGGTGCCGTGCTTTTTTTCCTGCCGCAGGACCACGGAATTCTCCGACGTCACCTCGATCAGCATGAACCATTCGCGCGCTCCCTGCGTGATGACGACCTCCTTGCCCAGGCCTTTCTTCGTAATCTCAATATGAAGATCATCCGATGCATAGACGGAGGAGGGACTTGTGAGGAGTCCCACGCCAAGGACTGCGATCCCCAGCAAGTCGCCGATCCAAGGTGTGAAGGACGAACGACGCGACATAATTGAGAGATTATAGCCCGTCGGGAAAGGCGCCGTAAACATTCACTGCTGCGGATCCGTTGGCTTGGAGTGCTCCCAGGTCGCGTGCTAGGATACGGGCGCGTATGGATGACTTACTCGCAATAGTCCAGCAATGGGTTCCTGTCGATGTGCTCATCGGTCTCACCGTGGCCTCGGCCGTCGGTTTTGTCGGTTCCCTGATTGCCATCCCGTTGATTTTGGTCCGTTTGCCGGCCGACTATTTTGACACGCGTACTCCCCGCCATTGGATGAAAGACCATCATCCGGTGCTGCGCATGTTGGGGTTAGCCGCCAAGAACGTCGTCGGCGTCGTGTTCCTCGTGGCAGGTTTCGCCATGCTTTTCTTGCCTGGACAGGGACTGTTGACGATGCTGATCGGAGTCTCGCTCATGGATTTCCCACGAAAACGTGAGATCGAGGCGAAAATGGTTGGTCAACCGACCCTGCTGGGTGTCATTAACGGCATGCGCCGTAAGTTCGATAAACCACCCTTGACCTTAGCTCCCGGCCCTTAATCCCATGCCGACCACAGTGTCCAGCCGCAAGACGCTCTATTTGATCGATGGGAGCGCCTATATCTATCGTGCCTTCTTTGCCCTGCCGGCTTTGAATAATTCCAAAGGTCTCCAGACCAACGCCATTCTCGGCTTTACGACGACGTTGCTGAAGATCATTCGGGAGAAGAAGCCGGATGGCCTCGTCGTGGCATTCGACGAAAAGGGTCCGACGTTGCGCCATGCGGAGTTTACGGCCTACAAAGCGCAGCGGCCGCCGATGCCGGAAGGCATGAGCGCCCAGATTCCCTACATCCACCGCGTGGTGGATGCGCTCAACATTCCTGCTGTCCGGCAAGCCGGATATGAGGCGGACGACTTGATCGGCACGCTGGCGCACCAGGCCGAACAGGCCGGTTTCGACGTCGTCATCGTCACCGGCGACAAGGACATGCTCCAGCTTCTGACGCCCCACGTGCGCATCTATGATCCGGTGAAAGACAAGTGGCTCGGCGAAACGGAATGCCGCGAACGGTTCGGCGTGGAGCCGGCGCGCGTCGTGGAGATCATGGGTCTCATGGGCGACGCGGCGGACAATATTCCCGGCGTGAAGGGCATCGGTGAGAAGACGGCGATGAAGCTGATTGCCCAGTTCGGCACGATAGAAGACCTCTTGCGCCGTGTCGAAGAGGTCACGCCGCCCCGGATCAAGGCCCTGCTGATCGATCAGGCTGAGAACGCTCGTCTCAGCCGGCGGCTGGCGACTATCCAACTGGATAGCCCTGTGACATTCGATTCCGCAACGTATCATGTGAAGCCGCCGCATCAGGACCAGCTCATCGATTTATTACGCGAACTGGGATTCACCACACTTCTCAAATCGTTTCAGTCGGCCGCCCCACCGGCCGAGACGAATGAGCTGAAGACAGAACTCCTTCAGGATGAACCCTCCGCACAGCGATTTGTCGAGGAATTGCCGAAGGGCGGTAGCCTCGGCCTGCAATGCCTGCTTTCCCCAGGGACTGGCGCGCCGGTGGGTCTACTGGGAATAGCACTCTCTACGGGGGACAAGACCGCCTTCATTCCACTCGATGTTCACGCCTATATGCGGCCCATCATTGCGTTACTGCATGATTCCACGAGAACGAAAGTTGTCCATGACCTGAAGGCGACCTTGCTGGTGTTTCACCGCATCGGTCTAACTCTCGCAGGCCCCTATCTGGACACCATGGTGGCGGACTATCTGCTCAATCCCAACCGCCGCGATCACCAACTTGAGACCATCGCGCTGGAAGTGCTGGACCATCGGCTTGGGACCGGGCAGAAGAACAACGCCGCACCGCAATCCCTGTTTGATGACGAGGACCAAGGATCACGAGAGGAGGCAGCGGAGGGGGCATCGGTGCTGGCCAAGCTCGCCCAGCCCATGACGGAACGATTGTCGGAACAGAGGAGCCTCACCCTTTTCACCGATGTGGAAATGCCGCTGGTGCTGGTCTTGGCGGAGATCGAGCGGAATGGCTTCTTATTGGATGTCGAGGGGCTGCATGTACTCAGCAAAGAGTTAGAGCGGGATCTCGACAAGATCATGGAGACTATTGCCGTGACGGCCGGCGGCGAGTTCAACATCAACTCGCCAAAGCAGCTTGCTACGGTGCTGTTCGAAAAATTGGGACTCAAACCGATCAGGAAAACCAAGACCGGCTACTCGACCGATGAAGACACCCTGACGCATCTGGCTACGCAGCATGAATTGCCCGCGCAGATTGTGAACTATCGAAGCCTCAGTAAACTCAAGTCTACCTATGTGGATGCACTACCAGAGTTGGTGAATCCGGAAACCATGCGGCTCCATACCTCGCTCAATCAGACCGTCGCGGCGACCGGGCGTCTCTCCTCGACCGACCCGAACTTGCAGAATATTCCGGTGAAGGGCGAGTACGGATTACGGATCAGAGAAGCGTTCATTGCGCCGCCAGGCCATACACTGCTCTGCGCCGACTACAGCCAGATCGAGCCGCGTATCCTCGCGCACCTGTCGCAAGATCCGCGCTTGCTGGCCGTGTTTGCGAAGGGGGAAGACATCCACATGGCGACGGCCATGGAGATTTTCGGTCTGCATTCCAGCCAGATCACGCGGGACATGCGCCGCGTGGCCAAGACAGTGGTCTTCGGCATCGTTTATGGGATCAGTCCATTCGGCCTCTCGCAGAATATCGGCGTGTCGCAAGCGGACGCGAAGAAATACATCGAGACGTTCTTTGAGAAGTTCTCGGCGGTGCGCGCCTTGATGGATCGGAATATCGAAGAAGGGAAAACAAAAGGCTACACAACAACGATCCTCGGCAGGCGGCGTCCGATTCCTGAGTTGCAGAGCGGCGATCCGACGCAGCGAGGATTCGGCGAACGCATGGCGGTGAATAGCCCGATCCAGGGCTCAGCCGCGGACTTGATCAAAGTGGCGATGATCAACGTGAACCACCTGCTGCATCACGAGATGCCACATACGAAGATGATTCTCCAAGTCCACGACGAATTGATCTTCGAAGTGCCGGAGAAGGATTTGGAAGAGACAAAGCATCTCGTGAAGACAGAGATGGAAGCGACGGGGAAGAAGCTGGGATTGTCGGTGCCCTTAAAAGTTGATCTGGGGACAGGCCACAATTGGCGAGTGGCGCATCCATAATAGCGAACAACGCGAGGTGAGATATGCAGAACATACGTTTTTCGTGGGCGTGGTTGATAGCAGGAGTCAGTCTTTGTGCGTTGGGATTCCTGTTGGTGGCGGGGCAGCCGTTTGCAGTGAAGGCTCAAGAGCAGAAACGGTTCCAGTACAAAATCGTCGAGGTCCTTCCTGACACCCAAAATATGCAAACCAAGCTGAACGAGTTCGGAGCAGGCGGGTGGGAGTTGGTGGCGGTCTCGATGGGGGATATGACGGAACCGAGGCTGATCTTTAAGAAATAAAGAAGTACGGGTCGGCGAAGGATTCCTTTGCTCCCGGAACCCCCACTTCAGAAAGTGGTCGTTCGACGGCCGCAGTCGGAATTCCCTCGCCGACTCGCACGAGATGGTAGAAGGGGAGTAATGGTTGGATGCGCGCAGTGGAAGATCAATCAGCCTCCGTCTCTGAAGAGATAACGAGCGAGCCTTGAGGGAGCATCTGTAATCTCACTCTACGGCCGCGGTTGAGATCGTCTTTGTTCTAGGAGTATGGAGACATATGAAACGACTCTTTGTCTCTCAAAGTTTAATTGAGGTTGAGTCGCTAAAGGAGCTTCTGAGCACCGACGGTATTCTCTGCACGATAAGAAATCAGCAAGGATCCAGTCTGGCGGGTGAAGTTCCGTTCGTTGAGGTGTTCCCGGAATTGTGGGTGGTAAACGATGCTGATTTTGATCGAGCCAAGGAGATTTTGGAAGAACAGGGAAGTGGAGATGAAGTAGCGCAACCCATATGGGTTTGCGCTGGATGTGGGGAGAAGCATGTTGGTCTGTTTACGGCCTGTTGGAAGTGTGGGCGTGAAAATGATGCAAAGTCAGA
>JANNIV010000191.1:0-4905 GCA_031405355.1 Nitrospira sp.
TGAATAGCGATCTCTTTTTCAGTTTCATGACGTCATTGCTCATTTGCATGGCCATGATTCCGCCCTTGCGCCTCTTGGCTGGTCGATTTCATATCATGGACCAACCAGGGGAACGCAAAGTTCACCAGTATCCTGTCCCAAGGATCGGTGGCATTGCGTTTGGGCTTGGCGCGATTGCCAGCATTCTGTGGTGGGGCCCCAAAGACCGCATCACATTGTCAGTACTCCTTGGCGGATTGATTATCCTGGGATTCGGCGTGTGGGACGATCGTGCGAATCTCGGCTACCGGATCAAGTTATTGGGGCAGTTGGTGGCGGCGCTTGCGGTCATTGTGTTTGGAGACATCCGATTTGAAAGTATCCCGTTTCTCCTCAATGGTGAACTGCCGATGTGGATCGGAATTCCCGTCACGGCGCTCTTTCTTGTCGCCGTCTCGAATGCGGTAAATCTCTCGGACGGCCTCGACGGACTCGCCGGCGGGCTTTCCTTCTTGACCCTTAGCGGGATTGCTTACCTGGCGTACCTTTCCAATGATTCGACGGTCCTGTTGCTGACGGTCCCGTTTCTAGGAGGCATTTTGGGGTTTCTGCGCTACAACTCCTATCCGGCTCGAATTTTCCTGGGAGACGGTGGCAGTCAGTTGCTCGGCTTTATCATGGGTGTGCTGGTCATCCTCCTGACCAATTCGACCAAAGGGCCGTTCAGTCCAGCCTTGGCACTCTTTCTCTTAGGGTTGCCATTTCTGGATACGCTTGGCGTGGCCGTACAACGACTGGCCGAAGGTCGTTCCCCCTTTATTGGCGATCGCACACATATTCACCACAAGCTGATGACGGTCGGCTTGTCCCACTATGAATCCGTCATGGTGATTTACGCTATTCAGGCAGGGATGGTGGGGTTGGCCTATCTGCTTCGATGGCAGTCGGATACCCTGATCGTGCCGCTCTATCTCATCCTGGCCGGCGCCGTTCTGGCCGTATTTATTGCTGCAGGCTATGGACTGATCCCCAACCCGGCCCCCAAGATTGCGCGCGTTCGTTCGGGCAGGTGGCTTTCGGATGTTCTCAATCATCCTTGGTTGAGCCATTTGCCGATTCAATGCTTGGCCGCGGTGATCCCTTTATTTCTCATAGCCATGTTCTTTCTTCCTTCGCCGGTTCCCCAGGATATCGGCTATACCTCCATCGCGCTGTTCGCCATTGTCTTGGTCGGTCTCTCCTTCCTTCCCCGATACGCTCCGTATTTTGTGCGGGGGGGGCTCTATTTGGGTAGCACATTCTTATTGTATGTGAGCGACGACTCATGGATGAAGGCCATTCCACCGCTTCCAATGATCTACCACATCTTGTTTGGCGCGATAACTCTGATGGTCTTGCTCAGCATGCGATTCGACAGTCAGTCTCGGTTTCAGACGACGCCGCTGGATTATCTGATGGTGTGTCTGGCCCTGACCTTGCCGTTCCTTCCGGAAGTGGGCATGGACATCTCGGCATTCGGTCTTCTTGCTGCCAAACTGATTGTGTTGTTCTTCTCGTTCGAGCTGCTATTGCACGCTTTCTCGAATCGCGTGAAACAACTCGGAATGTTGTCCTTGGCGGTTTTGTTCGGGTTGGGAATTCGGGTTTGGCTGTAGGCGGAGAGTTTGAGGCCAAGGTTGAGCGGGGAAGGGGTGAAGGGGTGAAGAAGAAGGTCGAGGCTGAGACTAAGGTTTAGGCGGAATTAAATAGATCGAAAATTCCAGGCTTAACCTTAGCCTCAACCTCAACCTTCCGGACAGCAGGGGTAAAATCATGAACTATCGAAACATCATTCTCGTGGTTATGGCGGTTGTGCTTGTCGCTTGTGGAGGGCCAGTTGAGCGGAAGGCCAAGTACCGTGCGCAAGCGCAAGAGTACTTTGAAGCCGGTAACTATCCAAAGGCTCGGGTAGCACTTCGAAATGTTCTTAAAATCGATCCGAAGGATGCCGATGCCCATTTGCTGTTTGCACAAGTCGAGGAGAAGGAAAAAAACTGGCGAAACGCCGTCTTGCTATATCAGAAGGTGGTAGGGCTTGTTCCTGATCATACCGGCGCGCTGATCATGCTGGGCAAGTATTACCTCGAAGCACGCCTGACCGCGGAGGTCATTTCAACGACAGATAAAGTACTGGCGAAAGATCCGAACCACCCTCAAGCGAATGCCCTCAAGATTGCTGTGTTGGCTGTTGAGGGGAAACTCCCTGAAGCGATGGCCAAAGCCGAGGCTTTGCAGTCGAAACTTCCGTCCGAGCCAGATGTGGCGATCTTGCTGGCTACGCTCTACGGTCAACAGCAGCGCTATCGCGATGCGGAAACCACGTTGCAGCGGGCGCTGGATGCTCATCCAAAAAACATGGATCTCCTGAACAATCTCGATACGATCCTGGTTCAGGCGAAAGATATGGCCGGTGCAGAGATGGTAGCTCGCCGCATGATCGAGGCGGAACCGACTATCTTCGATCACCGGCTCAGACTGGCCCAATTCTTTAACGTTCAAGGCGCACATGAGAAGGCGGAGGGGGTCTTGCGCGAGGCCATCGTCCTTGATCCGAATAGTGAGGAACGCCGTCTCCTGTTGGCAGATTTATTCATTGCCAGGAAGGACCATCCTGCTGCAGAGCGGGCACTCCTGGAGGCTGCGACCCAGTTGCCGCATTCGACCAAGATCCAATTCGGACTGGCGACGTTGTATCTCAGGAGCGGGCAGGATGCCAAGGCGCGTGAGCGCTATGCCGGACTCGTCAAAGATTACAAGGATAAACCGTCCGGCTTTGAAGCTAAGGTTAAATTAGCGGAGATGGATTTTAGCGCAGGCAAACAGGCGGAGGCAGAACGGCAGGTGCAAGAGGTGCTGAAGGAGAGTCCCCGTTCGTCAGATGGGCTGATTCTCTCAGGTCGGATGGCACTATCCAGGAGGAATGGGAAAGATGCCGTGCAGGCGTTTCGAACCGTATTGCATGACCAGCCGGAGCTGGCGACGGTACATTTCCTACTCGGCCAGGCCTATCTGCTGACCGGAGAGAACAACCTTGCGAAGGAAAGCTTCGAGCAGGCAGTGGCGCTCTATCCCGGACAGGTGGATGCCAGACGATCGCTTGCTGTGTTAGAGAGCCGGAGCGGACATCACCAACAGGCTCGTGCTCGACTCGACGATCTCTTGAAGCAAAGGCCGGATGACCTGGCGGCCCTCGACATGTTGATGCGGGTGGATCTCGTCACGAAAAAATGGGGTGAAGCGGAACATACGCTCGAGCGCCTCCGCGCCGTCTCGAAAGACAGTATCGTCACCTTCATGGCGGAAGGACGACTGCGTCAGGCGCAGGGACAATTCGACAAAGCCGACGCGGCGTATGAGCGGGCGACGGCTCTCGCCCCGAACGATCCAGAACCGTTGCTGGCTCTGGTGAACCTGGATGTCGCACGGAACCTTACCGATCGTGCGAAGGCTCGCCTCGATGCGTTGCTCGCCGCACAACCGGCTCATCTGATTGGCCATGGACTGCTAGGCGAGGTTCTGACCCTTACCGCCCACCCTCAGGAAGCCGACGCCCAGTTTCGAGAGGCTACCCGCGTGAACCCCCAATGGATCACGCCGTGGCTTGATTGGGGAGGGTTGTGGCTGGCGCAGAAACAGCCGGACCAGGCGGTTCAAGTGATCCAAGCCGGGTTAAAGGCCAATCCGGACAGCGAGGAGTTGCACATGCTTCTGGCGTCGGCCTATTCTAGTGAAGGCCAGATCGATAATGCTATCTCCGCATATGATGGCGCGTTGCGGCTGAATCCTCGTAACGTGCTTGTGGCGAACAACCTGGCTGTCTTGCTGGTCGATTACAAAGGAGATCCTCAGAGTTTACAGAAAGCGTTTGCGCTGAGCCGAGACTTCGAGAAGGAGGCACCGCATCCGATGTTTCTGGATACGCTGGGATGGGTTCGCTTCAAAATGGGGCAACAGGAAGAGGCGCTTCGGATCATGAATGGTGCCGTCGCCAAATCGCCGGAAATCCCCACGCTGAATTATCATCTCGGGATGGCTTACCGCCAGTCTGGAAAGACGGCTGAAGCCCGTGCCTACCTCTCGAAGTCTCTGAAAAGTGCTGAGGCGTTTCAGGGGCGTGAAGAGGCGAAACAGATCTTGTCTCAGATGAAGGGGTAAGGAAGAGATTATGATTAGCAGGACACTGAAAAAGCTCGCAGACTTTCTGAAGGTTAAGGCTAAGGTTGAGGCTGAGCGAGGACCAGACGGCCCTCATCTGAGTCTCAGCTCTTTGCTCAACCTTGACCTTAACCTCAGCCTGCCTCGCATGCTTCCGATCCTGTTTCTCGCTGTGCTGATGGGATGTGCGCTGTTTCACGGATCTAATGCTATGGGAGCCCCTGAAACAACGCCGGCGGTCGATCCGGGCTATCGCCTCGGAGATGGAGATGTCATGCTAGTTTCCGTGTGGAAGGACGAGCAACTCACCAAAGAGGTTGTGGTTCGTCCAGATGGAATGTTTTCGTTTCCCCTTGTGGGGGATATCCAGGCCGAAGATCGCACAATCGAGGAGGTTCGTATCGATCTTGCGAAACGGCTAATAAAATACATCCCCAATCCGATTGTATCGGTGGCGGTCATGAAGGTGCTGAGCAATAAGGTCTATGTGGTGGGACGCGTCAACAAACCAGGAGAATACATGATCGGCCATTATACTGATGTGCTCCAAGCCTTAAGTTTAGCCGGAGGGTTGACACCCTTTGCCGGGGAAAATGACATCAAGATCATCAGGCGGATTAAGGGACAACAACAGACGTTTTCTTTTCGATATGGCGATGTGCGCAAGGGGAACGATCTGGAACAGAATATTCTTCTGCAACGTGGTGACGTCGTTATGGTCCCCTAGCGGAA
>JANNIV010000192.1:0-5773 GCA_031405355.1 Nitrospira sp.
ATCGCTTGATCGATAAGATGGTTTGAAACATCTCGTCCGCGACGACAATCATGCGCGAGGCCGCCTCAAAACTCCGTTGATACTGAAGGAGGTTGGCGAGCTCTTCGTCCATCGATACGCCGGAAATGGATGCGCGTTGGGACGTCAATCCGGCATGAAGAATCTCTTGCGCCCTGAGATTGCCATCGATGCCTTGCGCAATCGAACCAAAATTTCCGGCGATGGTGCTGTAATACTCCTGAAAATTCACATTGCCGAACGAGGCGAAGTTCGTGTTCCTAAGGCCGGCCAAGGCCAGGGCATTCGCATTATTGCCAGGAACTCCTACGGCGGTCGATGAAGCAGCAATCTGTCGGACATTGGCTAACGAGACGGCAATGGTACTGGCCGTCGTCCCTGTTGGCGCAAAAAAATCCTGGTTGGTGGAACCGTCTAGTCCGAAACCCAGTCGATGCTGTTGATTGACCTGGGTGACGACTTCCGAAGCCAATGTATCGAGGGAGGCCCGCAGCGACGGGATGGTTTGATCGCGAACGTCAAGGAGCCCTTTGAGTCGTCCGCTTTGAATCACAGCCGTCAGACTCGTCGTAGGCCCCGCTCCTGCGTCATAGCGCACATCGAGCAGACCGTTGTTACTGGGATTAGCGACTGCAACCAGCTGGTAGGTTCGCTCCTGATCCACCAGAACGTGCCCACGACCGGCAAATACGGACAATTGGCCCGTGCCGTCTTCGATCGATGATATTTCGATCTGCGCCCCTAAATCGGCGAGCGCGACGCCGCGTTGATCCCGCAGGTCATTGGCCTGTTGTCCCGTGAGCTCAGCGCGGGCAATGTCGGCATTCAAATTCGCGATCCGAGATGTCAGACGGTTCACATCCGTGATGGTTTGCCCGACTTGACGGTCCAGAAACTCCTGCGCATCAGTCAAGTCCGCAGCTGCCTGATTGAATCGGCCTGCGAGCGCCGTGGCCTTGGAGAGGAACACGGTCCGGGCAGATAAATCGTTCGGGTTGGTCGCCACATCCTGCAGCGCGCCGAAAAATTCATTGAGCCCAGCCCCGATGCCGAGATTATTGGCATCCCCAAACAGCGGCTCCAGCTTAGCGAGAGCATTGCTCGAAGCGGTAAACTCTCCCAGCCGTTCACGTGAAGCGAGGAGTTGCTGCTCGACGAAGGAATCGAATGAGCGTCGAATGCTCTCGGCATGCACGCCCGTGCCGATCTGGCCGGGCGAACCATTCTCCGGCTTCTTCTCTGTCAGCGTAACTTGTTGGCGGGAAAACCCAGGCGTATTGACATTCGCAATGTTGTGCCCTGTAACCGAGATCGCCTGTTGCGCGGTGAACAGAGCGGACTTCCCAATCTCCACCAGTCTGTTAATTGACATTTACCCCTCTACCAAACGGCAGAAAATTGGTTTGTTTGGTCTATTTGGTTTGTCTGGTTTGTTTCGTTCATCGACTCGAACTTGTTCAACCAAACAAACGAAAGAAACTAAATAAACCAAATAACGATCTTCTCTAGCCTTTCTGTCGAAACATCATGGCGCCCATGCCATATTCGTCAGGTTCTCCGGATCCGGAATAGAGCCCCAGAGGAGCCGTGGCCTGGCGCACGACGTTCAATCCTTTTCTAATGAAGGTCTGTAGGCTATTCAGGATGCCGGCATTGATCGATATCTCGTGACGAAGCGCACGAATTTTTCCAGCCATCCTCGTATACAATGTTTCCAACCGCTGGGCCTCGGTCGTTTCCAGCCGTTCGAGAATCACGCTCAGGGATATGGCCGATGGAGCGAGCTTCCAACGATCAGCCAACCGCGCCACCCATGTCGATCGCTCCGTTTCGAGCAGGAGAAGCTCGTCCAGCAGCGTGGCTCGCTGACGATTGATTTCAGCCATGTCTGTCAAAGTGAGCGTTCGGAGAGCCTGCCGTTCCCGCTGAATATTGTCTGCCAGCGCATCGCAGTGGGCTTCTTCACGGCGTAGGATGTGATCCAGTTGCTGAAGGGCTGTTACGATGTCCTGCATAGTTCCCCGTACCCATGATGCGTGAAGCGTTTCGAGTTCCTAGTTTCATGTTTCTAGTTGTCGGAGAACTAGAAACTTGGAACATGAAACTAGAAACTCTACTCCCGAATGAACGCCTATTAAAGAACTGCGTCGGTGAGCGTCTGACGGATGAGTGCGTCGGCAACCTGTCTCCCCGACACCGCATAGGTGCCGGCCTCTACCGATCGGCTAATCCGCTCGATCTTCGCTTCTCGTGCGGCGTCGGGCTGATCGGCCACCGTCTTGATCCGCTGCATCTCCTTCGCCCGATCTGAGATCTGCACCCGATCCTGGCGTCCGTCCTGCTGTGCTTTCGGCTTCCCACCGACCGCATCGGTTCCCTGGATACCGAGTAGGATCTTCGCAAGATGATCTGGCTTACCATGACCGGAGATCTGCATGACGATGGCTCCTCTCTGTTCTTTCTTCGTAACTACCCAGGGATTCAGGCTGAAGGCTTTTAGGCCGAAGGCCGGAGCTCCGAATACTGCAGCCTGAACACCTTCAGCCTATCTACCTGCATCAGCCCGATACCCTCTTGAGGGTGGGGGGATGATCCTTGTCGCCTCCAGTATCGGCTGTCGGTTCTGAAAACTTGAGAGGAATGGCGTTTTTTTCCGTGTATTCACGAATCATTCTTGCCAGTCCAATCCCTCCGGCCTCGGAAGCCAACCGGCCGATTTCCTGGTCATAAAAGGAGTAAAAGTAGGCCCCCCCCTTGTTTTCCAGCGCTCCCTTGGGAACAGTCGCTCTCATTTCTTTCAACAGGTTAGAGATAAAGTAGGCTTCGAATTCATGGGCTGCGTCCTTGAGATCGGATAGCTTCCCCTGACGACCTTCGGCAAATCCCTGAGGAACTTGCGACAAGCCAAGCTGGCTTCCGGCTATATTTCCGATCGGGCTAAGACTCTTTATATCCTGATACAATACAGCACCATAGATTTGTTATATGTAAATTAATCATTACCTTAGCTATATAACGTCAAGATTTGCCTGAAGTGCCCCGGCTGCTCTGAGTGCCGACAGAATAGCGACCAAGTCCCTGGGGGTCACTCCGACAGCATTCAGCGCTCGTACGACCTCCCCTAGCGTGACCGTTTCATCCACGACTAGCAGCCTGGACTCCTGCTCCTTCGCCTCCGTCTGAACATCTTCGGTCACGGTCGTCTGTCCGGCAGCAGACCCGATCAGCGGCGCAGAAGGCTGCGATACATTGACCGTGTTCTTCACTGAAATCGTCAGATTGCCATGGGAGATGGCGCAGGTAGAGATACGGACATGTTCCCCCAACACCACGGTACCGGTTCGTTCATTGACGACGACTTTCGCCGGCAGGTCGACATTAACATCCAAGCCTTCGATCGTGGCGATGTATTCCACGACTCGGCCACGAAATGTTGCCGGAATCGACGCCCGAACAAGTCCGGAATTCACCGCCGTCGCGCTCCCTTTGCCGAAGACTCCATCGATCGCTTCCGTCGTTCGGATCGCCGTCGTAAAATCCGGTTGACGCAGAAGTACCGACACGGTCTCCCACGATTCGATATCGATACCTGCATCCTTTTCAATGATGGCGCCGCCAGGCACGATCCCTGCTGATTGATGGTTCTTCGTGACAGTGGATCCGCCTGCCCCGCCCGTTCCTCCCAAAAATCCTCCGATGGAAACCGGTCCTTGCGCCACGGCATACACTTGCTGATTCGCCGCCTTCAGCGGGGTGAGCAACAAAGTGCCGCCTTGCAGACTCTTCGCATTGGCCATGGAGGACACCAGCACATCGACCGTCAAGCCTGGCTTGGCAAAGGGCGGCAATTTGGCCGTCACCATCACTGAGGCGATATTGCGCGTCAGCAGCTGGATCGGGTCGATCACGAGGTTGATGCCCATCTTGTTGAGCATCGACATCATGGCCTGAATCGTGAACTGTCCGCCGATGACCTGATCGCCGGTTCGGTCTAACCCGACGACGAGGCCATAGCCGATCAACTGGTTGTCTCGAACGCCTTCGAACGACCCTACGTCTTTGATGCGAACCGCATCAGCCGGTAAGGCCCAGAGAAGGCTCCCCAATACCACCAGTCCGATACTTATTCGCGCTCGTATCATGTCGTGTGCCTCGCGTGGGTAATAGGTACGTCGGCTCGTCGGCGAAAGAAGCGCGTGAACCAGCCCTGTTCATCAAGCTGGACAAGCGGCAGGGATGGCAATGAAGCCCTTGGAACCGCTTCAGTGTCTGCACGGTCCGCAAGGTGTTGAGGGGGATCGACCTCTGCGCTGCGTACGACTCCGTTCAGCACCATCAGCTCCAACGATCGCATCATGGCCATGCGGTGCCAGCGATCCCAACGGATGCCTTCTGTTCGTCTCATGGTATTTCCCATAAGTCCTGCCCTCCTAGCCCACATTATTCATGTGCGCTTCTACTGCAACCGCTATCCCGATGTGTGAAGCGTCGTTCGTCCGAAGAAAAGAGCATATGGCGTATGGCTTATGGCACAAGCGATACGAAGAAACGTGCGTTTCTTGTTCGTGCTATACGCTATTAGCCATAAGCTCTTAATATCCAACGAGATACGCTTCACGAATACCCGGCATCCTGTTAAATTGGGCTGATCCAATCAAGGATCCGTACCAGCCATCCCGGGCGTTGAATATCGCCCAGCACCCCCAGCCCTGAATACTCGATCTTGGCATCCGCGATGGCGGACGAGAACACCGTATTCTTCGTATTGACATCGACCCGCCGGACGATGCCGGCGATCGTCATCAATTGCTTCTCGCTATTGACCGTCACCTCCCGACGTCCCTCGATCCGGAGATCGCCGTTGGGCAGCACTTCCGTGACGATGGACGAAATGGTTCCCGTCAAAGTTCCTTCGCGATTCGTGGTGCCCTTGCCCTCAAACTTGTTCGAGGCGCTCGCATCGATGCCAAGCCCTCGCCTGGCTTCGCCGCCGAGGCGAATACCTGGAATGCCGATGTATCCGATGGCGCTGCCGGTTAGACTGTTGTTGATGGTGGAATCCCGCTCGGCTGAGGTGTCGGCAGACTTCGATCCCTTATGATTTTCAATAATTTTGATCGTCAGAATATCTCCAACACGCATCGCCCTCATATCTTCATAGAGATAGGCGCGGCCGTTTTCTTCCTGCCAGAGAGAACCCAGCGTTTTCGGCGCCGGCAAGGAAGGGACCGTGAGCGTCGAAACGACTTTTGTCGACGATGACGCACAGCCATAGCTCAATACCGCGACCGTCAACATGGCCACTACCGCAAGATGCTCAAACTGGTTTATTTTGTTTATTTGGTTTGTCTGGTTCATTTGGATAGTTTCGTTCAACCAATTACCAGACAGACCAAACAAACCAGACAAACCAAATAACGGTCTTCTAATGCTGGCGTGACGGCCTCGGCGTGGCCGCCGAAAACAAGGAAGAGCAGACCGGCAAGTGCCGGCACGAGCGGTTGCCGGGCCGGACCGAGCCGGCTTCCGAGCAGGAACACCAGCCAGGCATTGCCGACGTTCATCAGCACGACGGACAGGTGATAGGTCGTCGAATCGAGGCCGGCCAGCTGATAGTTCAGGTAGTAGACCAGGACGACGGACGGCCGAAAGTAACGCTCGGCGAGCGGCCTGACCTCGGGCGAGAGGATGCTTCCGCCCGTCGACAGGTAGGCCCCTAAAGCCGCGGGACCGCCCGGAAGAGCCGCCGGATTCA
>JANNIV010000193.1:0-2693 GCA_031405355.1 Nitrospira sp.
GGCTTGTCCAGCCTGATGGAGCCCATCATCATCGTGTTTTTGGGTGGATTAATTGGCGGCATTGTGGTGGCCATGTACCTGCCGATTTTCAAGCTGGGTCAAGTCGTTTGATGCTGGACGGTGTGCCGCAAGAAGCGTTGATCGCGCTGCCGTACGCGTACGGCAAGCTCGACGTTCACGGCCGCGCCGCGCTGCTGTACGCCAACGCGCTCGAGTCGTTCAGTCACGAGGTCGAGCGCCTCGACGCGTCGCTGATGAGCATCCGCGAGGGCAACTTCTTGAAGGTGCTCGCCGGGTCCATCGGACAGATGTACTCGACCACTCCACCGGATGGAACCGGCACGACGAGCGGAGTGCGCTGCTCAGGAGGTGTCAGATAGTGGATCGGATCGATCTGAAACTTGGCGAGACAGCTCGTCGCACAAAAATGGTAGGTCTTTCCTTGATACTCATAAGAAGCGGCTGCCGTGGCCGGCTGCACGGTCATCCCGCACACGGGATCGATGGAGACAGGCCCGGTCACGACTGGCGCAGGCTGCATCATCGGAAGGGGTCTTCTTGTGGTCGGCTTAGCGGAACTCGCTGGCCGTGGCAGAATCGCCTGCTCCGGATTTGCCTTGAATCGTTCCAGGCAGAACAAGCCGCAAAAGTAATAGCGTTGTCCTTGATGGTCGTGACTTCCGGCTGCAGTCGCCGGATCGACCGTCATTCCGCAGATTGGATCAATCGCCATCTTTCCTCGGAAGGAGTTTTGAGTTTAAAGTTCTGAGTTCTGAATTACGGTGAGTCCGAAAACTTAGAACTCAGCACTCAGAACTCAGAACTTTTCAGTTCACTTCTTCGCATCGTTTTCAAGAATGCTGCGGATGACCGTAAAGACATTTTCTTGTGTCATGTTCGCGCCATCGACTTTGATATTGCCGTCCAACAAGATCGACGGAGTGGATGATACCTTAATCCGCTCTCCCCATCGCCGGCCGTTGTCAACAGCCTTGGCCGGCTTTCCACTGGCCATTCCTTCTTCAAACGCTTTCGGATCGAGTCCCACTTCCTTAATCAGAACTTCCCGCAGCGAACGATCCAACACTCCATCGATTTTGTCTTTATGAATCGTGCGAAATAAGACCGTCTTCATTTCGTTGCCTTTACCCATCATCTTGGCCTGCTCATACATATCGAATGCCGTCGGGAGCTTTCCGCGAATGACGGGGAACCCGACCATCGTGACCTCTAACTTGTCACCGAATTCTTTCATGAGCAGCGGCACCGCTGTCTCATCGAAGAGGTGACAATGCGGGCAATAGAAGTCGGCGAATTCCATCAACTTCACTTTGCCGGGCGTATGCGTCGATACTTCACCCGTCAGAATTTCGAACTTGCCATTCAAAGCAAGCGGCACGGCGGTGGCCGGCGAGACCCAGAAGACGGCAACCATCCATACAACCGCAAAGACTGCCAAGACCCATTGCATACACCGTCTGTTCACCATATCGACTCCTTTCTTACCAGGATGCTGAAAAAGTCCGCCAGCCCGTCTTGTTCATTTGGTTTATCTGGTTTGTTTTGTTCATCTTGTTGGTCTTGCTTTACCAAACAAACGAGACAAACCCGGAAAACCAAATAACGGTCTTCTTCTGCTGAACGGCCTTTTTGAGCATCCTGAGGCTATGTTGATTCGGCACCGGCATGTCAGATTCCAACAGTATATTGTGTATTAACCGAGTTTTCCTCAGTCTGTTAGTTCAACGCTGATCGCACATTATATCGAATGTGTCCCAAACTTACTCTCTGTTATACATGTGGCCATGTGGGACAAGCTCTTTACTCGCACGCTGCTCTCTGCCGTAGCCTTGCTCGTGACTCTTGCAGGTTGCGCCTCGACGCAAGAGGCGGAAGACAGACAGGGGCTCACCTTCCTCCAAGTCAAGGCAACACCGGACTCCTTTCAAGGTCAATCGGTAGTCTTCGGTGGGAAAGTCTTGACGGCTCGACGGCAAAAAGACGGCACGAGGATCGAGATCTTACAGTTACCCCTCGATCAATCCATGCGCCCCGGATACGACTTGACCCAATCACAAGGCCGTTTCATCGCCCTCTACCGAGAATTCCTCGATCCTGCGACCATTCCACCTGGGACCAGAGTCACTGTGAGAGGTGAGGTCTCCGGTTCCGTTACCCTGCCATTGGATGAAACGGACTATACCTATCCCGCCATCAGCATCAAGCATGTGCAAGTGTGGCCCGCCTCGGAAGACATGGCCCCTCGCATCCGCCCCTATATGGGACCGGGGCCCTCTTGGGGGCCTTATTGGAGCCCCTCGTGGCGGCCGTGGCCGTATTATTGGTAAGCGAGACAGGCGGGACCTGCGCGAAAGGCGAGAGGAGCGATGGTTCGAGGTCCGAAGTTCGAGGTTGTCGGAACTTCGAACCCTGAACTTCGAACTTCGGATCGCGCAAGTCGAGCCTGCCTTGCTTGTTTACTGCCCCGACGTTCCGACGATCCGTTTCACACGATCGTCGCGTCCACCGAGATCCAGGTACGCGTGATATTGGGCGAGTGCTTTCGGCAAATCTTTCCGATGTAACTCATAGAAGACACCCAGGTTGTAGTGCGCTTCAGCATAGTTCGGCTTCAGCGCGACGGCTCGCTCATAGGACTGCTCCGCCTCGTCAAGCCTATTCAATCCTGTGTA
>JANNIV010000194.1:0-5829 GCA_031405355.1 Nitrospira sp.
AGTCAGTACAAATCTCTGGGTCTTCAGTTCAATGGTGAATCTGACTCTTCGCTACCCGGGGAATGCGTTTATCCCTTATATCGGCGTCGGGGGTGGTTATTCGAGCGGAGTGCTCACCCATGCCGACATTCCTGGCCGTTCGGATCGGGACTTCGAAGGTTCATGGGCTTTCGGCTCACAATTCTTTGGCGGGTTGCAGGGCAATCTGACCGAAAAGGTATTTCTATTCAGCGAGTACAAATACTTCTCAGCCAACTACCACTGGCAACAGCTCGCGCTGGACTTTCGCTCCCACTATGCCCTGTTTGGCATCGGGCTCCGCTTCTAAGTCGTCGTTCTCCGAAGTAAGGCACGATGGGCATCCTTGACCAATTCTTCGTCTATCATCCTGAGCCTTGGCAGGATCGGGATTGGGCTCGGCTCAGTGGGTTGCCGTTGGAAGAGGTGTGGTTTCAGGCTGCTGATGGGGCGCGGTTGTTTGGCTGGTACGTTGAGGCGCAGGCAGATCGTCCGGTCATACTCTGGTGCCACGGCAACGCGGGGAACATCATCAACCGGCTGGAGAATCTGAAGCTTCTCTATCAGTTGGGGCTGTCGGTGTTTCTGTTCGACTATCGCGGCTATGGTCGGAGCCAGGGGAAGCCGTCGGAAGAGGGGCTCTATCAGGATGCGCTGGGGGCGCACGATTATCTCACGCGAACCAGAATGATTCGCCCTGAGCGCATCGTCATTTTTGGGCGCTCGCTCGGCGCGGCGGTTGCTGGGGAAGTTGCCTTGCAGAAGCCTGCCGCAGGGCTGATCCTCGAATCGTCATTTCCGTCGATCGGCGCAGTGGCCAAGTTCCATTACGGAGGGTTGCCGGTTCATTGGCTGCTCGGGGCAGACTTCACCTTGATCGATCGCCTTCCGCAGCTCTCGCTCCCGAAGCTGATCATTCACGGCGACAAAGACGACATCATTCCCCTCGAATTGGGCCGGCAGGTCTTCGAGGCGGCCAAGCCACCCAAGTCCTTCTATGTCATTGAAGGCGCCGACCATAACAACACCTACCAGATTGGGGGCGTGGCCTATTTCCGACGATGGGCGGAGTTCGTCCAGGCGGCTCTCCGAGCCTAGCCTGCGCTCAGGCAAAGGAGGGTTCGAGGTTTGAAGTTCGAGGTTTTCGGAACTTCGAACCAGGAACTTCGAACATCGGATCGCGTTTCTCGCGCGCCACCCCAAGATTTTGCACGAAAGAAAAGAATAGATTGGCGATTGCCGAGACATTTGGTACAGTGCGCGGCGGCTGGGAAAAATTGCCTGGAAGCGCGTATGGCTTATGGCGTATAGCACGGACAAGAAGCGCACGTTTCTTCGTATCGCTTGTGCCATTAGCTATACGCCATATGCTCTTTTCGTCGGAGAGATCGAATGCGGGTTAAGGAGGCCGGGGTGATGGTTCCCTTTCGTCTGCTGGCGTTCTGTCTATTGGGCGCCGTGATGATGCTTGTCACTGGCTGTGCAGGGAAAACCGGCACGGTACAGCCGTCGGGGTTGAGCGACGCGAGACCGGTTGCGGACCAGACTCAAGCAGCAGCTCCCTCGGTTCGACCAGAGACTCCGGCGGACGAGCCGCTTGATCCCTTTGCCGAGGCCTATGGGGATGCCGGTGACGAGTATGATCCCTGGGAGCCAGTGAACACGAACATTTTCGCGTTCAACCTCAAGGTCGATCGATATGTGCTCAAGCCGGTCGCAAAGGGATATGATTTTATTCTGCCCGACGTCGTCCAAGTCGGTGTCAGCAACATCTTTTACAATCTCCGATTCGCTCCCCGCTTTTTGAACAATGTGTTTCAGGGCAAGCTCAAAGGCGCCGGCATCGAAGTGGGACGGTTCCTGATCAATAGCACGGTAGGATTGGCCGGGTTCTTTGATCTTGCGACAAAAATCAATCTGGTGACGCCGGAAGAGGATTTCGGGCAGACGCTGGGTTTCTACGGGGTCAAACCCGGCCCCTATCTTGTCCTGCCGTTGCTTCAGCCCTTCACCGTGCGGGACTTTGTGGGATATGTCGGCGATGTGTTTCTCAATCCGATCAACTGGCTGGTCGTACCGATCATCGAAGTCGATGACGTGCCTTCCGTGATCGAGCATAAGAATCGTATGACGACGAGCATCATCCAGTTAGGGGCACGCGTGGGAGAGATCGTCAATGAACGGTCGCGGAATCTCCAAAAGTACCAGGGAGTCGAGGAAGCGACATTGGATCTCTATACTGCCGTCCGCAACGCTTACTTGCAGAAACGCGCCCAAGCAGTCCGAGAATAACGAAGCCCGGTTTGTTTAGTTCATCTTGTTGGTCTGGTTTGTTTGGTTGTGAACGAGAGAAACCAAATGAACCAAATAGACCAAATAAACTAAACAAACATTTTTACCGTATCACGCCCAGCTCCCGGCCGACTGTGGCGAAGGCGGCACTGGCTCGCGCAAGTTGTTCGTGTGTATGGGCCGCAGACATCTGGACGCGAATTCGCGCCTGGCCTTCCGGCACAACCGGGTAACTGAACCCCACGACATAGATTCCTTCCTCCAACAGCCGCTCTGCCATCCTGGTGGCGAGCGAGGCATCGCCCAACAGCACCGGGATAATCGGGTGCTCGCCGGGAACGAGCCGGAATCCGAGATCGGTGAGTTGTGCGCGGAAGAACGATGCGTTCTCGCGCAGCCTGGCCCGTAACTGGTCGCCTTGGGCCACGAGGACGACGGCCCGTTTGGCCGCCGCAGCGATGACCGGGGGGAGCGAATTCGAGAACAAATAGGGTCGCGATCGTTGCCGCAACAGCTCGATGATTTCTTTTCGTCCTGACGTAAACCCGCCCGTCGCGCCGCCCAAGGTTTTACCCAGCGTGCTGGTGACGATCTCGATCCGGTCGGCGACACCGAAATGGTCCGGCGTGCCGCGCCCGTTGCGCCCGAGCACACCGGTCGCGTGACTGTCGTCCACGATCACCGCTGCATCGTACCGATCCGCCAACTCGACGATCCGATCGAGTTTTGCGAGATCGCCATCCATGGAGAAGACTCCGTCCGTCGCGATCAGGCGAAGGCGATAGGATGTCGCGTTGCGCAGCTTGGCTTCCAGGTCCGCCATATCGGAGTGCGCGTAGCGGAGCCTGGTGGCCTTGCAGAGCCGAATGCCGTCGATCAGGCTGGCGTGGTTCAGGGCGTCGCTAATGACAGCGTCTTGCTCGCCGAGGAGCACCTCAAAGAGTCCGCCGTTGGCGTCGAAGCAGGAGCTATACAGGATGGTGTCCTCGGTGCCGAGAAATGTGCTGATTGCCTGTTCGAGTTGTGGGTGGAGATCCTGCGTGCCGCAGATGAACCGGACGGAGGCCATGCCGTAGCCATGTTCTTGCAGCCCGGCGGCGGCGGCCTGTCTGATGTCAGGGTGGTTGGCGAGCCCCAGATAGTTGTTGGCACAGAGATTGAGAACCTCACCCTGGGCCACACGAATCGTGGCCCCCTGAGGGCCAAGGATCTGCCGCTCAGATTTGTAGAGGCCTGCCGACCGGATGTCGGTGAGTCGCTCTGAAACGGTTTTCTTGAGTGAGGGGTATGCCATTCTCAGTACGCCTCACCCCTTACCCTTCACGGAAATAAAACTACTTTCCCGCATTGGCCGGAATTGATCAACTCGAATCCCTGCGCGAAGTCTTTCATGGGAAATCTACGGGTGATCACCGGCTTGATATTGAGTCCGGCCTGGAAGAGACCGGTCAAGCGATACCAGGTTTTGAAGAGTCGGCGGCCTGTCACTCCATACACGCGGATGCCCTTGAAAATAATTTCGTTTGGCAGGTCAAAAGACACGGATCCGGTTGGAATGCCGAAGAGTGTCACGCGGCCGCCGTTCTTCACGGCACTGAAGGCTTGATGCAATGCCGTAGGGTTCCCTGACATTTCGAGCGAGGCATCGACGCCTTCGCCGGCGGTGATCTCGCGAATGGCGGCGGCGATCTGGTCCGCGGTCTCGGTCTTGGCATTGAGCAGATGATCGGCGCCGACTTGTTTGGCAAGGTCCAGTCGGTAGGCACTGACATCCATCGCGATGATCATGGCGGCGCCGGCCGTTCGTGCGACGGCGGCTGCGAAGAGTCCGGTCGGACCGCAGCCGGTGATCAAGACTGTCTGTCCCGTGAGGTCTTCGACTAAGGCGGCGTCGACGGCATTGCCGAGCGGTTCTTGGAGGCAGGCGAGTTCGGGTGGAAGGGTGGGCAAGGTCTTCCAGAGCACAGTTTCAGGCAACGCGATGTATTCTGCGAACGATCCGTCGCGATCGACGCCGAGGATGCGATAGTTCTTGCATACATGTGCCTGTCCGGTGCGGCATTGGAAACATTGCCCACATGTGAGGTGCGACTCGGCGGCGACATAATCGCCCACCTTGACGAGCGTGACATCCGAACCGACCTCTATAACTTCACCGCACATTTCATGGCCAATGATGCGTGGCGGGTTGATACGGCTGTGCGCCCAGGGATCCCAATTGTAAATATGGGCATCCGTCCCGCAGAGAGAGGTGGCGGTGACGCGGATGATGGCATCCGTGGGGCCCGGTGCTGGATCGGGCCTGTCGGTGGCGGTCAATCCTGGTTGTGCCGTAGTCTTGACGAGCGCTCGCATGGGTTCATTGTATACCACGGGCTCCTAGCCTGGTCTATCTGGTTGATCTGGTTTGTTTGGTTTATCTGGTTAGATTCATTCAACCAAATAAACAAGACAAACCAAATAAACCAAATGAACAAGACGGGTTGCGCTGGTGTTCGCGAGATCGGTAGGATGCGACCAATGAAGGTTCTGTCCCGTCAAGGGCTCTTACTGTCTGCAAGAATGTGCTGTGTGGCACTTTTCTGTTTTGGCCTCCTCGCACCAGTGCTCGCCTCGTCATCACCACAAACGGCTTCCTCGCCCAGCCTCGCGAAGCGGTGGGTGGAGTTCGAGTTGAGCCAAGCGGAGTCGACGAGGGATCCGCAAACCGGCAAGCCGGTCACGCTGACGATTTTTCTTGGAGGCGAGAAAGCGGATATGACACCGGTGGTGGTGACCTGTGAATCGACTGTGTTCCAAACCCAAACGGTCACGCTGGAGCCAGATGCAACGTCGATGGCGTTGAAGGGGACGGTTACGCTTGAACCGATTCTGATGAGTCGGACTTCCGTGCCACTTAGGGTGGTGCGAGTCCAAGTGACGTTTTTTTCTCAATCCCGCCAGGACAAACCCGAGCGGTTTATGCGGCAGGTTGTGTATGTGACGATGGATCGTTTGGAGCCGGCCAATGAGGCTAGTGAATTGCCGCCTGTTCGTCCCGAGAAACCTCTAAGCGAAGATATAATCCTGGATGAAACGAAACCAGCCGTGGAGCCGGTTTCGACCGACGCTTTAGCCGAGGAGAATCTGGTCCCGGTTGCCCCCTCAGGGGAGGGGAAGGCCTATTGGCAGCAGGTGAGTCACCTCATCAGCCAGAGTTGGGCTCGCCAGATCCGCGGAATCCGGCGTGAACCAAGCGGTGAAGCCGTGAAAGTGCGCTTCAAGCTATTTCCGAACGGCCGTGCCCAACTGATCAGGATTGAGAAAGGTTCCGGCGCGCGCGAACTCGACGAAGCTGGAATTTATGCGATAGTTAATGCCCAACCGTTCCCGCCAGTTCCCAGCGAGTTGGGGAAAGACGTGGTGGACGTGCATATCCGGATGCGAACCGGTGGTCGGAAACGGTCTCTCGATGCGCAGTCGAGCGGGAGTCTATCAATCGGCAAATCTGGTCCATCGGGCCAGCCTTCGAAGAAGTAG
>JANNIV010000195.1:0-2634 GCA_031405355.1 Nitrospira sp.
CCGTGAGCAAGGAGGACCAAGCCAGGCCCCTCTTACCTTCCCCTTCCCAAGCCGCTGAATGACAAAATAGGAAGGGCGTCTGTCGAACTCTCGATTGCGCGCGTCCAACGAGGGCCTTCTGAGGCCGCGCGTTGCGCGAGCTGGTGTGTTTGGCAGACGCCCTTCCTGACCTTCCCGATCTTCTCGACTACTTTATTTTCCGAATGCTTTTTTCAGCAGCGGCTCTATCTCGCCTTTGGCTGCCATCGGATCGAGCACGTCGGTGTCGCCGTAAAACTGCCCGTCGATGAATACCTTGGGGAGAGTCGGCCAGTTGGTCATTTTTGCAAGCGCTTCACGCTTGGTGGGTTGGGACAGGACATCGATGAGTTCATACGGATACCCGTACTTGTCGAAAAACTGCATTGTTTCTTTCGTAAACCCGCACATTGGCATCTGTTTGGTGCCCTTGCCGTAGATCAAAATCTTGTGTGCGGCGACTTCCTTGTTAATTTCTTCTTGAATGGGATCTGCCATAGCTCGGCCTCCTAGATTTCATCTGTGGTTTTAGCGGTGATTTCGAGTGCATGAATCCGCCCGTCTTTCATAGGGGTATCCAACGCCTGATAGATCATTCGATGCCGATCCAACAAATTCTTCCCTGCGAAGGCTGCAGAGATCACCACGACCTTGAGATGATTCATCGTACCGGTCCGATCCGAGACCGTGACCGCAGCATCCGGCATCGTCTTGCGCACATATTCTGTCAGAGCATCTGGTGTAATCATGGCCTCTTCCCTCTCATCATCCGATGAGAATACATGAGCGCCAGGATGAAAGGCAATTCGACCCGTTAGCTGAATGCAGTTTGTCTGGTTCAACCAAACAAACAAAACAAACCAGATAAACCAAAGCAACGAGCCTAGCCCTGGTGGTGGATTTCAGCACAGGCTGGTGGAAAGCCACCATGTCTTCCTGCGTCTTGTCACGACAAGACGCCTCTTTACTGGGAAACTTGGGCCATTGCCGTATGGCCATGCTGGCACAGGCATTGCGCTTTAGTATGACGAGCAGAGATGAGCGGACCATGACGCAACAACATCTACCTATCAACCAAGGAGGATGTCATGAGTGAGTTCAAATCAGGATTTTTCGTCGGGGGAGAGGCCTGCGAGGGACGGGTGCTCGTGGTAGACGACGAACCAGACATTCGCAGAGTCGTGAAGATGACGCTGCAGAAGGCCGGCTATGAAGTCCTTGAAGCGGAAAACGGTGAGAAGGCCATCGAGGTTATCAATTCTGGCGAAAACCGGCTTCTCCTCGACGTCGTCATTTGCGACATTCGTATGCCAAAAATCAATGGAGCCGAAGCTGTCGCCTACTTCCGAAGCAATTACCCTCGCGTCCCGCTCATCGTGCTGACCGGTTTCCCGGATACCGATATGGCGACCTCTTTTCTCCGGCAGGGCGTGGTGGATTATCTCGTCAAACCGGTCGAAGGGGAAAAACTGAGAGCAGCCGTTGCGCGAGCCATAGATCAGCGGGAACTTGCACGGTTGTGACCCTGTCTTGTTCATTTGGTCGGTCTGGTCTATCCGGTTTGTTTGGTTTTTCGGTTGAACGAAACTAAGCGATGAACCAAATCAACCAGACAGACAAAACAAACCAAATAACCAGACAGACCGGACGTGCCCCAATAGTTTTTCCGCAGATTTCTAGGGTCATATTTTCCCAAGATGGAGCAGGTCAGAATGGAACCCTCCGACCGTACCAAAATTGCCATTCTGGGAGCAGGCCGTGGTGGCCGCGAGCTGTTAGATCTGCTGCACCACATCCCGTCGATTGAGATTGTCGGCATTGCAGACCGTAATCCTGCTGCGCCAGGGCTGCAACGCGCGCATGAGCTTGGGATTTCCGTGACCGCCAATGTGCCGGACCTGATCGGCAATCATGGCGTAAGCCTGGTTTTGGATGTCACGGGCGATCCGGAGATGGAAGCCTATCTGCACGCGCACAAACCCCCTGCAGTAAACATCCTCGGTGGGTCGGCTTCCCGCCTATTGTGGACACTGATTCACCATGAATCCAAACTCGAAGCCGAACTCCTCCAGGCAGAAAAGCTTGCAGGAATCGGCTCGTTTGCCGCGGGAATCGCACATGACATCAACAACCCACTGCAACTCATTTTGGGCCTGGCGGAAAACCTTGCAGAGGAACGCGACCTGACCGCCGTCCATGAACAGGCCCGGGACATTATTGAAGCCGTCAAACGGACAAGCGCCATCTGTCGAGACCTCACCCGCTACTCGCGACGCGCATCCCCTCACGAGGATGTGCCGGTCTCTATAAACGGAAAGCTGGATGAGGCGCTGAAGATTGCACGCTACGCATCGAGTTTTCACGATATCGAGATGATCAAACGATACCAGCCAGGCGCCACCGTCAAAGGCAATCCGGATGAGTTATTACACGTACTCGTCAACCTCATCACCAATGCGGTCCATGCCATGGAGGGCGGCGGCGGCACACTGACACTTGAGACCGCACTCCACGACGGACAGGTCCATGTCCGGATCTCCGATACGGGATGCGGAATCGCCCTGAGCAAGCTCGATGAGATTTTCGAGCCGTTTTTCACAACAAAAGCCCCCGGCA
>JANNIV010000196.1:0-32387 GCA_031405355.1 Nitrospira sp.
TTCCTTAAATCTATGCGTGTTATTGCCGGATTCCACCGGGGCCGCCGCTTGAGAGGGCCGGAAGGGAATGCACTGCGTCCCACATCCGATAAGGTTCGCGGGGCTCTTTTTTCAATTCTTGGAACCCAGGTATCAGGAAGTCGCTTTCTTGATTTATATGCAGGTACGGGAGCCGTCGGGATCGAAGCATTGAGTCGCGGAGCCTCAGCCGTCACCTTTGTCGAGTCAGATCCCAAGGTCGTGGCGCTGTTACAAAAAAACCTCCAGACCTGTCATTTACTCGATCAAGCTCAGGTTTGGACAGAACAGACTGCCGCCTTCCTCGATCGCAAAGAATGGTGGGGCGGCCCTTATGACGTACTGTTTGCCGATCCTCCCTATGCCGATCTGGATGAGTTAGAAATCATGATTCACTCTTGGAGGCCAGGGCTGTTATCGGAGCATGCCACTGTGATTATCGAACAAGACGCTCATGCCGAATTGCCCGCATCGATCGGCCCTGCCGCGCTTGTGCGGCGATACCAGTATGGCGATACGGCGCTCTATCTCTATGGTGTGTCCACCTCTGAATCCACCGCATCATGAAAATTGGCATCTATCCAGGAACCTTCGATCCCATTACTCATGGACACACTGACATCATCACCCGAAGCTTGCGCGTGTTCGATAAAGTGGTCGTCGCCGTCGCACCCAATCCATCCAAGCATCCGCTCTTTACCCTGACAGAACGGCTGGAGCAGATCCGGATCGTGATGAAAGAGATGAAACAGGTCGAAGTGACCCACTTCGACGGGTTACTCGTGGATTACGTTCAACGATACGGCGCTCATGCGATTGTCCGTGGCCTACGGGCGATCTCGGATTTCGAACATGAGTTTCAGATGGCCCTCATCAATCGCAAAATCGCTAAACAGGTTGAGACCGTGTTCCTGATGCCCAGCGAAGAATATTCCTATTTATCCTCAACGATCATTAAAGACGTGGCCACCCACGGCGGCGCGCTTACTGAGTTTCTGCATCCTGAAGTCGCGCGGCAACTGCAAGAACGGATCAGGAGTTTGAAAACATGAAGTTGGCTGCACGAGCTGGACGAATCGCCCCCTCCCCCACCTTGGCCATGGCCGCAACTGCAAAAGCGATGGCAGCACGCGGGATCGACGTCGCCGACTTCTCGTCGGGAGAACCTGATTTCGATACCCCAGAACCGGTCAAAGCTGCAGCAGAGGCTGCCATTCGTGCGGGTTTCACCAAGTACACGCCTTCCTCCGGCATCGATGAATTACGCCAAGCCATCATCGACAAGCTGCAAGTGGAGCAGGGACTTCGGTACGAAAAATCCCAAGTGCTGGTTTCATGCGGAGCCAAACATTCGCTCTACAACCTTGCCGAAGCGCTTCTTGAAGCAGGCGACGAAGTTATCATTCCCGTTCCCTATTGGGTTTCCTATGCCGACCAAACGCTCCTGAATGACGCCACGCCGGTTTTCCTGCAGACCCGTGAAGAAGATGGATACGCTATCGATACTCATGAATTGGAACGGCTCATCAGTCCACGCACCAAAGCCATTATCCTCAATAGCCCGGGCAATCCAACTGGAGCCACCTATAATCGGGCGACGCTCGAACATCTTGCAGAGTTGGCCCTCAGTCGTGATCTCCTTCTGATCTCAGACGAGATTTATGAACAAATCCTCTACGATGGCGCCACACACACGAGTATTGCCTCGTTAGGACCGGAGGTCGCCGCCCATACCGTGATCATCAACGGTGTCTCTAAAGCCTATGCGATGACCGGCTGGCGGATCGGTTACGCGGCCGGCCCCAAAGACCTCTTGACCGCCATGGCGAACATTCAGAGCCAAAGTACGTCCAACCCCTGTTCCATTTCGCAAAAGGCTGCCGTCGTAGCCTTGCGCGAAGGCGGTGTCTTTACGAAAATAATGGTGACGGAGTTCGATCGGCGGCGGCGCGTCATGGTCGAACGCTTGAACGCGATGCCAGGTGTTCACTGCCGAATGCCTACCGGAGCATTTTATGCGTTTCCCAACGTGAGTGGGTTGCTCGGACGACAAAGCCCAAAGGGGAAAATTGCCACTCCGACCGATCTCGCGAACTACCTGTTGCAGGAATTCCAGGTCGCCGTCGTTCCCGGTGAGCCGTTTGGGAGCACCCAACATATTCGACTCTCGTACGCGACCAGCATGGAGACGATTGTCCATGGAATGGATCGCCTTGACCAGGCTTTCAAGCAGCTGACCTAGCAGAAGAAGATCGTTATTTGGTCTATTTGGTTTGTCTCGTTTGTTTGGTTAAACGAAATCAACCAGATAAACAAAACAAACCAAATGAACCAGATTCCGGACTAGTTGGAGGAATTAAAACGTGCCTATTTATGAGTACCAGTGTGAAAGCTGCACAGATAAGTTTGAGATCAAACAAAGCATGAAGGACGATCCGCTCACCGTCTGCCCGCGATGCGGGAAAAGCGTACAGAGGCTTATTTCATCGCCTGCAATCATGTTCAAAGGCAGCGGGTGGTACGTAACGGATTACTCCGACAAGATGAAGCCATCTGCTGGTAATGAAGCACCGACACCCACGACCGGGGAGAAGAAGGAAACTGTATCAACCACATCCAACCAGGCAGCGCCTGCGGCTCCCTCCACTCCAGCGTCTACCCCCGCACCAGTACCGGCAAGTACCCCGTCGAGCACGACCTCAAGTACAGCGACCAGCACGCCAGCGTCTCCCACCACGAAATAGCCGGCAGAAACGAACCGCGCTAGCGTGCGCCGGTGGGTTTGGCTGATGCTTTTTTCTTAGCTGGGGCCTTCTGCTTGACCTTAGCGGACGGCTTCGCCGTACCGGCTTTCGCCGTTGCAAGTTTCGGCGTTGCAGATTTTCCCGACTTCGCCAGTCGTTCTTGTGCCGCCGTCAAGCTATTCTGCAAACTGTTGATCATGGTCGATTTATCACGATTCGACCGCGAGAGATCATCCACTTGCGCCTGTAAATCGTCCTTTACCTTTGCAAAGGAAGCATATTGATTCTGCAACTGCGCTTTTTCCGCTGTCACGCTCTGCAGCTCGGAGCGGAGTTGCTCGATTTGTGTTTGAAGCGCCGGGGGCCAGTAATCGCATCCGGACAGACCCACTGAGATCATCGTTATGGCGGCGACCGCAACAAGGTTCCGCACCATCACTGTTCGAGTCATCGGCATTCTCCTTTCAATGTGAACGATACATGTGACATACCTACTCAGGTGTTTAGGCTGAAGACTGAAGGCTATATATTATCTCGTAAGGTACGAACCAAACACTTCAACATCTTCTCGGTTTCGAAACCCAACCCCTAAAAGCCTTCAGCCTATCTACCTGATTCAAGAGACAGGCCATGAGCGGCCAACTGTGCCTCGATGACATCTCTTTCAATCGCTCCATCGCGAACGATTCGGATCGGTCCCCGTACGTCGATGACCGTGGACGGTCGCCCGCCGGGGGTCGGACCAGCATCGACGATTAGATCCAGCACGTCTCCTAGACTGTCTTGGACTTCTTTAGCCGTCCTGGGCGGCGGTTGACCTTCATAATTCGCACTGGTACCGGTTATCGGCCCGACAAGACGCAACAGATTGGCCAGCGGTTCCCAGGGGCTAAAACGGACACCGACAGAGTCGGTCCCAGCCGTCACTGCATCGGAGAGGCCAACCGCTGCAGGAAAAACAATGGTAAGAGGTCCGGGCCAGAAAGCCTTCATCAGTATGCGGCCCGCAGGTGGGATGCTTCGAATCAGCGGCCCCAACTGAGACTCGTCTCCGATCAGCACGAGAATCGGTTTTCCCTCAGATCGACCCTTGACCTGCCACAATCTAGCAAGCGCCTGCTCGTCGAACGGAGCCGCGGCAAGCCCATAGAAACTCTCCGTCGGCAGAGCGATGAGCCCGCTTGCTCCGAGTACGCGACGCACCAGCTCAGCAAGTACGGGAACGGTGGAAGCACCATAGGGCTCGATCCTAGCCTTGGCAGGAACCATTAATCCCTTGCAGCGCTAGGCGTGGCGCGAAAATGCTCGATGCGCAATGTCCGTCCGATAGTGAGCGCCTTCAAATGCAATCGATGTAGTCGCACGATAGGCTTCCGTTTGCGCAGAAGCCAGGGTTTTTCCGCATCCCGTGATTCCCAGCACCCGGCCTCCGGCCGTAACTACATTCACGCCTATTCGTCGTGTCCCTGCATGAAATACCATGGTTGTTGCATCGGTCTCGGTCGGCAATCCGTGAATCACGCGATCAGTCTGATAACTACCGGGATAGCCTCCCGACGCCATAACGACACACACAGCGGTTTCATTATGCCAGTCAACAGTAATTTGGTCGAGCCGATGTTCAATTATCGCTTCGATCACTTCCAGGAAATCGGTCTTGAGTAGCGGGAGCACAACCTGCGTTTCCGGGTCTCCCATGCGGGCGTTGAACTCCAAGACATATGGCGTTCCCTGCACAACCATAAGGCCGGCATAGAGGACACCCTGAAACGGACAACCCATACGTGACAAGGCTTCGACAGCTGGATAGAGAACCTGCCGGGTGACCTGCTCCCGCAGCGCCGTGGTGCCAAGCGGCGCAGGACAATAGGCACCCATGCCCCCGGTATTGAGCCCTGTATCGCCATTCCCGACTCGTTTGTGATCTTGCGCCGGCAGCATCGGCACCACCGTCCGGCCATCCGTGAACGCCATGACCGTCAGTTCCTCGCCGTCTAAAAACTGTTCGATCAACACGCGCTGACCGGCCTGACCGAATATCGCATGTTCCATTGAATCGCGAACAGCCTGTTTCGCCTCCTCACGCGTTGTCGCGACTACGACACCCTTTCCCTGTGCGAGTCCGTCGGCTTTTATCACGACAGGAAGCTCATGCTGATCGAGATAGGCCAACGCCGAGGCCAATTGGTCGAAACTTTGCGCTTGTGCCGTGAGAATCTTTGCGCTGACCATGATCTCTTTGGAGAAGACTTTGCTGGCTTCGATACGCGCAGCCCCCTTCGTCGGTCCAAATATTTTAAGCTTCGCCTTGCGAAACTCGTCGACGATACCCAATGCAAGCGGGGCTTCCGGTCCCACGACTGTCAGATCGATCTTCTCAGACTGCACAAACGCTTTAAGTCCGACAATGTCATCGGCTTTGATCGGGACGCAGGTCGCCAGCGATTCGATCCCCGCATTGCCCGGCGCGCAGTAGAGCGTCGGCATACGGGGACTTTGCGCGAGCTTCCACACCATGGCGTGCTCGCGTCCCCCGCTACCGATGACGAGAATCTTCATCTCAATCCACTCGTGAGGGGTAAGGGGTAAGGGGTAAGGGGTAAGGGGTGGGAGGTGAAAAAAGCGTGGAACAAGACTGCTGGGAAGACTTTCTCTACGTCTTGGATAGACTGATCACGCATCACTGATCACACATCACCATCCGTTAGTGGCGGAAGTGGCGCATGCCCGTCAAGATCATCGCCACCCCCTGCTCGTCTGCAGCTTTGATAATTTCGGCATCGCGAATCGAACCGCCCGGCTGAATAACTGTCGTGATGCCAGCTTGAATGGCCGCGTCCAATCCATCCCTGAACGGGAAGAACGCGTCCGACGCCATCACGCACCCCTTAATCGGCATCTGGGCCTTCATCACCGCAAGCTTCACGGAATCGACCCGGCTCATCTGGCCGGCGCCGATTCCCACCGTCTGCCCCGGCTTCGCATAGATGATCGCGTTCGACTTTACGTGTTTGCAGACCTTCCAGGCAAAGGCGCAGGTTGCATATTCCTCGTCCGTCGGTTTGCGCATGGTCGGTACCTTGAGCGCTTTCAAATCGGTCAAGACACCGAGATCCCGATCCTGCACGATCAATCCGCCCACCAACTTCTTAAGATCGAAACCTTCTTGCTTCACTTTCGTGAGCGCCCCGACATCCAGCAAACGCAGATCCTTCTTGCGCTTTAACTCTGCCAACGCATCGTCTGCAAATCCCGGCGCAACCACCACTTCAACAAACGTGGCGGTAATTTCTTTTGCAGCGGCCAAATCCACAGGGCGATTAAATGCAATGACGCCGCCGAATGCCGAGACGGGATCGGTCTCACGGGCTTTCACATAGGCTTCGAGAGGCGTCGCCCCCAATGCCACACCGCAGGGATTATTGTGTTTGATAATCGCCACGGCGATCTCATCATATTCTTTTGCCAGTTCGAGCGCCGAATTGGCATCAAGGAAATTGTTGTACGACATCGCCTTGCCGTGCAGAATCTTTCCACGCGAGACCGACGGCTCGGACGAATGCAGCTCTCGATAGAAGGCCCCTTGCTGATGCGGATTCTCACCATAGCGGAGCATCTCTGCCCGTTCGAACTGCAAAGACAATATCCGGGGAAACTTGACCTCGCTGCCTTGCGACTGCTTTTCAAGGTACCCGGCAATCAGGCTGTCGTAGCGCGCCGTATGTTGGAATACCTTCATTGCCAACTCGCGCCGTAACTCGCGCGACGCCGTCCCTGTCTTCGCCGCATCGAGCACGCGCTGATAATCCGTCGGATCTACGACTACCAGAACATCTTCATGGTTTTTGGCTGCGGATCGGAGCATCGACGGCCCACCGATATCGATATTTTCAATGGCGTCTTCAAAAAGACAGTGGGGTTTCGCAATAGTCGCCTCAAAGGGATAGAGGTTGACCACGACCACGTCGATGGGTCCAATTCCATGCTGTTCCATCTGCGCGACATGGGCGGGGAGCGAACGGCGTCCCAGTAGGCCACCATGAATCTTGGGGTGCAGTGTCTTGACACGGCCATCGAGAATTTCCGGTGAACCTGTGTACGCCGCCACATCGGTCACCATCACTCCTGCTTCGCGCAAGGCCTTTGCCGTTCCTCCAGTCGAGAGAACCTCAGCCCCAAGGGCCGCAAGCCCTTTCGCCATCTCCACCACGCCGGTCTTGTCCGATACGCTGATTAATGCCCGCTTAATGCCGGCCATAAAAACTCCTTAAAAGACGATCAAGAGATATTATGAGACTCGGAAGGCGGGCGAAGAATAGCAAATGAGGGTACACCTTACAAGGGGAATGGAGAGCCCACGGATCGCCCATGAATCAGGCTAATGTAAAGGTTGAGGTTAAGCGAGGATCTTACGTATGCTCATATAAGTTAGCGCTGCGATTATGCGAGTTTGGCTCATAAATACTGCCTGGTATGAACTCGTGCAGTATGGTAGGGTCATAGGACTTTCAGCTACCTTCCGCTCGAGAGTTGATTCATGATGCGGAGAGCGATTCTAGGCGCAGGCGCTATCGCGCTTACTTTTATTGCTGCGGTCTGTATTCCGCGCCATCTTCCGACATCGACAGCATCAAGTTCCCCCACTCCTGCCAGCTTTCATGCGCGTATAGAGAAGGGAACCCTGACCCTCCGTGGCTCACTCCCCAGTGAGGCTATCAAAACCGCAATCCTTAAACGAGCCCACGAACTGTATGGAGCAACGCCTGGCCGGGTTGTCGATGAGTTAGCCGTGGACCCGAGCGTGGGATCCGCAGGGTGGGTCGATAATGTTCCCAAGATCCTTCCCATCTTAGGGCGCATGGAGGAACGAGGTTCCGTCATCATCGATGGGCGGTCGCTTGTTCTCAGCGGTCGAGTCGATAGCGATCGTGCCAAGGCCACCATACTGCGAGACGTCGCTCCTCTGACGCAAACAGGACTGAAGCTGGAAGATCATATCCTCGCGGCTCAGCTCGCGGCTCCTTCCCCTACGCTCCAGAAGAAATTAGATGAGACCCTCACGCGAGGCTCCATCGAATTTGAGTCGAACGCCACGACGATGCTTCCTCGCAGTCGGGCCACACTCGACCAGCTGATTACGATCTTGCGTCGTGCTCCTAACACAGCTATTGAAATAGGCGGCCATACGGACAAGTACGGTGCGCCGGACTATAATCTTCAACTCAGCCGCCGCCGCGCTGAAGCCGTGCGGCACTACTTTATCAGTCACGGCTTGACCAATCAGTTCACCGCCGTCGGCTATGGCGACTCACGACCGCTGTCGGTGGCGCAGACGCGGGCTGGGTTGCAACGCAACCGTCGTATTGAATTGCGAATAAAAGGAACTGGTGACCTATGATCACGCTCATCGGCCAGATTTTTGGTTGTCTTCTCATTGCGGGGGGCATCGGCGTCGTGGTTGGATGGCTGCTGCGAAATCTGTCCGCCGGCCTACTCACACAACAGTTCACGGAAGTGACGGCCACCCTACGCGTCAAAGAACAGATGCTGGAAAAGGCGCGATATGAGCTGAACGTTCAAACCGCTGCGATGCAGCTGCTCGAAAGCAAGATGATCGAATCGGAAGAGCTCAGCCAATCCACCCAGCAGGAACTCGCGGCACGAAACGACCGCCTTCTGGCGCTTCAAGAAGAGCTGTCCCTTCGCTCACAGAAGCTGACGGTCCTGGAAGCGGAGGACGCTTCTGCTCGCCGACGCGTAAGCGAGTCTGACTCGGTTGCCGCAGCTGCACAGGCGGAAGAAGTTCAGCGATTGCATCTCAGTAGCCAAGCTGCCAAGCAAACCCTCGCATCAAACGAGCAAGAACGACATAATCTTCAATGTCGCATCGTCGAGCTGGAAGCCGGCGTTTCAGAAGCCGATCTGCTGCGCGCGCGCCTGAAGGAACTGGAACCGGCCCAAGGGCGGGTCCATTGGCTGGAAGTGCAACTCTCCGATCGAGAGGCCGAGCATCGAGCTTCATTGCACCGACTCGACAGCCAACTGGCCGAACGAGACCGGCGCATCGATACACTCGAACATTTCCAGGAGCAGTTGAAGGAGCAGGAGACATCGCTGACTGAGTGGGAGACGAAATATGCCCGTGCTCTCACGCAACACGAAGCGCAGATTGTCACGTTACAAAACCAACTTGCAACACAAGAGAAAATCCAAGCCCGGCTCCAGCTTGATGAGCAACTCCTGCATGAGCGAGACGCACAGATCCATGCCCTGCAGCGCCAGGTTCAGGAACTCGAAAAGCAACAACAACTGACGAGCCAAGTGAAGCAGGCGGGAGAAAAGCAAGAGACGCAAACCCGTCTTCGAAAACGTCCGGCCGAAGTCCAGGCCCCAGCCAAGACCAAAGTCGATATGGAAGCCGTGGCGCCTCGCCAGACAAGTCAGAATGGGAGTCAGCTGAGCCTAGAGATCGAACAGACGAAAGCGGTAAAGAATGCACAGAAAGACGACCTGAGTAAGATTCATGGCATCGGCCCCGCCTTTGCGCGGACCTTGAACAAGATGGGGATGTATACCTTCGTTCAGATTGCACGCTGGAAGCCGGAGGATATCGACAAGATTGCAAAGAAACTCTACACCGCCCCAGAGCGGATCAAGCGGGGCAAATGGATCGATGAAGCCAAAAGAGAGCATTATCGCAAATACGGCGAGCGACTCTGATCAGAGCGTATCCAGAGATTCTACGCCCGTAACCATTTGAAACTATAAACAATATAGCCTTCTTTCGACGCGACCCCCCCCGTGCAACTGCTTTTCAAAGCCCAGGTGGAGCTTCCGCATAAGATAGCGCTGTGCGAACCTCGTGAATACATGGTTTGCGATGGCGTCTCTCAATCCCATATTGAAACCAGACATTCCGATCACATTCTGTCCAAGATTCAGATATTGAAAAATTATTTGGTTAAAAGTGGCTCCTTCCACCATTTTTTCACTTATGTGGTAGGTTTTACTGATACTTGCAGATGTCAGTTCGTCCAAGAGGTGATCCATGAAGAGTGCAGCGATTTTAGCAGCCGGAATTGTTGCACTTGCCCTCCTTGCCTTTCTCTGCCTTCCTCGGCACGCTTCTCAACCAATAGCATCGACCGTTCCCATCCCTGCGAACTTTCATGCGCGTGTAGAGTATGGGATGTTGATCCTGCGTGGCTCACTCCCCAATGAAGCCAGCAAGGCCGCAATCCTTCAGCAGGCCCAAGAGCTCTATGGAACTACACCAGGGAATGTCGTTGATGAGTTAGCGATAGATCCGAGAGTGGGAACTGTCGCCTGGGCCGACAACGTCGCTCAAATCCTCCCTGTCTTAGGGCAAATGAAGGAACGCGGCTCCATCATCATCGACGGCCGCACGATTGTCGTAAGCGGCCAAGTCGTCAGCGCCCGTGACAAAGCCACGGTACTACAAACTATTGCTCCTCTGACTCAGACAGGGCTAGAATTGGAAGATCGTATTCTGGCTGGTCCAATCATGGCAGGCCGATCGACGAAGGCTTCCTCTCCCACAGCCACATCCCCGAAAACCCAAGCAACAAAGGCTCCAGTACTGGTGGCTGCCCCATCCCCGAAGGCTCCAGCCCCCGCTGTTCTATCCCAGAAAGTTTCCGTCACGATACCCCCTTCTCTGATGCTGGCCCAGATCCCAAAGGCTCCATCTCTACCGATAACTCCCTCACCGGCCGCTCCATCGCTGACTGTCGCCTCCCCCGCCTCGCTCCAGAAGAAATTGAATGAGATCCTCACTCGTTCGTCCATTGAGTTTGAATCAAAAAGCACAACGATAACTCCCAGCAGTCTTGCCACGCTGGACCAGCTGATTGCCCAATTGCGGCAATTCCCTCCCATACCCATCGAGATTGGTGGGCATACGGACAAATACGGCGAGCCGGAGTATAATCTTGAACTCAGCCAGCACCGTGCTGATACCGTGCGGCGCTACTTTACCAAGCACGGCCTGCCCAAGCAGTTCACTGCTGTCGGCTACGGCGACTCACGACCGCTGACAGTCAGGGGGAATCGGGCCGCCCTCCAGCATAATCGGCGCATCGAACTACAAGTAAAAGGACGGCCCCAGTTATGAGCATGTTCATCAACCAAATGCTGGGATGCCTTTTCATTGCCGCTGGAATCGGCGGAGCAGTCGGATGGCTACTGAGGCACGTTTCCGCCGGCAAGGACGCACAACATCTCGTCGACGTCACCGCCATGATGCGGATCAAAGAACAGATGCTGGAGAAGGCCCGATATGAGCTGAGAGAGGCCACCGCGAAATTGCAAGCGATAGAGAGCCCAGTGACCGCACCCCAAGGAGTCGAGCTGCAGTTAGCCGAGCGAGGCCGGCGCATCCTTGAACTCGAGCAGCATCTTCTGCAGCTGAAGATGCAAGCGGAGGGCAACGAGTCTCTCAAAAAAGCAGCCTGATCGTAACCGGCACAGACATCAATCCTATCCCGCGCCTCTCAACAAGAAACAATTTTTGTCGTGCTGACGGATATTCCCGTTGCATTTTTAAATAGATCCGTCTATACAAGCGATCCATGAATCCCGAGCAGCTGGAAGAGATCAAACGTCATTTTAGCGTAGTATCCGAAGCGCTCAAAAGCGACATCCGCTGGATTGCAGAATGCCACACCACTCTGTGCCATGAGTTAGAAGAACCGCGCGGAGAAATTGGTGACGAGCTCAAAGAAATGCACGCCCTCCCGCAGCTCTCATTTTCCCAGTTCGACCAGCGCAGCCACACTCTCGAAACAGACCTCTCTGATCTGAAAAACCGTATAGACCGCCTCGAAACCAGCAGTAGCTAATTTCCGCCGACCCATTCAGCCAATTGAAACAGAGAAGGGTGGCGAGATCGCCTCCAGGAACGGCCTGTTCGGACTCTGGAGCAGCTTGATTACTTCCCTTGCACGCGCGCCGCGCGGTCGCGGACTCCCCTCGCTCGGGCTAATGGCACGTCTCGGCGTACCGGTGGGTGGGTGAAAAAATTGCGCGCAGTTAGGAGAACCCTGACAGCCCAGAAGGAAGCGTAGAAGAACATTATTCTCCCCGGAGAGGAGCAGGCTAGCGAGGCAAGGGTAGAACAATAAACGACGGGGGTGGGGAGACAACTCCCCACCCCCGCCTTGTCTACCGCAGCCAGGACAGATCGTCGGACCATGCGGGGAGGAGTTGCATACCACCGTTTTCCCGCATTCCCAACGACACTCAAAGGAACGTCGCGACCCGCTCTTTCGTAAGAATAGCGAGGCGCACATTCTGGCGTGCCATCAACTCTGTTTATCGTATGGCCACCATAAAATCATAGCCGCCCCCAACACGAACACGCCGACTAAACCAGCCAGAGGAAGACCAACTTCCATGTTATCCTCCTGGGTTGATGGTGGATAAAACAATGGCCGGTTTCTATTATAACTCTGGCTACCGCTGAGTCAAGAGGCGGGCCTACGTGAGGATGGTTGTTCGAACTCTTCATTTTTCTCACTTGGAACGGCACCCATGTTGGTCTATGTGCGGCCGTTGAAAGCTTATCCCTATATAACCATTCTCAGCGAGGAGGCTGGCATAGGCTCCACTGCGCGCATCGAGGGACCACTGTTTTATCGTGGGGCCTCTGCGAGCACAGAGACTGTGCCAGCTTTCTCGCCCGCCTCCTTCTGAGGGCGCGCGTTCCGGGAGCACAGGACCAACGTGGGTGTCATTCCATCCCCTTTATCAGCGCAATCACGCTCGCCATCGTCACCTGGTCGTCATCGAAATCGCCATGTGTCGTACTTTTCGATTCTTTGCCGGGAGCAGCCCAGGTATAGACGTTTGGTAAATTCTTTGATGCAATCTTGTCATTGAAATATTTCTCCAGGCCGAGTATCGGCGTCGATAGTCCTTGTTCGAGCGACTGCGACACCAGGTAGAGCAGCGAGCGGCTGTAGCCAAGAATCGGTTTACAGGTCGGATCCTTCTGTTCCATATCGTCGGATAGATGGAACTGGTTAAAGCGCTTGACCTTGCCACTCTTAATGGCTGGGACGACCGTCTTCTCGAACAGATCGACTCGTACCGCCGGCGCCATAAAGTTCACGCTTTCGAACGTCCACCCCTGCCCACCCAACCGATGGACGACATGACTGTGCAGGATTGATCCGGCAGAATGGCCGACGAGATGCAACCGCACCTTGGACAGATCGGTAAAGTACGGCGATTGCTGGCATGCTGTATAGAGCTTCATTCCTCCGCTCTCGGCCCTATTGGAAATCGCATCCGCGTTCTGTTTCATCTCGCTCCAGATCGCCGTTCCTGGTAGGGCCAGTAACTTTTCCAGCCGTTCATTCCACCAATCCTTGAGGCTATCGAACAAGCCGCCGGTTGGACGTGGCTGGTCCTCTAAGATGTCCGCAAGGCGCCCTTTGAGCGTGGACCAAAGGTCGGTTTCCCACATCAGAAAGATTGGGAAGATCTTGTGATCATACAACGCGGGAATCCATCTTGCCGCGGTTTCTCCCGCAGTATCTTCGGACGTAAGACCGCCATGCGCATAGATGGCGATATCCACAGGATCGTTCTTGCCCAAGCCCCATGCTGTCCGTGCCTTGCCAAGATGGTGGGTGACCAGCGCCTCGATGTCGGAGTCTTGTGTGCGAAAATCGCCGGTGTTGCTGAGCCGACCGTTGTTCTCCATGTTGATGATGAATGGGCTGATCTCGCGTGTGCGTAACGAAGACTCGCTGGCAAGCTGCACTTTGCCGGCCTTCAGCCGCAAGGTCGTCGACTGCGCGATCGTCAGATGCAGTTCGGTCACCACTCCCAGTTGTGCGACCCAACAGTCCATCGCATGGTCGAGCCAGTCTTCATACGGCAAGACTGCGCGACCTTTCGCACCCCAGCCCGTTCCCCACGAATTCTGCACGATGAACCCGTCTTGGTTATAACCGATGATCGCAAAGGCATGGCCGCCTTCGCTGAGGCTTGCCTTCCGATGTGGAATCGTCCAATACCTGCCTTTGACCTGCGATCTCTTAGAAAATCCATCATCCCAACCGGAGTGGCAGACCGCGCTGGCGTAGAGAATGCCGATCTCGTTCAGCGCAACATGCATATCGGTGATAGACCGCGTGTCGATGCGGTAATAGGCCCCCAATGGTCGCCGCACGGCATCGAGCCACCAATCATTCGAAGATTTTACAACTTGGTCTGTCGGCATTGTTTCAGTGGTCCACAATCTGTCCGAGCAGGCGCCGTGCTTGTACCAGCCTTTCATTGCGCCGCGCAGACTCGATCCGGTATCGACACCTGGGTCGCCGGGAAATTCATCATAGCGCCGCGCCATTGAATACAACATGAATGGGGACACACAACAATCCAGCTGCTTGCGTTTTGCGCGGTGCTGTAATTGATAGACGACGCTTGCTAGGGCGAAGCCCGTGCAGGCGTTCGTCTGTTCCTGATTGAGCACAGGAATGTTTGTCTTTGGAGCAAGCGTCACGCCTGGCACCACTGCGACCGACGGCATATAGATCCTGTCGCGCAGATCGAGGCGATCGGGAACCGCACTCCGTTTTGGAATAGCCGGAGTACCGGATTTCTTGGTTCTTCCTGCTGTGATCTTGTTCTTCGCCATCAGAACCTCCTTTCAGGATGCATACAGACACCGATCGAGAATCCGCTCTTTGATGTTCATATCGGACAAGCGTGGGTCGTATTCTCAGACGATTCACGTATTCCGTCAAGCATCAACCGGCTGAACTTTTTTACAGTTGCGAGTATTTTGAGAAACTAAAAATGAGGCCCAACTACCGGCTCGCTTCGTTTGACTTCCCCTTCCCTGCGCGCCTAATATCGGTTCATCTGGTTGGTCTGGTCTATCTGATTTGTTTTGTTTGACTCAGGACAATCGAATGACCAAATAAACGAGACAGACTAAACAGACCGGCATAAGGAGGTGACGTTTTGGCTAAAGAGCACAAGTACAAAGGCAAGGTTCCCCTGCACGACAACTATGGCCCGGAGGCGAAATTCGCCGTCGAAGCGGAAGCGTTACTGCCGACCACGAAGCATGAAGAAGAAATAGCCCGGGGTCTTGAACTAGGCTTGCCTGGAGCCGCTTCCATTAAGGATCGCCGGATTCCCACGTTCAGCCGGGGAGAACTCCCCCACTTTGCCGGAATCAACACATTCGTCAAAGCGCCGTACATCGAAGACGTGCGCAAGTGCGGCCAGTACGATGTGGCCATTCTCGGGGCGCCCTTCGATGGCGGCACGACGTATCGATCCGGCACGCGATTTGGCCCTCAGGGTATTCGCAAGATCTCGGCATTGTATGGGTCCTACAGCTTTGAGCTCGGCGTGGATCTGCGGGAGTCCATTTCCATCTGCGATCTCGGCGACGTCTTTACCATTCCCGGTAATATCGAAAAAACGTTCGATCAGGTGAGCAAGGGCGTCTCGCACGTCTACGCCAGCGGGGCCTTTCCCGTCGTACTCGGCGGCGACCATTCCCTTGGCTTCGCGACTGTACGGGGGGTCGCCGAGAATCTTAAAGGGGGCAAGCTCGGCATCATTCACTTCGACCGGCATGTGGACACACAAGAGACCGATCTTGACGAACGTATGCACACGACACCGTGGTTTCACGCGACGAACATACCCAATGTGCCGGCAAAAAATCTCGTGCAGATCGGGATCGGCGGCTGGCAGGCGCCGAGGCCCGGTGTGAAGTCTGGACGTGAGCGTAAAACCACCATCATGACCGTGACCGATTGCGTGGAGATGGGGATTGAGAATGCCGCCAAACAAGCGCTCGAAGTAGCCTGGAACGGCGTCGATGCTGTCTGGTTGAGCTTCGACGTGGATTGTTTGGATGCCGCCTTCGTGCCGGGCACCGGCTGGCCAGAACCGGGCGGGTTTTTGCCGCGTGAAGTGCTGAAGTTTCTGCAAGTCATCGCGGATAGTAAGCCGATTGCCGGAATGGAGATCGTGGAGTGCTCTCCTCCCTACGACGCAGCCGAGATCACTGCCCTGATCTCCACTCGCGTGATCATGGACGTGCTGGCCTGCCAGGTACGCTCCGGTCATCTGCCGAACCGGCGGAAAAAACCGTGAGAAGTACGAATGACGGCCAGTGTGCTACCGACTGTTCACTGGGATCTGAATACTGATCGCACCAGCAAGATCTCCTTCTTTGGCGCCCTCCCGTGGATAGCCAGAAATATCCAAGATGCCTTTCGGGATGCCATGACAGACCAAACAATCGTGCGAATAATATATCGGAGTCACGGATCTCAGGGTCGTTTCATTGTCAACCCATTCGGTGATGGACGTGTTCGAGGCCGGTTGCGTAGCTAGCCGTTTCAACACGTTTTCTTCGTATGCATCAGGCGTGTTTTTCAAATTCCTTGGATTCAGTGTGGTTTGCTTTATTTTCACATGAGAGCGATTGGAGAACTTTCGAGTGGCTTGGCTACCGAAGGTGGCCGGAATGAAATTCTTATACCCAATGCCTCGTTGATTGATCACGAGTTGTGCATCAGCCACCACCTCCTTGCTCGACTGAAGCAAGACCGGCAATAATTCTTTCGCAAGAGAGGGAAGATGCGAGGGAAGATGTTTCAGATCAATATTTGTTTGACGGATAAACTCATCGAGAAGCTGCCGTTCAAATACCTCCGGCGTAAATCCTTTATCACCTATCCGGGGATCATCAATACGTGTTTGATTGCGTTCGATGATGAGACGTCCCACGTTGAGCAGCGTGGCTAAATGTTGAGCGGTGTTTTCGATTTCTTCACGAGGTGGCTGTGCCCAGCCAATACTTGACCACGCAAGAAAGAACATAAGGCTCAGGGATATGAACAGCAACACGCGAGATTTCATCAGTATGTCTTCCTTGCTCACCGTCCGGTTGCGAAGCGGCACTGTCCCTGGTCATAATGTTCCGGCACTTTTGAAATTTCAAACGGCAGGCCTTCTGTAGTTGCACGTCGTGTCGGCGCATAATCTTCTTCTAACCACCGCCTCCGCATCTGCTCCAACCGCCCTGATTCTTCTAACCGGTACAGCAGGTTGTTGAGGAACCATTGCAGACGCCTGTGTTCTTCAACCGTGACAATGGAAAAAGATTCCTGCGTCAGGATCAAAGGCGTTCCATCATTCCGTGTGAGGAGGTGCCAGTCCGGCCACACGTGCTTCGTCACATAATCGAGAATGGAATGTTGAGACAAAATCACATCGATGTGTGGGTCCTTCGTCTCCACGGAGGCAGGAAGCGAATCGCATATGAGTAACCGGACATTAAGAAGATTGGCTTCTGCATAAAGGGAAGAAGTTCTCCCCTTCTGGGCGGCAACGGTCAAGCCAGAAAACCCTGCTTGGATCGCCGCAAGCGTGTCGGGATTTCCAGCTTGCTTTTGAAATTGCGCCCGTACTCTCTCAGCCACTTCTGGCTTTTGGATCATGGCTCCGATGCCGCCGTTATGAAAATGCGGAATTGAGTACCACAGGCCGGCAGGTCTTGCGCCAGGAACATTCCCACCGATAGATGAGACAAAAAGATCGAGGTGCCCTTCATTCATCTCGATGAAGAGATCACGGAACCTGGTGAGGTGCAATGTAGGAACGATGGGTTTCTGACCGCCACAATAGGTGGTCAGCGCGTCGGCCACCTCACGGATCAGCTCCACATCGAGGCCGGTGACACGAACCCCTTCATCGGTGAACACAGCTGGAAATACAAAGGGACGAAACGGTTCAACGGAAATTCCAACACGCAACTGCCCACGCGAGCAGATAGCAGACATTTCATCGCGCGCAAGAGGCTGTATCAATTCCACAGCATCGAAGACAAGTCCGCATCCCTGTAGAAAGACCCCGAACGCGATCAGAAACGGGACAATGCCTTGTGAGCCATAGTCCTCCAGACGGCGACGCAGTTTCTGTAAATGCGATCGTACGCGCATGATGGATCTACCAACAATCATAAGTTTAGAATCGAACTCCTGTTGTGAAAAGCCATTGCTCTGACAAGTTAGATTTATCCTTGAAATCAATTTCCAGTCGTGTGTATTGGAGCCCTATATCGACCGAAAACCCTCGCGCCACAGGGAATCGTACTCCTACCTGGCCTCCATAGAGATAGCCTGGAGAATTAGCGTCTCGCCCCGGGATCGTTCCTCCAACGAGTGCTCCAAGATATGGCACCGCCCGGTCTTCCAGCGGTCCAAAGAGAACATGCCGAATCATCCGATTTATCGGGTAGTCTTTTGGAAAATCCAAGATATCGATGAAATTATTCCAGCGGGGATTCAGATACAAAGAATTTTGGTCAGTAATAAATGTAGGGGTATGCTGACTATAGTATTGATAGACTGTTCTCACCTCAAGGTTGCCGTAGCGAAAGGCAGTGAGTCCGGCCTGGGCAGCAATGACTCTGGTCTGTGGCGCAAATGTTCGCTGATTAAACGAAACGTCAAAACTAAATGGGCGAAGTGGGAAAAACTCTGGAACCGACTCTACGGCTACTGCGTGAGATGGAATCGCCGCCTTCAATATGATAATGCCAATTACCAAGGCAGCGTGGGTTAGAAATCGCCGGATGCATGTTCGCAGCCATCCTCCGTTCATATTAGATATCTCTTCATCGATTTTTTCGAGAATATACCGCTGAGCGTCTCATCAGCAAGGTGCGTTTCTGAGTGCACGCTGCAAGGTATTCGGTGAGGGAGAATAATTCCTTCAATCAATCCCTGCGGATTTTATTGATCAGAATATGCAGCGTGGTGATACCCAAAATACTGCCCAATACCAGAGGCACGGCCCAGAGCTGCCACCAGGGCGCATTTGGCGCAACCGCATAGGCGCGCGGCCAGGAGATGTTGACGAATTCAAACAGCGCCCAGAGGAAGGCCGCCACATTGATCCCTAATCCCCAGACACCCAGCTTCAGCTCACCCAACGCTGGGTTCCAGCGGCCTGTAAGGCGTGTATAGAGACCGACCCCGGTAGTCATGGCGAACATCGCGTAGAGCCCGCCGGTGCCAAAGGCGATTATAGTGGCCACCGCACCATCATTCAGGCCAAACAGCAAGCCGAGCCCCGCCAGCAGCACGACGCAGACCACCGCATTGCGCGGAATTTTGGAAGACGTCACCCGGCTAAATACCATAGGCATGTTACCCTCGCGGGCCATGGAGTACACGATACGCGACGTGTATTGCACCATGGAAGCTCCGCAAGCCAGGAATGCAATCATGACGATAGCCAGAAAGGGCGTTTCTGCCCAGGCTCCAAAGCTGCTGACTATGACAGGTGTCACGGGATCGGACGTCGCGCTGGTATTCACCAGTGCGTCTCGATTGAAGCTCAAGGTCAGGGCGGCGGAGTTGAAGAGCACCACTCCTCCCACCATGCAGAGAGACAAAAAGATTGCGCGTGGGACCATCCGCTTGGGGTTATGGGTTTCTTCGGCAATGGTGGAGCAGGCATCGAACCCGATGAAAGCCCAGCCGGCAATGGCGAGCGCCGCTAAAAAAGCCGCCGTCTGGCTGGGCGCAGTCCCCGTGCCTAGATGCTGGAACAGTTCGGAAAATGAATGCTGTCTGAAAAAGAAAAACAGCAGCAACGCCACGCCGAACGAACCGACGATTTCCGCATAGACACCCAGGGTAATCACCAACTTAAACACATTGACGTGGACCAGATTGAGGAGCGTACAGAGCAACAAAAATACGACCCCCCATATCACTAAGGTAAACCCTCCTCCACTTTCAAATCCAAAAAAAAGCGCAAGCCAGACACCCCCGGTGTATGCAGTTGTAGTGAGCATCGCGATCGTGGAGCTGACGTAGATGACCCCGGCATACTTCCCGGCTGTGGCGCCTCCGAGCTGCCGCGCCCACTTGTACGCGCCCCCCGCTATCGGAATCTGCGAAGAGAGCTCAGCGTAGACGGTCGCCACCAACATCTGCATCACGAGACAGAGCGCCAGCGCGCCAAACCAACCGCCCCCCGTTACCACCGTCTGCACGCCAATGATGGCATAGAGCCCCGCCACCGGTGAAACGGTTGCGAAGCCGATCGTCAGGCTATTCCAGAGACTCAGGCTGCGGTTCAACGTGTCGGTAGCAGCCGTGGCGGTCGTTGGGGAAGGAGTATCTAGACGCGCGTTGGTGGGCATCACATCCGATCTACACTACCGACAAGTAAGTCTAATCCAGTATCTAGAAATATCAGGGAGTGGAACGTTTCGTTATCCCCTAGCCATTCTGCCCTTTGCGATGGGGGAGAGTGACAGAGGAGCCGCGAGCGGCAAATCCAGGATTGCCGCAGAAGCGCTCGGTCAAGATGCAGGCTAGTTATAAGGCCCACTTGAGCGCGGGCTTCTTGCGATGGATCGCGCAGTCCCGCAAGTAGAGATTGATAAGGTTCTGATAGGGCATGCCCAGTTCTGCTGCGAGCTTTTTTAAATAGGCCACCGACGTTTTTTCCAGACGAATGGTGATGGGCTGCTTCAACCTTGCGCGATACGGATTACGCACCCCCTTCATCTTTGAGAATTCATATTGTGCTCTCATCGCGTCACCTCCCGTAATTCATAGCTTCTTGTCGAGTTGCCTTCCTAGCCGAAATAATTCGAATCACAGAGTCGTTTACTTTATAACAGTGACACACCACCAGGATCCGAAGTGTAAAGCTCATGCCTAGCATGAGAAAACGATCCTCATCGCGCGAATGATCCAGGTCGAAGAATCGGATCGCATGGTCGTCGAGAAACACTGTCTGAGCCTCCCCGAATGACACTCCATGCTTTCTGGCATTCCGACGGCTTTTGCCCTCTTCCCATTCAAAGCTGAGAGCTCTCTTACGCACATTGTACATAACCGAAAAAATGCGTCAATGTCTACTTTGTCCAACGTGGGCCTTCCGCGACCGCGCGTTGCGCGAGCACAGGAGATCAACAGGCCGTCATCCCCTCCCCCCTCGTTTGACTTCCCCTTCCCCTCCCTCCTAAAATCCCGCATGTCATCCTCCTTCGTGCATCTCCATCTCCACACCCAATTCAGTCTGCTCGACGGCGCAAATCAAATCGAGCCACTGGTCCAACAAATTAAGTCCTTCGGCCAGCCGGCTGTGGCCATGACCGACCATGGCAACATGTTCGGGGCCATCGAGTTCTACCGCAAAGCCAAAGATGCAGGCATCAAACCCATCATCGGTTGCGAAGCCTATATGGCGCCAGGCAGTCGCTTAGCGGCCAAAGACAGCGGCCTTGCCAACAACGACTACTATCACCTGATTCTCCTGGCTCGAAATCTGACCGGCTACCAATATCTGTTCAAGCTAGTCAGCACAGCATACCTTGAAGGGTTCTACTATACACCACGGATGGATAAGGAAATTCTGTAAGAACACCACGAGGGTTTGATCGCCCTCTCCGGCTGCTTGAGCGGCGAGATCCCCTATCTCATCGGCCAGAAGGACATGGATGGCGCCATGGCTGTGGCTGGAGAGTTTCAAGAAATCTTCGGGAGGGAACACTTCTACCTTGAGGTGCAGTCGAACGGGTTGGAGCACCAGCGAATCGCGAATAGCGGTCTACTCGAGATCGCCAAGACAATGGACATTCCCTTGGTCGGCACCAACGATTGCCATTATCTTAAAAAGGAAGATTTCCGCCCACACGAACTGATGCTCTGCTTGCAAACCGGCAAGACGATCAGCGACCCGAATCGCATGAAGTTCGATACGGATCAGCTCTACGTGAAATCGACCGAGGAAGTCACGTCTGCCTTTATCGAATTCCCCAATGCCGTTACCAATACCTGCCGAATTGCGGACAACTGCGACCTCCAACTAGCACTAAACAAGACGCATCTTCCGCAGTACACAGTGCCTGAAGGATTCACGCGGGAAACCTATCTGGAGCGCCTGGCGTTGGAGGGATTGGCGGCCCGACTACAAGAACGGCCTAGCCGGATATTGCCCGCTGCCTATGAGCTACGCCTGCGTGAGGAGCTGACGATCATCTGCTCGATGGGGTTCGCCGGCTATTTCCTCATCGTGTGGGACATCATCAAGTTTGCCCGCTCGCGCCACATTCCGGTCGGGCCTGGGCGCGGCTCCGCCGCCGGGAGTCTCGTCGCCTATGCGTTACGCATCACGGACCTCGACCCCCTCGTCTATACGCTCTTGTTCGAACGGTTCCTAAATCCCGAGCGCATCTCCCTCCCCGATATCGACATGGACTTCTGCATGGAACGCCGTGGTGAGGTCATCAACTATGTGGTCGATAAGTACGGCAAGGACCATGTGGCCCAAATCATTACCTTCGGAACGCTCGGTGCGAAGGCTGCGATCCGGGACGTGGGCCGCGTCCTGGAGATTCCCTATGCCGAAGTCGATCGCGTGGCCAAACTTGTCCCGAATCAGCTCAACGTCACGCTCCAACAGGCAATCGACCAGGAACCGAAACTGCGCGATCTTATTGAAACCGACACGAGGGTGAAAGAGCTAATGGGCATCGCCCGCTCCCTCGAAGGGCTAGCCCGCCATGCCTCGACCCACGCAGCCGGCGTGGTGATTTCCGAAGGCCCTCTCACGGACCACGTACCGCTCTACAAAGGGGCCAACGACGAAATCGTGACCCAATATTCGATGGGAGACGTCGAAAAGATCGGGCTCGTCAAATTCGATTTCCTGGGCCTCAAAACCCTCACAATGATCAAACGCGCCGAGACTCTGATCAATGAGCGGCATCCCGGCAATCCACCCTTAGTCATGGAGCAGATGTCGTTCGACGACCCCAAGACCTTCGCCCTCCTCTCTTCAGGGAAGACGATCGGCCTCTTCCAGTTGGAAAGCTCAGGGATGCGCGACCTCCTGACCGGCCTGAAGCCGGACCGGTTCGAGGACATCATCGCCATCATCGCGCTCTACCGCCCTGGCCCGATGGATCTGATCCCCGACTTCATTAAGCGCAAACAGGGCAAAATCCCGATCGCCTATGAAGTGCCTGAACTCGAGCCGATCCTGAAGGACACCTACGGGGTCATCGTCTATCAGGAACAGGTGATGGCGATCGCCAACAAAGTGGCGGGCTTCTCGCTCGGCCAAGCGGACATTCTGCGGCGTGCCATGGGTAAAAAGAAGCCGGAGGAGATGGAGAAGCTGCGCGCGCAGTTCCTGGCCGGCGCCAAGACCAATAAGATTCCCGACAAGAAAGCTGAAAAACTCTACGAACTGATCCAGAAGTTTGCCGGCTACGGGTTCAACAAGTCCCACGCTGCGGCCTATGCCGTCGTCTGCTACCAGACCGGCTATCTGAAGGCGCACTATCCGACAGAGTTCATGGCCGCCCTCATGACCACCGACATGGGCAACGCCGACAAGATCGTCGGCTACTTCGGGGAATGCCGCGACCTGAACATCAAGGTCTTGCCTCCGGACGTGAACGAAAGCCATAAGAACTTTACCGTGGTGGACCATGCAATCCGGTTCGGCCTGGCTGCTATCAAGAATGTCGGCGAAGGCGCCGTCGAATCCATCATCGAGATCAGGAATGAAACCGGCCCCTTCAAGTCCTTCTTTGAGTTCTGTCGCCGCGTCGATCTCCACAAAGTGAACAAGCGCATGCTCGAAGGGCTGATTAAGACCGGCGCCTTCGACTCGACCGGCGCGAAACGCTCTCAACTGGCCGCGGTTCTGGATCAAGCCGTCGAGGACGGGGCGGCCGTCCAGCGTGAACGGGAGCTGGGACAAACCAATATTTTCGGCGACGAGTTGCACGGGCAGGACTCGGCGGAACATCCGGCCATGCCGTTGCCCAACATTCCTGAATGGGACCAAAGCGAACGGTTGAAACAGGAACGGGAACTGACCGGCTTCTACATTTCCTCTCACCCGCTGGCGCGGTATGAGGCCACCATCCAGGCGCTCGCCACTGCCTCGACCATCGGCCTGCCGGAATTGTCTGACGGTCGGGAGGTGAAACTCTGCGGGATCGTCACGACGGTCAAGAGCATGCTGACCAAGAAGGGCGACCGAATGGCCTATCTCACACTGGAAGACCTCCAGGGCGTGGTCGAGGTCATCGTCTTTCCGGATCTCTACAAACATGCTGCAGACTTGGTTGAACCGGAACGCCTCGTCCGCATCACTGGCACGATAGACCGGGGCGATAAAGGGACCAAGATTCGGGGGAGCAAGATCGAACCGCTCGCCGAAGTGCAAGCGCAGGCAATCAAACGGGTCTACATTCGATTGGCCGATCGGCCCGGCATGGCGGAAGAGTTACCGCGCCTTCGGGAGGTCTTTCTACGCCACCCAGGAAACACCACCGTCGCGCTGACAGTGCGAATGGATTCGTCCCTGGAAGCCGAGACAGCCCCCCTCCCCCGCCTGACCGTCACCCCCAGCGAACGATTGGTGGCGGATGTTGAAGAATTGTTAGGCAAAGGGGCTGTTTTTCTGTTATCCTGACACCTCATTCAAGACCGTTATTTAGTTCATTTGGTTTGTTTCGTTTATTTGGTTCATCTGATTAGTTCGTTCAACCAAAAAACCAAACAAACCAGATACCAAACAAACCAGATCACGATGCGCGATTATCTTGAGTTTGAAAAACCGATCCGCGAGATCGAAGAAAAGATCGAAAAACTCGCGGCCGTGCCTGCCGGGAAATCGGCTCCCCAGGACGAGATCCGCAAGTTACGGATGAAACTGGCCCAGGTCGAACAGACACTCTACAGCAAGCTGAACCCCTGGCAACGCACGCAACTCGCCCGCCATCCCCAACGACCCAGCACCCTCGATTACATCAGTTACCTCTTCAGGGACTTTCTTGAGCTCCACGGGGACCGCTCGTTCGGCGACGACCGTGCCATTGTCGGAGGCTTCGCGCGATTCAACGACCGGTCGATCATGATTATCGGCCATCAAAAAGGGAAGACACTCAAAGAACGGATGCAACGGAACTTTGGCATGCCGAATCCAGAGGGCTATCGAAAAGCCCTGCGTCTCATGAAGATGGCCGAGAAGTTTGGGCGCCCGGTCGTGACCTTTATCGACACGCCAGGCGCGTACCCAGGCATCGGCGCGGAAGAGCGCGGCCAAGCTGAAGCCATTGCCCGTAATTTGTATGTGATGTCCCGTCTCGCCGTGCCGATTATTTCTATCGTCATCGGTGAAGGCGGCAGCGGTGGGGCACTCGCACTAGGTGTCTCGGATCGTGTCCTCATGTTGGAACATGCTGTCTATTCGGTGATTTCACCGGAAGGCTGCGCCGCCATCCTGTGGGATGATCCAGCAAAAGTTCCCGATGCTGCTTCTGCCCTGAAGATGACCGCGAAAGACCTGGTCGACCTCCGTATCGCCGATGAAGTCATTCCTGAACCGCTCGGCGGCGCCCATCGAGATCTCAATGCCATCACCGATCGAGTTGCCAAATCCCTCAGCAACCAACTCTCACAGCTCAACGACCTCCCCCTCCCTCAATTGCTGGCTCAACGCGATCAAAAATACCGATCCATCGGAGCCGTCAACGGCCTGGTGGCCACTCCTCAATAGATTTTTCCTTCCGCGTAAAACGCAGGCATCTCAGCACTTCTTTGCCCCTCCCTCGCTTCCAACTCATAACTCAGCACTTTCCCTCTCAGCACTTCCCTTCCGCCCATTCACCATTGACCATTTCACATTCATCATTCCCACGCTACCCCTTCACCCTCTTCTGCTTTCATCTTTATGTTTGTCTAGAGCGAGATGGCTTGATAGACTTTCTCACATTATCTGCTTCATGGCTATCGACCGCACCCTTCGATGGCCAGATCCTCACCGGTCTATGAAGGTCACGTAGTGAGTTCTCAACAAAAGCCTGTAAAAAAATCAGCCGTCTCCTCGAAGGTCGACGCCAGCGTTTCAGGCCCAGCGCCAACCCGTCGAAGGAAAAGGCCACTCCCACAGCAGCCCGCGCTGCCCTCATCTGCCGCTCCCCCTGAGCACCAATCACGGCGAAAGCCTGAAACGATGCGCGACTGCTATGTGGACCTCTACGATTATTCCCAGGCAGGCGTTCTCACACTGGATACGCTGGGCAAGATTGTGGATGCCAATCTGACAGCCGCGACGATGCTCGGCATCACTCGAAAGGCCCTGATCGGGCAACCACTCGTAGGCTTCATTAGACGAGACGATCAGGAAAATTTCCAACTGCATTGTCGGAATGTGTTGAAGAAAGAGACACGACAACGCTGCGAGGTGCAGGTCAGGGAAGAGACTGGCCTTGTGCGCTGGGTCTCTTTCGAAAGCCGTGCGGTGCAGGATGATGCAGGGCGTATCGACCATTGGTGGACAATGCTGCTGGACATTACCGAACGCAAGCAGGCGGCAGAGAAAATCGCTCAACTGGCTGAACGATTGGAACTGGCTACCAGCGCGGCGCATATCGGCGTATGGGACTGGGACATTCAGAAGAACGAATTGGTCTGGGACGATCGTATGTTCACCCTGTATGGAGTAAAAAAAGCGCACTTTCGCGGCGCCTACGACGCCTGGCTCTCCGCCGTCCACCCCGATGACCAGGCGCGGTGCGATGAGGCGATTCAACAGGCTTTACGTATGGAAAAGGCGTACGACATTGATTTTCGTGTTCGCTGGCCCAGTGGCACGATTCGCGTCATCAAGGCCAACGGGCAAGTAATCTGGGGAACGGATGGTACGCCGCTTCGAATGACAGGTGTGAATTACGACATCACCGATCGCAAACAGGCGGAGGACGCGCTACAGTCAACGAAGGAACAACTCCAGCAATCCCTCATCACATCCAATACCGGGCTGTGGGATTGGAATACCGATACGGATAAGGTGTCCTTCTCCAAGGAGTGGAAGTCCCAGCTTGGCTATGGAGAAGAGGAACTGGCGAACGAGTTTGAGACCTGGACAACGCTCCTGCACGCCGAAGATCGGGATCGCGCCATGGCCTATTTCCGAGCCTATCTTGATAACCCTGTCGGTAACTATCAGCAGGAGTTCCGTCTGAGACACAAGAACGGATCGTACCGGTGGATTGCCGCAGTCGCCTCGTTTATGGTCGAGACGGCCGGCCGGAAAGTCCATCTATTGGGGGCACATACGGATATCACGGAACGCAAACAACTGGAGGCGCAATTTCGGCAGGCTCAAAAGATGGAAGCAGTCGGTCGCTTCTCGGCTGCGGTGGCGCATGACTTCAACACTCTACTCACCATCATCAACGGTTACAGCAAGATGCTCACCGACCGGCTGACGTCTGAAGATCCCAGACATAAGATGGCGGCAGAGACCCTGGCTGCGGGTCAACGTGCCGGTGCGCTGACCGGACAATTGCTCGCCTTCAGCCGCCGACAAGTCCTCAAGCTGGAGCCGATGAACCTCAACGATTCGATCCAGTCAATCAGCTCGATGCTTAGCCGGCTACTGGGCGAAGACGTCACCCTGACGCTGGACCTTGCGCCGGATCTTTGGTCGGTCGGCGCCGACAAAGGACAATTCGATCAGGTCGTGATGAATTTAGCAGTCAACGCACGCGATGCGATGCCGAACGGAGGTGAATTGACCGTCAGCACAGGTCATGCCCTGTTGACTCCTGAGGCGCCTGACCCCCATGGGATCATGCCATCAGGGCACTACGTGGAGCTGCGTGTCCGCGACACAGGCCAGGGGATGACCCTTGAAACCATGGCCCATATTTTTGAGCCATTTTTCACGACCAAAGAGCTGGGTAAAGGAACCGGCCTGGGGCTGGCAACGGTGTACGGGATCGTCAAGCAAAGCCATGGCTATATCTTTGTCGACAGCGCACCGGATCAAGGGACCACGTTCCACCTCTATTACCCGCGCGTGGCGATGGCCCCGAATATGGCTGAGACCAAGCCAGTAGTCCGTGCGAGAGGCTCAGAGACCCTGCTCGTTGTCGAGGACCAGGACTCGGTCCGTTCCCTCATCGTCGGAGTCCTGATGCAGGAGGGGTACCGCGTAATTGAAGCGGCAAAAGTGGAAGACGCCTTGCGGGTAGCGGCTTCGTTGCCTGAACCAGTCCAGGCGCTGGTGACCGACATCGTCATGCCACAGATGTCCGGCCCCGCACTTGCGGAGCGGCTGAGACTGGTCTGGCCTGACCTTCGAGTATTCTTCATGTCCGGCTATAGCGGGATCGAACTGCCGGACCTTCTTGACAAGCCTGAAAACGCCTGCATCCAAAAGCCTTTTCTACCCAAGGATCTGGTCGAGCAGTTACGCGTGTTTTTAGATAAACCAATCCACGAGCAGGCTGAAGGGGATAAGGCTGAAGGTTAGTCCGATCCCCTTACCATTTACACCTCACTCCATACCCCCGTCAGCCTTCCTTACCCTTGGTGAGCCATTCCAACGCTCCAGTACCGGCGGCGCGGCCAGTTGCGAAACAGGCGGTGAGTAGATAGCCACCGGTCGGCGCCTCCCAATCCAACATTTCTCCAGCACAGAAGATGCCGGGTAGCGTACGAACCATCAATCCTTCATTGAGCGCTTCGAAGGGAACGCCACCAGCCGTGCTGATCGCTTCCTCCAGCGGGCGAGGCGCGACCAGTTTCAATGGTAACGATTTGATCGCAGCGGCCAGCCGAACCGGGTCCGCAAAGTCCTCTTTCGAGATGACTTCACGAAGCAGCCCCGCCTTCACGCCTTCAATATGGGCCTGCCGCTGAAGGTGCGTCGCCATCGTGCGCTTGCCGCGTGGCCTCGCTAAATCGTGAGCCAATCGCGAACTCTCTCGGTCAGGGGCCAGGTCGAGCCTCAACGTGGCCGAACCCTTTGCCAGAATCTCGTTGCGCAATGAAGCAGAGACTGTGTAGACCACTCCGCCCTCTACGCCGGTTTCCGTGATCACACATTCTCCGGGATGCCAGGATTCAGTCCCTGCGTCACTCCGCATCACAACAGCCACCGATTTGACCGGATGCCCGGAAAACTTGCTTCGGAAATGTTCGCTCCAGCCCACATCGAATCCGCAATTCGCCGGTTGCAACGGAATAATATGAATCCCTCGACCTTTCAAGAGCGGCACCCACGAGGCATCGGAACCGAGCTTCGGCCAACTGCCACCACCGAGCGCCAGCACCAGCGCATCAGCCTGGACAGAACGTTGTCCATCGGGCGTGGAAAATAGCAGGGAACCCTGCTCGTCCCAGCCAATCCATCGGTGGCGAACATGGAATCTGACGCCACCCTTCCGTAGACGGCGGAGCCATGCACGCAGCAACGGCGCAGCCTTCAAATCCTTGGGGAACACGCGACCGGAAGAGCCGACAAATGTCTCAATACCGAGTCCACGCGCCCAGGCTCGGACCGCCTCTGGCCCGAACGACCCAAGCAGCGGGGCAATCTGCTCGCGACCTGTACAATAACGCGAGAGAAACTTCTCGGACGATTCCGAGTGTGTCAGATTCAGGCCACCTTTCCCTGCCAGGAGAAACTTGCGGCCGACCGACGCCATGGCGTCATAGAGATCGACCTGTGCGCCTACGGCACAAGCTGCCTCCGCGGCCATGAGCCCGGCCGGTCCTCCGCCGATTATGGCAATCTTCATCTATCTTTCATCCGTGAAGCGAGGTTTGTGAAGTGTATCTCGTCCGAAGAAAAGAGCCTATAGCGTATGGCTTATGGCATGGGACCGGAGAGTCAATTGAGAATGGCACATGGCTCTGATCCGATTACGTGCTATACGCTCTTCCCCGCAATAATACGAACACGCATCACGATCAAAGCGCGTCAATGCCATTTTGCCACAGACTGCCATGAATAATACGGTCAAACAAGCTATACTCTCGTCCAACGATGGATGAGCAAGAGTCCGTACAGGTCGAACTTCGGATCAGTTACCGCTATGCCACCCAACATCCCTGGGTGGTCCAAGCCATCGGAGGATTCTTATCAGCCTATTTCATGGAGCACCCGGGGTTTCGCGTGCAGCGATACATGGAAGAGCTGGAGTCCGGCACGCACCTCTGGGTATGTGAGGTACCTACCGGCATGAAGTTCCTCAGACTCCTGAGGCGGCTGAAGGAAGATATCCCCCCCTGCGACGCTCAACAGACCGCCGCCGATCCACCTGCGCGGCCACGCTATCTAATCGATTGCGCTGAATGAGACTTGTTCATTTGGTTTGTTTGGTTGATTTGGTTTATTTGGTTAGTTTCGTTAGACCAAACAGACGAGACAGACCGAAAAGACCAGATAGACCAGACAGACTGAGGATCAGCTCTTGAAGCCGTTGGGATTGCCACTCTGCCACCGCCAGGCATCGGCACACATTGCATCGAGCCCACGCTCCGCGCGCCAGCTTAATAACTCAAAGGCCCGTTGCGGATCGGCATAACAAGAGGCAATGTCACCGGGACGTCGTGGCGCAACTTTGTAAGGAACAGATCGGCCACTTGCCTGTTCAAACGCCTGCACAATCTCCAGTACGCTGTATCCCGTGCCCGTACCTAGATTCACGGTCAGACATTCGCTTTTGTCATCCAGTCGCTCAAGTGCCTTCAGTGCCTTGAGATGGCCAAGGGCCAAATCCACGACGTGAATATAATCCCGCACCCCCGTCCCATCCGGAGTGGGGTAATCATTGCCCCACACGTTGAGATAGTCTCGACGTCCAATTGCCACTTGCGCGATGAAGGGCAACAAATTATTGGGAATGCCCTGTGGATCTTCCCCGATCAAGCCGCTGGTATGGGCCCCCACCGGGTTGAAATAACGCAGAATGCTGAGCCGCCAGGAGGCATCGCTGCGGTGCAGATCACGCAAGATCTCCTCAATCATCAGCTTCGAACGGCCATAGGGATTGGTGGCGGAGAGCGGGTGATCTTCCGTCAGCGGCAGCCGTTGCGGATCTCCATAGACGGTGGCGGAGGAACTGAACACTAAAGTTTTTACCCCGCACTCCCCCATCGCCTCCAACAGGCGCAACGTACCAACCACATTGTTGTCGTAATAGGCCAGCGGCTGAGTGACCGACTCCCCCACCGCCTTGAGACCGGCAAAATGGATCACCGCTTTAGCCCCACTCTCACGCAGGGCCTCCACCAAGGCACCACGAACGCGAATATCGCCTCGAACCAACCGCAGTTTTTTCGCTGTGATGCGCTCCACCCGGGCCACGGCTTCAGGGTGACTATTGCAGAAGTTGTCGAACACCGTGACATCATATCCCGCGTCGAGTAGTTCCACGCAGGTATGCGATCCGATATAGCCTGCCCCGCCGGTCACAAAAATCATGAATGCCTACCTCACTAAGAGATGACAGAAGCCTATCCAGGGGAACGAACAACGTCAAGGAATGAACGGCATCGTGCTGGTCTATTCGGTCTGTCGTGTCTTCGGTTGAACAAAACTAACCGACTGAACTAGACAGACTGGATAGACCAGACAGACCAAAGGGCTTTTCATTATCCTGTTAGGCTTGAGGCTTCTCTGAGGCTCCAGACGGAGATTCGCCGGAGAATTTCTTGTGGAGTAGTTTGCGTCCAAGGATCGTAATCCCCAATGCGATACCGAGCGAGAGCGGCACGAACAATGCGGCAGCGATATCCGCATTGTGCAGCCACCCCATCTCATGAAGCCCCTTGAAGATATAGGCCATGAGCCCGCTGAGATAGTAGGCGATCACAATAACCGACAAGCCTTCGACCGTGTACTGGAGGATAGCCTGACTCTTCGTCGTCTTGTCCATGCTGATCAGAAGCGACAAGTTCTGGGATTGGAGCATGAGATCGACGCGAGCGCGAATAATAGAGATCGTCCCTTCAAATCCGCTTCGAAGTGTGTCCATCCGCTTCAGGAGTTGTTGATAGCCCTCCGCCACCCCGGTGATCCCGCTGAGGACATACTCGGACATCGGACGGTAGTGTGGGAGTGTTCGTTCGTCGAGTGACGCCAACGTCCGGTGCACAATCTTGTCGTAGGGGACAGAGGCGGAGAGCTCAAAATGCAACTTACTGGACAGCCGAGTAGTTTTTAACCAGTCCTGTGTCAGCCCACCGAGCCAGCGCTGAAGAGTCAGGGCGTCGGCGTGGCCGATATGTCCGCTGATGATTTCACGCTGCTTCAAATGCACCTGCTCAAACTTGTAGGCCTGATCGACCGCAGCCGAAAACAACGGCTTCTGCATGAGTATCAAATGATAGTAGGTTTCGATTCGGACAATGGCATCGACAATGTCTTTCAAGTGAGACCTGCTGGACATGCCGGATCCGACACTGACCTGGCTCCGCGGTCTCCCGCGCGAGGAGCTCCTCCGACTCTCGAACGCCGATTTCGATTTCGAGGACAGCCCGCTCGTCCTCATGCTCCGCGACCTCGAGGGAGACTGGGTCGTCTCGGGACTCGGAAGCCTGGCGATCTCGGCCGAGATTTTCTCGGTGGTCAAACGTTCGTAATCCTCGGCGCGAATCGTCTGGGCTCGAAAGCCTTCCGGCACCGACACAATCGAGATCAGCTCGAGGTCTTCGGCAGCGTCAGGAATCCACGCGGGAAGGTCCACCGTCAACGAACTTTCGAGCGCCAGACGCCGCGCAC
>JANNIV010000197.1:0-5911 GCA_031405355.1 Nitrospira sp.
CTGTTTGGACCTCGCGGGGTCTGGACAACCACCGTCGAAGATCTCGCACGCGGAAAATAAACGGCGGACCGACCATGACGACCCACACGTTACTTCAACTCGCTCTCAGGTCCGCTGCAGTCGGATACGTATCCCTGCTCATCCTGTTCCCACTCGCTGCGATCGCCCACCAGTCGTTTATCGGAGGAATCGACCACTTCATTGAAGACATCAGCACCCCCCAAGCATCCTCTGCCCTGGTCTTGACGCTGGAAGCCGCCTTCCTCACGACGATCATTAACGCCATCTTCGGAACGCTCTCGGCAATTGTACTGGTGCGCTATGAGTTCCCGTGCAGATGGTTTCTCAACGCCCTGGTCGATCTGCCCTTTGCGATTCCCACGCTGGTGACTGGATTGATGATTGCCGCCATTTATGGGCCGACCACCATTCTCGGGATGTGGCTGCAAGAGGGGAACATCACCCTCTTGTACGCCAAGCCTGGCATCGTCCTGGCGATGCTGTTTGTGACCATGCCCTTCACCATTCGTTCGTTGCAGCCGGTGCTGATGGAACTGGAGCGCGAGCAGGAGGAAGCAGCCTTCTCCTTGGGAGCGAGTCCTTGGGCAACCTTTTGGAAGGTCACGGTGCCCTCCGTGTTACCAGGGCTCTTGACCGGTGTGTTCTTGACCTTTGTCCGGGCGCTAGGCGAATTCGGGTCCATCGTCATCGTCGCAGGGAACATCCCGATGAAGACCCAGGTGGCGTCGGTGTATGTGTATGGAGAAATCGAAAGTTATAACCCCCAGGGTGCCACATCGGTCTCGGTCTTCATTCTGTTGATTTCGTTTCTGGTGCTGGTTTTGTTGGAGCGCCTGACCAGACCACCAGGCGAACGGATGCCACGGTGGTTCCGATGGTCGAAACGGCCCCTCCCTATGATTCACCCATCGGAGATCGGATAACCGCCATGATACGGCGTCTGTTCATCGGTTCAGTGTGCTTCTATTTCGCACTGCTCCTGATCGGTCCGATTCTGTATCTCGCGGTACAGAGTTTCGACGAGGGGATCGCGGCCTTCTGGCGTGAGGTCACGAGACCGGAAGCATTGCACGGATTCATGCTCACACTTGAGATTACGGCGATCGTACTGGTCATGAACCTGGTGTTTGGCACGATCACCGCCCTGGTTCTTGTGCGTCAACACTTTGCCGGGCGAACGGTTCTGAGCGGGTTGATCGACCTGCCCTTCTCGGTTTCTCCAGTCATCGCAGGGTTCATGCTGATTCTGTTGTTCGGCCCCGAAACGATTCTTGGTACCTTCTTCGGCACCCTGGGGGTCAAAGTACTGTTTGCCATGCCCGCCATGGTGTTGGCGACGCTGTTCGCGACCTTTCCGTTCGTCGTCCGGGAACTGACTCCCCTATTGCAGACGATCGGAACCGATACCGAGGAAGCGGCAAGAACATTGGGGGCAAACGAGTGGCAAGTGTTTCTCAAGGTGACGCTCCCCATGCTCCGATGGGGATTTGTGTATGGGGCGACATTGACGGTGGCCAGGGCCATTGGTGAATTCGGTGCGGTGCTCGTCGTGTCAGGAAATATCCTAATGCTGACGCAGACTGCTACCCTGCACATCTATCAGAGTTATGTGGATTTCAATTATGTCGGCGCCAATGCCGTCGCCCTGACCCTGTTGGCCGTCTCCTTTGCCATTCTGACCGTGCTGGAGCTCGCGAAAGCCAAATCTGCTGCAACTGTGACATCGGCCAACTAGGAAGGTACTGGCATGAAGATCGAGGTACGGGGACTCACCAAGCAGTTTGGTTCAGTCCAGGCTGTATCAGGTGTGTCCTTCACGGTCAAGGAAGGGGAACTCCTCGGTCTCCTCGGACCAAGCGGCAGCGGAAAAACGACTGTGCTGCGTTTGATTGCGGGGCTGGAAACGCCTTCCGGCGGAGACATCTATATCGACGGGAAACGGGTCAACGATCTATCCGTTCAGGATCGGAATATCGGATTCGTCTTTCAGCACTATGCACTGTTCAAGCATCTGACCGTTTTCGAGAACATCGCGTTCGGTCTCAAAATCAAGAAATGGAAACCTGCTGAAATTGAGCCGCGCGTGGCTGAATTACTCAGTTTGATGAGCCTGGACGCGCTGGAACATCGATATCCTCACCAGCTTTCCGGAGGACAACGCCAGCGGGTCGCGATTGCCCGGTCCCTGGCTCCCCGTCCGAGTGTGCTGCTACTCGATGAACCGTTCGGCGCCGTGGATGCGAAGGTGCGACAGGAACTGCGTGAGTGGTTGATCCGGCTTCACGATCGCCTCAACGTCACCAGCCTCTTCGTCACACATGACCAAGAGGAAGCGATGGAAGTCTCCGGACGGATCATTGTCTTCTCAAAAGGCAGGCTTGAGCAAATCGGATCTCCTGCCGAGGTGTATGAGGAGCCTGCAACGGAATTTGTGGCGCGGTTTATCGGAGCTATGAATATTCTCGAAGGCCAGGTTTTGAACGGAATAGTGAAGATTGGATCGCTCAAGTTTCCCGCCCCCAATATCTCAGACCATGTCCATGTAAAAGTGGGCTTTCGTCCCTACTATGTGAAGGTGGCTGAAGATCCCCACCGGTACCGTCAGCCGGCCACGCTACGGCATATTTACTTTCTCGGTGTGGCCTATCGGCTCGAGATCGAAACGGAAGAAGGGTTGATTCTCCGATCCCGCATGAACAAAGAAGAGTTCCGCCAGTACCGGCTCGAAGTGGGCCAGCCTGTATCTTTCGCCGTAACGCATTTTCGCTTCCTTCCGCAAGAAGGCATATCTTTCCCCTCTTCAGCATCTTCCCAACTGTTCGACGCCGGTCCCCTCACCCCATGACCTGCTGCTGAATCTGAGTCTCCTGCTTATTCATAGACGCTCACAGCTACATGAGCAGGAAGCGGGATGCGCGATACTCTGCCAGTGGGGAGGGAACCTGTATGGCTTCCCATTCAAATTCTACAAACCCGATCTTTCCACACAGCCTCGTCCACATAAAAACTTCCAATAAATTAACTGGTTACAGCGTAGCCCTATGGCACATGCCTTGCTCATCCTTCAATCATGTCGATCTTGTGCCCTGCATCGCTCAGGAGGTAGGCCATGGCTAAATCGGAGCAACACATGAACGATATGACCACACAACAAGACTGCTTACTGCGGACCAGAGTGACAGAGACTGCTCGCAATCCGCGACACCTCACCGCCATCGTTACTGGCCTTCTTCTTTTTATCATGCCATTCTTTACAGGATGCGGCACCGGAGAGACCGGTAACCAATCGACCGTTACGGGGGGGCCCGGCAACAGCGCAAGCGCCACTGCGTCTCTCACTTGGGACCCGGTCACAGACCCCTCAGTCTCTGCCTATTTCGTCCATTACGGTCGGCAATCACCGGGCCAAGCGGGTAGCTGCACATACGAAAACTCCGTCTCCGTTGACTCCTCGTCAGCCACGGTCACAAACCTGGACCCTAATACCCTCTACTACTTTACGGTCAGCGCCTATAATGGGCTAGAGAGCGCCTGCTCAAATGAAGTATCGATCGTCACAGCTCCAGCTCCTATTGGGAATGAGACCAACCCTGCAACATTTTCCTGACCGGAACGAGATAGTTGGCACGCCAGCAATGTAGGGGCCTGGACAGCGCTATTCTCGTCTCGATCTCCTCAGCCGGCAATTCTGCAACCGCTTGATACCTCCTTGAGGTCTTTCGTCTTGCCTTGGCGTTAAATCTGGACTAGGCTTCGCATGAAACGGTTTCTTCCCTTTGATATGGTGTGGTCGTGACCTGAAAACGATCACTGCGCAACACCGAGACAGCTCGGCAATTTTCAACTAAGCCCGTCATACAAAGGTACGTTGATGAAAATCGTCATGGGTCTACTTATTGCGGTAGCCTTGATGGTTGGAATAATCCTGGCGCTACCCTTCCTGGTTGACCTCAACAAGTATCAAGACCAATACAAGCCACTCCTCGAAGACGCGCTCAATCGCAAGGTTCAGCTGAAGGACATCCGCCTGACTATCTGGCCGCGGATCGGCGCCAGGGTGGCTGATTTAGTCGTCCTGGACGATCCGGCGTTCGACTCAAGCCCCTTTGCCTCTCTCACCTCGCTGGACATCGGGGTCAAACTCATGCCGTTACTCAGCGGCAAGGTGGAGGTGGAAGAAATCACGCTCCGTGACCCTGTTATCACAGTCATCAAGAACAAGAGCGGTGTCCTGAACGTCTCGACCATCGGCCGTACAGGCGTTGAGCTGCCTAAGACTCCATCGCGCGCGCCCCTTCCATCGACCGAAGGTCCGCTCAAAATCCTGGCACTGTTGGCTGTGGATCGAGTCTCTATCGCAGGGGGGAAACTCACCTATCGCGATCTGTCGGCTCCCAAACCGACTGAGTATATCTTGCAGGATATGGAGCTCCTCCTCCAATCCGTTCGGCTCGGCCAATCCCCAAGCCTCCATGTTGGAATGCTCTTCCAACCATTGAATTTACCGGTGAGGCTCGATGGCACCTTTGGCCCTTTGAAAGAATCCACAGACATCGATGCAATCAATCTCCAACTCGCGTTGGGGAAAACTGACTTTACCATCACCGGAAAAACGGCCGGGCAAAACGCCAGCCTGAACATCAGTGCGCCGGTCATTCATACAGCTGATCTGCCGATCGACCTGCCATTCCAAAAACCCGTTGATATGAAAAATCTCCACATTGCAGCGCAAGTACAAGGCCAAAATCTATTGTTACAAAACCTCTCCTTTCAGCTCTTCGATGGGCAGGTGGCAGCAGAGGGACGGGTCACGTCCGGCTCCGAGACACCACCCTTCACTGGAAAGATCACGCTTCAAGGGATACAACTCGCTCCAGCGCTCAACGCCATGGCCACCACACAGGTGTCGATCAGCGGAACGGCAGGAGCCGACCTCGGCGTGCAAGGCCGTGGATTGTCCATGCCGGACCTCACGAAATCCCTGGAAGGTACAGGGCACGTAGCAGTGAAAGACGGCAAGATCGAAGGTGTGAACTTGCTTCAGGAAGCTATCTCCATTCTCAAAGTTACCGGCATCTCGCTTGATAACGCCAAGGCAACGGTTTTTTCCACAATTGAGACGGATCTCGCCATTAAGCAAGGAACCATCCACGTCCAACGGCTCTTGATGGATAGCCATGATTTTCAGGCCACAGGAGGAGGCACCATCGGATTCGATCAGACGCTGAACCTCACCGTGAACCTCAACCTGTCGCAGGACTTAAGCCGAAAGATCGCAGGTTCATCGCCTGCCGCCAATCTCGCGATGAAAGAAGGCCGCTTGAGTCTTCCGTTGGTGATTACCGGAACAGCCCAGGCGCCATTATATGGGTTAGACATGAAGGGTCTAACCGGAAGAGTTCAGGGACAGGTGCAGAAGAAAGTTGAAGAAGCGGTTGGTGGACTGCTGAAAGGAACAACGAAACCAGAAGACTTAAAACAACAGGGCCGCGACCTGCTCAAAGGACTGTTGCGACACTAAGAAGCCATCAAAAACCGGACATTTCTATTTGGGCTTGACAGGCTGACAAATTTGTCTTGATCCCCATACACAACATCGCATAACTTATAGAACTTCAGGCCTTGCGATCTCGAATTCATCGCCGTCACACACAAATGAAAGGACCGCTCATGCGTTTCGTTGTCTCCTGTTTGGTGACCCTGTTCTGCCTGGGAACCACGGCCTCCTTCGCGGCGGCCCCAGAGCCCATGACCGAGGAACAAAAAACCCTCTATGCCTTGGGATTGGCCGTCAACCAATCGCTCAGCTTCTTCAACTTGAGCGAGCCTGAATTTGAACTCGTGAAATCCGGCATCGCCGATGGGTTCTTCAACCGGCCAGCCAAAGTGG
>JANNIV010000198.1:0-26554 GCA_031405355.1 Nitrospira sp.
CCAAGAATGCGGTCGCCTGGCACAGGGTGGCAACAGCGCGACAGCTGCATCAGTAGATCCCGAGACCCTTTGACCTGTACGCCCGTGCCGTCGCTCTTCCCACCGACCGTCTTACGTGCAGCAGGAGTTTCCGGGGCCGGCGTCCCAGGTGACGGAGCGATGAGTTTGCCGATCACCTGCGACGTCGCCACACGGCCGAACCCAACGGCCGCAGTCAATTCGTCGATACTGTCGAATCCCGATTGACGAGCAGTTTCTAACAGCTCCGACGATTTGAACATCCTGGCCGGCGCCATCCCCTGACGGCGGAACTCCGACTCCAGTAAACGGCGGCCGATCTCGATACTGCGCTTCTGCTCTTCGAGTTTGATCCAGTGTTTGATCTTAGTCTTCGCGCGCGAGGTGCGGACGAACTTCAACCAGTCCTTGTGCGGCGATTGTGTGGGAGATGTCAGAATTTCTACCGTATCCCCACTGGCCAATTGATGCTTGAGCGGCACGATCTTCCCGTCCACCTTGGCCCCGACACAATGGTCTCCGACCTGGGTATGAATCGCGAATGCAAAATCGACGGGAGTCGATCCTCTCGGCAACTCTTTCACAATCCCTTTGGGCGTGAACACATAGACCACATCGTGAAAGAGGTCGAGTTTCACCGAGTCCATGAACTGCCGGTTATCCGTCAAGTCTTCATGCCATTCGACGAATTGGTGGAGCCAGCCGAAGGCCTTGCTGTCACGATCTGCCACCTGTCCCTGTTCTTTATACTTCCAATGGGCAGCGATGCCGTGTTCGGCGATACGATGCATCTCTTCTGTGCGAATTTGGAATTCGACGTGCTCCCCCTTCGGGCCCACCACCGTCGTATGTAAAGACTGATAGAGATTGGACTTTGGAATTGCGATGTAGTCTTTGAAACGCCCCGGTACGGGCCGCCAGACCGAGTGAATCACCCCAAGCACGGCATAACAGTTCATCTTGCTATCGGTCACGATCCGCAGCGCAGTCAGGTCGTAGACCTCTTCAAAAGTAATCGACTGCTTATTCATCTTTTGATAAATGCCGTAGAGATGTTTGGGGCGACCGTAGACATGTCCGATCAACCCGTTCTCTTGCATGGTCTTATGCACGAGCTGGCTGACTTCATCGATATACTGCTGCCGATCCTCGTCCCGTTTTGCCACACGGACACGCAATGTCTCGTAGACCTCAGGTTTGAGGTGTTTAAGGCATAGATCCTCAAGCTCATTCTTGATCCACCCGATTCCCAGGCGGTTCGCCAGCGGCGCATAGATCTCCAACGTCTCCTGGGCAATCTCCTGCCGCTTAGGTGCGCTGAGATGCTCTAAGGTCCGCATGTTGTGCAGCCGGTCGGCGAGCTTGATGAGGACGACCCGGATGTCGTCCGCCATCGACAGCACCATCTTGCGGAAATTCTCGGCCTGTTTTTCTTCGTAGCTTCGAAACGTGATCTTGCCGATCTTGGTCACCCCATCGACCAGATGCACGACGTCTTTTCCGAACTCTCTTTCGAGTTCAGCAGGCGTGGCAACCGTATCTTCCAGGGTATCGTGCAGCAGCGCTGCGACGATCGCGGTGACATCTGTTTTGAGCGAGGTCAGGACTCCGGCGACGGCGATGGGATGCTGAAGGTAGGGTTCTCCGGACCGACGAAGTTGTCCTTCATGCGCTTTCGCAGAAAACTCGTAGGCCTTGCGAACTAAGCCGAGGTCGGCATCGGCATGATAACTTCTGATCCGATCCAGCAGTTGGTCGAGGTCTGTGACAGTTTGGTACACCATGATTCACTCACTTACCTACTCACTCACGCTCGGTCGAACATCGCGAATGCGAAGCTGAATCCGGTCACGGCCGTTCCAGTGGTTCAATTCGGGAGTGAAGGCCAGATCGACCGGGGCGCGCAACGGAATGCCCCGCTCCAGTAACGACTTCATGCCGAACCCGATACTATCGAACGGCAGTGATGTCCCTTGCCGCACGGTCATTTTCAGATGTTTTTCGCCGACCGTGCGTGAATCCATGACTTCAAGACGAGTCACCGCAAACGTGGGCTCCGGATTACCCGCGCCGAACGGATGCAGTGAACCGATTTCCCTGAGCAACTGCAGATTCACTTCGTCCAGGCGCACTTCAGCGTCAACGTTCAGCGTTGGAACCTTGGCGCCATCGTGGGTCCATCCGGCCACCACATCGGAAAATTTGGCACGAAACTCGTCGATCCGGGACTCGTGAATCGTCACACCTGCGGCGCTCGGATGCCCGCCAAAGGCCTCCAACAGCTCTCGACAAGACGCCAACCCTTGATAGAGATCAAACCCACCGATCGTCCGCGCTGAGCCTTTGGCGATACCCTGTTCATTGATGGACATGACAATCGCCGGGCGCTGAAACCGGTCGACCAAACGCGCCGCGACGATACCGACCACTCCGAGGTGCCAATGCCGGGAGGCCAGCACAAGTGCTGGCGGCGCTTCGCGATCCTTCAACGAGGCCAGCGCCTCCGCCATGATATCCACTTCGATGCGCTGCCGTTCACGATTTAGTTGCTCAAGCCGGTCTGCCAATCGTTGCGCCTCGGCCGGGTCGTCGGTCGTCAACAACCGCACACCCAGCATGGCATCGTCCAATCGCCCTGCGGCATTGATGCGCGGCGCCAGTTTATAGGCGATCGTTTCCGCCGTGCAATCCTGCGTCACGCCCGCCACCTGCTTCAGCGCACGAACACCGCAGCGCGCACCACGCGACAACTGGACCAATCCTTCACGCACAAACCTTCGATTCTCATCGTGCAAAGGAACGACGTCGGCAACCGTCGCCAACGCCACGAGATCGAGCAATGACTCCAGCGGTACCCCGGCAACCCCGTAGCGCAGCTGATAGGCCTGTGCCACCTTGAAGGCCAGTGCCGCGGAACAGAGACCGAGAAAAGGGTAACGAGAGCCGGTTCGATGGGGATTGAGTACTGCCACAGCCGGCGGCACGTCTTCATCGGTCTGGTGATGATCCGTCACCACCACATCCATACCGAGTCTAGCCGCCAATGCGATTTCTTTGTGCGAGGTCGTGCCGCAATCGGACGTCACCAACAATGCGATACCCTCATCATGCAGGCGCTGCACGGCGCCGAGGTTCAGTCCGTAGCCTTCGCGGAGGCGATGCGGAACATAGGCGCGAACCTGTGCGCCCAACCCGCCAAAGAACGACAGATAGACGCTGGTCGCCGTAATCCCATCGACATCGTAATCGCCATAAAAACAGATCGGCTCCTGAGTCGTGACGGCGCGATGCAACCGTTCGACCGCCTGGTCCATGTCGGGAATCAAAAATGGATCGTGAGGCGTCTGCATCGACATCCATGACGTGGCCTCATCCGGTGTAGTCACGCCACGGGCCAAAAACAACGATGCAGTGGCTGGAGAAATTGAGAGGGCCTGAGCTAACGAAGCCCGCTGAGATAGATTGATATCACGGAAGACCCAGAGCCTGGACTTCATGTGGGCCTCTTGAGGATTTGAAGCTAACTATCTGAGAATTAAAGGGATACTAGTCCTTAAGCCTCGCGTTGTCAAACCAGCGGGACGGGTTGATCTGGTTTATTTGGTTTGTTCTGGTAACTACTCAGGTAGATAGGCTGAAGGTGTTCAGGCTGAAGGTCGGAGTTCCGAACACTTCCAGGCTGAGCACCTAAGTACTTACCAGCATTCTGCTAGACACTGGAGCGAGGTAAGGAGGGAAAAGAAGGGAGTAGGTCCACCTGACTACTGGCGCTACTCCCCCCCTTTTTGCACGTAGTTCTTGACGAATTCTTCGGCGTTCGTTTCGAGCACGTCGTCGATTTCATCGACCAGCTTATCGATGTCTTCTTTCAACTTCTTGCCGGCCTCGACGACCTTCGGATTGGCCTTGACCTCTTCCTTCCCCTGAGGCTCCCGCCTGGGTTCCTGCTTGCGCTCTTGTTTCTCCATCCGAGCACCTCCCGTGATTCTGGGAAACTCTCGTGGGTTAGCCACCAGCGTGATCCCGTACGGTCACCTTACTCCATGATTCTTTTAGCCGTCAAGACAAGCAAAGAAACATGAAACAGCCTTAGTCTTTAGCTCTCAGCCGTGAGCGTTCAGCAATTAGCGCGGTGCTGAGAGCTGAAGGTTGATCGCTTCCATATTCTCCCTACCCAACAAGCAGCGAAACGATCAAGAGCGCTACAATGTTGATAACCTTGATCATCGGATTGATTGCTGGACCGGCCGTATCCTTATAGGGATCGCCAACCGTGTCGCCCGTCACTGCTGCCTTGTGGGTATCCGTCCCCTTCTTGCCCTGTTCTTCAATATACTTCTTGGCATTATCCCAGGCACCGCCGCCGCTCGTCATTGAGATGGCAACGAACAGACCGGTGACGATACTGCCGACGAGCATGCCGCCCAATGCCTGCGGCCCCAGAACCACACCGACCACAATCGGCGAGATGACCGGAATCAATCCCGGCACCATCATCTTCTTGATCGCCGCCTGCGTCACAATATCCACACAGGTTCCGTATTCCGGCTTGCCCGTTCCTTCCATGATTCCTTTGATCGTCCGGAACTGCCTCCGCACTTCTTCCACCACGAGACCGGCTGCCTCCCCCACCGCTTTCATACAGAGGGCCCCGAAGATAAAGGGCAGCATCCCTCCCAAGAAAAGTCCGACCAGAACGGAAGGATTGGAAAGGTCGAATGTGCTCGCCCCGCTCCCTTTTGCCACCTCCCGCGCATATTCGGCAAAGAGCACCACCGCCGCAAGACCGGCTGATCCAATCGCGTAGCCCTTGGTCACCGCCTTCGTCGTGTTACCGACCGCATCCAATGGATCGGTGATGTCTCGCACCTCTTTCCCAAGATGAGCCATTTCCGCAATACCGCCTGCGTTGTCTGTGATCGGTCCGAACGCATCGATCGCCACCACAATACCGGCCATCGACAACATCGACACCGCCGCCACGGCTACGCCGTATAAGCCTCCCGATGCCGCGCCGCCGCAGATCCAATAGCTCCCAAGAATCGCGGCTCCGATCACCACAACCGGCCAAGCGGTCGCTTCCATTCCAACCGCTAGTCCGGCGATGATGTTGGTCGCATGGCCCGTTTCACTGGCCTTAGCGATCGCCTTCACCGGCTTATAACTCTTGGACGTGTAGTAATCGGTAATAAAAACGAGTGCGAGGGTCACGGCCAAGCCGATCAACGCCGCAAGGTAGTAGCTCACCCCGCTCACGCCGCCGACACCATCCATGATCGTGGTCGTCACGGGGAAAAATGCCACCGCAGCGATGCCACCCGCCACAAACAGGCCCTTGTAGAGCGCCGTCATGATCCCGCCGCCCGGGCCCACCTTTACGAAGAAAATACCGATGATCGTGGCGAAAATCGTGACGCCGCCGAGGGCGAGAGGATACAAAATCGGGGCGCTGACTCCCTTAAATAGCGTGAAAGCCAGCACCATCGCCGCCACCGTCGTCACCGCATAGGTCTCAAAGAGGTCCGCAGCCATACCGGCACAATCGCCGACATTGTCGCCCACGTTGTCCGCGATCACGGCCGGGTTACGAGGGTCGTCTTCAGGAATCCCCGCTTCGACTTTCCCGACGAGGTCTGCGCCGACGTCCGCCGCTTTGGTGTAGATACCGCCGCCCACACGGGCAAATACCGAAATCAAACTGCCGCCGAACCCAAGACTTAGCAAGGCATGAATCGCCTTCTCCTGGCCCGCAAACTGCGCGGCCAAAGTGTAGAAGATGGTGATGGCCAGCAAGCCCAAGCCGATCAACAAAAGCCCCGTCACCGCGCCGCCACGGAACGCCACGGTCAGCGCGGCATTCATTCCATTATGGGCAGCCTGGGCCGTCCGAACGTTGGCCCTCACCGCGATGACCATACCCACATACCCGGCCAGAGACGACGCGCCGGCGCCGATCAGAAATCCTATTGCAGTCAGTAAACCGAATTTATCGGAGAAAGCACCTGCACCCCACAACAGGGCAAATAACACAGCGGCGACGACGCCGACGGTCTTGTACTGGCGGTTCAGGTAGGCGCTCGCGCCTTCCTGGATCGCCTTGGCAATATCCTGCATCTTCGGGTTCCCGGCATCAAGCTTGAACACCCACATGGCCAGGTATAGGCCATAGACAATGCCGGTCACCGCCGCTGCCAACGCAAACATAATGATGACTGAGTCGCTCACAGGTCACTCCTTCTATAGGTAAAGGCCTTTTATGTCACACGGTTCCCCTTGGCTTCAACCCATCAAAAGTACGTGGGGGGGGGGAAACCGTAGGGTGGTGCAAATCCTGTCGAAGCTAACTGCCTGAAAAGTTGGGCCATTCTATACGGGTGGGGAAGTGGGATCAAGATGAAAAAATGGAGAGGGATGGAGGCTGATGATCTTCTGTGCTCGCGCAACGCGCGGCCTCAGAATGAGGCGAAGGAGTAGGCAGACCGTTCTTCTTGCTCGCAGAGCCCCCACGATAAAGCAGTGGTCGCTCGACGCGCGCAGTGAAGACCAATCTGCCTACTCCTTCCAGGGAAGTCGAGGAATCAGAAGGCCCTCGCCAGGGCTACTGGTACGCCTCGGCGTGCCAGTGGGTGGGCGGGTGAGAAAGTCGCGCACAGTGGAAGATCAATCAGCCCCCATCCCTGAACAGAGAGCGAGCGAGCTTGGAGGGATTATGTGCAATCTCGTTCGCCGGGCACAGTCGAACCGACAGCAGGCATCCCCTTGAAAAGATGTAGCGCCGAGATTGCTGAGGCAGTGTGGTAAATCAATTCGTTCCCATCCCTGGGAGGGGCGAGCGAATTTGGAGCGATCATTTCTGTTTTGTATAATAGACTCCTGGCACTTTTTCCTTCTTGAAGACTTCTGGAAAATACGAAGCTTTCCGTGACGGTTCTCCGACAAGAGTCAGGCGCGGGCTCTGAACGGCAGCCAGCTGTTGCTCGGCTTCCTGCAGCCACTGCACCAATTGTTTGCCAGCCTCTCGCTCGATGGCCAGGTCGGCTTGGAGCTCGTCGATGGGTTTCATCTGAGACCGGAGGATGCCAAGTTCTTCCGCCTGTTTCTGACAACGGGCATGTTCCTCTTTCAGCAAAGATTCCAGTATCTCCACCCTCTTTTCGAGTGTTGCCGTATGGTCTTTCAGCGAGGGCGACTTGGGCATCGGCGGTTTGCTGTCTTCACGAAACAGACCGAGCCATACCATGATCGTCTTCAACCAGAACGGCGCGGGCGCGGGCCTGGCAGAAGACGGCCCACCAGCAGCATGTCGTTTCGCTTCGTGTGGACTCTTCGCGCAGTTCCCATTCGATTCAGAACCAAACAGCACATCCAACGAGTAATTCAGAAACTCCGGAAGCTGGCTGGTGGCATCGAGCGGCAACCCTCCAGGTCCGCGCCTGATCGCTATGTCACCAGGCCGGAGCACCCCGCTCTGCATCATCATCTTGAAGGCCATCAAGCTCATTGTCTCCACTCGCTCCTACCTGTTGTGGGAGAGATCCCAACCAAGTGTCAGGCCTCCGGGTCTCTCTGTACTCCGCGCACCCGATGGGCACACCCAAACTATCGTGGTTCGGAGACCCGGACAATAACGTAAAGGTAGGGAAGTTAGTACTTCAGAGGGAGTTTTCGTACCGCTCCTTTAGTTTGGCTGGGGTAAAACCGATAACGATAGCCGAAAGCCTCTTCAAACCTGACGTTACAAGTGACGTAGGGGAAGTGTACAGTTATGGCCTCGGCACAAGAACTTGTCCAATCCTGTTCAAACCTCTTCACCCTCCCAGAAATCTACCTCCGCGTGCGTGATGTCGTCGACAATCCAAAATCGACCATGGATGATCTGGCCAATGCTCTGAAATTCGATCCGGCCATCTCCGCACGTCTCCTAAAAATCGTGAACAGCCCGCTCTATGGATTCCCCCAGCAGATCGACCGCATCAGTCGAGCAGTCAGCCTGCTTGGCATGCAATCCGTCAGCGACTTGGTCGCCTCCACCACCATCGGACAGACATTCACCGGGATGACAGTGAGCCTCATGGACCTCCCGGCCTTCTGGCGGAAGAGCGTGCTCTGCGCCCTGCTGGCCGGGAAAATTGCCAAAGCCGGAGGCATCAAGGAGAGCGAGCGGTTCTTTATCGAAGGTCTGCTGCGGGATATCGGCCACTTGGTGCTCTATCAAACCATTCCGCAACGGGCGCAGTCCGCCCTGGTCGAAGCCGGATATCTCGGGTCACCGCTTGCCGAAGTAGAGCAATCGAATATCGGATGCAACTTCACTGAAGTCGGCGCGGAGCTGGTTCGGTGCTGGAACATGCCGAACGTGATCGAGCAGGCCATTCGCCACCAACTGAATCCGAACGAAGCCGGCGAATTCAAGCTCCACGCATCGATCGTCCACCTTGCCGGCGCCGTTGCCGACCACGCCGAATTGGAACAGGCCCAGGCCAGCCAACTGCCGGCATGTGATCCGTTAGCCCTCTCCTGCGCCAAATTCAATGCCGATGAATGCCCCGCTCTGCTCAAAGAAGCCCAAGAGCAGCTTCAAGACACCCTCACCTTTATCTACCCCTTAGCGATGGCGGCGTAGCTACAGCTTACTAGAGTACTACGATGGATCAATCCGTCCAGCTTCCCGATGAAAAGCTGGTTTGCGGTTCAAAAAAGGACTTGCTATAGTGCGCGGCGGAGGAAATGGTTGTGGGCGTGGCACCGGATTATATTTTGGTGGAGGGACAGCAGTTCAGCAAGGCGAAGCTGTCGCTGGACAACCACGTCTACAAGAACTGTGCGATCGATGACTGCGACATCTATTTCAGCGGTGGACAATACGAGTTGCTCGACACCCACATTACCAATTCCCGCCTTATCCTCAACCACCCGGCCAAGGGCATGTACAATGCCGTTCAGATTTTCAAGATGAAGTCTCCCGGTTCCAGCATCATCGCCGAGTAGCGGGTGTTGAAAAAACCTGCCAGCTTCGTTCTCGCATCGTTCAGACCCTCAGCGTACCCCAGAGGGTACGCCTCCGGGCCTTCACTCGCTGCGGCCTTGCTGGACAGGCTTTTTGAACACCCTTCGTGAGACGTAAAAGGTGGCCTGCAACGAGGCCATCGGAAGCCTTCGTCTCAATATCGTTTCACGTTTTACACGTGAGAGGTTACTTAGTAACTGCGACATTTTCCGCATACTTGACGATCTCGACCGGCTGGAAGACCGGATCTTGGGAGCCCTTGGAAGACTCGGCTTCAACACGCTGTAGGAATGGGGCAGGGCCTGTAATGGGCGCGTAGTTGAGGGTCACCTCAACATCGAAGGTCTTGGTGTCTTTCGGCGTGGGGAAGGTAAAGGTCTCGACGCGCATTTCTTCCGGTTTCAAAACCGTATCTTCAAGAACCTTGACTGCTTCAAAGTCGAAGCTCGTCTTCTGGCCCTTGGCATCCTGATAGACTCGGCCATAGACCCGCTTATCGGTGAAGACGGTCTTCAAATTCTTCCCTTTGATGTCCAGAACCAACACCACGCTTGCCCAGGCCGGATGGGTGGCCGGCAGATTGTGAGGAACAAGACTTTGCACCTTCACCATAACCGTGGTATTTTCGCCCTCGATCTTCGTTTTGACGTCCAGCTTGGCTGCTTCCTGTCGGAGCTTGCCAATACGACCAGGGAAGGTATGGTTCGCCACCTTGCGTTTCTTCTCCCCATTCGCCGACTCCCCCACCTGCTCCGGCATGTGGCAGGCCTGACACTCTTTGCCTGACTTCACCGCCTTGCTCTGATCCCAGTTGCCCAGCAGGTCGTTGGCCTTGCCTAAGCCAACAGCTGAAGTGACCGACTGGTGGCAATTGAGGCAGAGATCGGACTTTTGAAACAGACCCAGCTCTATCGACTGGTGTGCCCGATTCTGAACAGAGTCCTTATAGGGGCCATAGACGGTCTTGCTCTCGAGTTCGTATTTTGGCTCCGGCGGTTGTTTGGTTCGATCAACCTGCTTGATCAAATGGCATTGCGCACAGGCTACCCCATCCAGCGACGGGTCACCGGCCTTGGCCTGATTGATAAAGAGTTGGACTTGATTGGAGAATTCGCGCACGTGCGGCGCATGGCAGCGAAAACACATGGCTTTGTCTTTCCCTGCCGGAGAAGCTAAGAACGCGTCGAGCGAGGCACGAAAGGCCGGGGAATGGATCGAGCGCGAGAGCGGAGATGTCTCCCACTCCTCAAACACACGCTCATGGCAGCGTTTGCACTTGCTGGAAGTCGGGAAAGCCTGTTCGATAGTACTCTGCGACAAAGCGGCTTCTTGCGCAACAGGGCCTCGGTCGAACCAGGGAGCAAGACACACCACCACCACGGCGATCACTACACCAATTCCAATTTTCACACGGCTCGACTTTCGCACCATCATCTGTTCTCTCTCCAGGGATGGGGGCTGATTGATCTTCCATTGCGCGCGTCCAACGAGGGCCTTCTGAGGCCGCGCGTTGCGCGAGCACAGAAGATCATCAGGCCCCATCCCTTCCCCTGCTGGCGGCCTTTTTCAGCATCCTGCTAAAGACTTTTGACTCGGTACGTCAAGAGCCGCGGCTGCGTATACTCATTGAAAATCATATTCGCATTCTCCCGCTCTTTGTCGGTCGCCAAGGTAGCGAGATATTTATCCTTGAGCGCCGGTTTGGGCATCGGAATCAACGCATAGTTCAACACCGCTTCAATCGATGCAGCAGTCGATCCTGGCGGGATCGCAAGGGAGAACGGAACTTTCCGCGTATGGCCTCCCTTGATAAAGGGATCGGGAATCGGGCCCCGGAGAATTTTGTCGTAGGGCAAGCCGAACTGATTGGTTTCTTCCTTTAGTATCCTGCCCTGCGCATCCTTGGCGGTCAGGATCAGGTAGAACTGTTTGAGCACCGGGTCACCGCCGGGAAAGCTATGAGGGAGGCTGCCGATCCTCACCAGCGCCGTCCCCTCCACGGCAGAAGCAGATTTGGTAGTCTCAAGATCCACACGGGGCATCCATTCAGCCTGTACGTTGCGATTCTTGATAAGGGCGCCAGGAACCACCACACCGCGAAACCAGTGTCGGCCAATTGCGCGGGTCATGGCGCCGCGCTTCGAAATAGAACTACCGGTCGAGGGTTCCATGTGGCAGTCTTGGCAAATCGTCCCCTGCAAAATCTCACCGGCCAGATCTTTCTGCATCACATCTTTCACTTTATCGAAATGGCAGGAGGCGCAATAGTTCGCGCCACGGAACAGTTCAGATTGCGTGGCAGGGTGAACGAGGTTTTCCTCCGGATTCGCATAGGGCCCATAGATCATCTTGCCCGGCTCGATCTTGAACGAAGGCGGAGAGTCGGCGGTCTGCTTAGTCTCCTTGATCAAATGGCAAGAGGCGCAGCCAATGCCTTCCACTTGCGGCTTGCCGGACAATACCTGGGCGACAATCTTGTCGACATGTTGCGGGAACACGGTGGTCGACGGCGCATGACAGGAGAGACAGCGACGGCGCTCATCAGCCGTCGGATTGGTCTGTAGCCAGACACCCAAGACCGTGCGGAAAACCGGTGACTCCAGCGACGTACCATGCATGAGCGCCGCATCGACTCGGCCAAACGTTTTGAGATCCGGCGTCTGTTCTCGCACGCCTTTCCACTCTTCATAGTGCCGATCGTGGCATTGCTTACAGTCTTCCGATCGAACGAAGATCTTTTCAATCTCTGCCACCCAGTCGGCCTGAGCCTCTGCCTTCTGCGCAATGGCAGAACCATAAAACAGGCTGATGTTCCCTGTAAAAAGCAGGAAGAAGAGACCTGCGGCAATGTGCTGCGCGTACCTGCTGCGTCGTAACATCTTCAATCCCGTTTACACCCGACGAAATGGAAATTTACCCCCCACCCGACCGGATCGCCCGGATCGGCAGGCTCATAGGTACCAACGGTAAAGTTACAGGTTTTCATCCCCCGCTTGATCGCTCTCCCGAAATCGATCATGTTTCCGATCTCGGTTTTGTCGATTTCCTTGATGATGGATCGGACCTTGATGCCGGCATTGTCGGCGCGCGAGCTCCCGATCACTTCGAACACCGCGACGCCCTGCGCCCGTTCAAGATTCAATTCTTTTTTGATGGCTTCGTCTACATCTCCAACAATCACGCCGAACTCTTCACCCAATCGCGAGGCTTCATCCACAGTCATCGGCTCCCGATCTGCCGCGCTGACCGCTGCCGGCGCGAGACCGCACAAAACTCCCAGGCAGAAGCACACACACAAGACAAAGGCCCTTCCGTTCCGAAAAGCCGTTGTGTGAGCACTTGCTGAAACGACTCGAGCATCTTCCAACGTCCATGCCTCTCTGGGGGAATACTCCCGCAGGATGCTCAAAAAGTTCGTCCAGCAAGGCCGCAGCGAGTGAAGGTCCGAGGCGTACCCTCTGGGTACGTTGAGGGCCTGAACGATGCGAGAACGCTGCTGGCGGACTTTTTCAGCACCCTGCTTAGAGTTTTGCAACTGGGTCGATAATAAGCTGAAACCAGGGCGCGACGGCTTTCTGTCCGTTCCGCTCTTTGTTCTCACCGTTCCATACGGCAAACGACACGGTTTGCATCCGGCCGGGAATCAACTTGGCTTCGTTCTCTTGCTCTTCACTCACCAAGGGTCTGTGCATCACGACATGCCACACTCCGTCCTTCCACGCAGCCTGCCCTTGAACCCGGCCCTGCTTCTCTTTGGTCGTCAGGGTGCTGAAGCCCCCGCCGATAAGATCCTCGACAGAAGAGACCCGGCGCGGAATAACTTCAAACGTCCGCACACCGTCTCGAGCTTTCTCGGTGGTCTTGGCGGCCCGGCGATCGATGTCGCTCTGCCAGTCGGCCTTCCAATGCCATATATTGATATAGTGATCGAGCTGGCCCATGCAAAAGAACGAGGGCGCATCGCCGAGCGGCAATCCGATCGCGACGCCGTCGCGAAAAGTCCCCGGCGTCAAACGGTCGTTCTTCGTGTTGTCCTGCCATTCAAGCAGAAAGGCGATCTCGGTACCGTTGTGGAGCGACCGCACGGTCAAAGCTCGCGCGCTCGGCTCCGGCCAAACCGGCCTGGTAATGATCTGCCCGCTCAACGGAAGTGTCATCGGCGAGACCTTGGCCCAGGCGGCATCCTCTGGCCACGCCGGCAGTTCTCCTTCGATAAGGCGTGCGCGAATAATCATCCCCTCGGAACTGACGAGAGGCACGCCGAATCCGACCAAGACGCCGGCTACAACAAGAATAGAGAGAAATAGAAGAAGCAACGGGCGGGAAGAAATCTTCGTCGTCTTACGCACTATGCAAGACCCTCGGGTGACCGCACGAGCAGATCGTGATGGGCTCAGACTACCATACAGGCCGAGCGAGGCCAACCCGACTACAGGCAAATTGCTACCAGAGTTTCACGCGGCGAATTTTGTTTTCGCCCCGTTCGCAGATGTAGAGATAGCCCTGGGAGTCCAGCGAGAGTCCGACCGGAGAATTGACGACGGCCTCCACGCCGAGGAGTCCGTCGCCATGTTTCACTGTTCCTGACGATTCTTTTGCCACGAAGCGCGCGGCACCGCAGCCGCCCATATTCTTGTCTTCATAGCCGCTGTCCCCATTGCCCGCCACCGTTGTGATCAGCCCGGTCGCCACGTCCACCTTGCGCACGCGGTGATTCATCGTGTCGGAGATGTAGAGGTTGTCCTCCCCATCCACCACCACGGCTTCTGGCGCATGGAGCATGGCTCTGATGGCCGGCTTGTCGTCACCGTCATACCCATACCGGCAGACACCGGCCACGGTCGAGACAATCCCGCTGCGGAGATCGATGCTGCGAACGCGGTTGCTGCCTTTGTCGACGAACATGATATCGCCCTTACCGTTCACCGTCAGACCGACGATATCGTAGAGGCGGGCTTCGAGCGCGGGCTTTCCATCGTCGAGGTACATGGACATGTCCAGTCCGTCCGAACAGACCGGCATGAGCCAGCCATGGTCGTCGCTGAAATCGATGCCGATGGCATCTCCGGAAAGCACCACCAGATTCCGCGCGACGAGCGGCTGCTCACGGGCCTCGTCCTCGGCAGTCCAGGTTCCGGCGACGGTCGTCACCAGGCCGGTTCTGGGATCGTAACGACGAATCCGATGCGCCTGGGTATCGGCGATGTACATCACGTCATCCCGGTCGAAGGCGATGGCGGCGGGCCAGGTGAGATTCGTCTCAAGGGCCGGACCGTCGCCATTGAATCCGTGCTGCCCTGTGCCAATGACCGTGGTAATGATGCCGGTCTCCCGATCGATTTTCCTGATGCGGTTGCTGCCGGAATCGCAAATGTAGAGGTCGTTGTGGGAGTCGAATGCGACGTCGAGAGGCAAATAGAGCCCGGCCTCCCCACAGGGTCCCTCATCTCCGCTATAGCAAGTTTCGCCGATGCCGGCAAAATTATGGAGCGTGCCTTCACGGAGATTGACGCGCCGGATACGATCGGATCCCGACTCGGCGAAATAAAACCAAGTCTCGTCTTTATCGAGCGCGGCATGATGCGGCAGGGGGATCCCGGACTTGACCGCCCGTTTTCCGTCCCCGGTGCTCCGGGCCTTGCCGTTGCCTGCGAACGTCTCGATGTAGCCGGTCGCGAGTTGAAGTTCAACTTCCATTTAACTGTCGCCCTTTCCCGGCTGGTTAGCCGCGTGAAGCTGCATGAACCGGCGCAGCCGGCTGTTCCACGGTGACCGCTGCTTGCGCCCCAGGTTGCGCAATCGTTTGTTGCGGAGCGGCTGCCGTCTGCTGCTGGGCCGCTTGGACTTCCGGCTCGACTGGGTCCAATTCTTGGGCGGACTTCTTGAAACCCTTGATCGCCTTGCCGATGCCCTCCCCCAACTGCGGCAATTTCCCCGCGCCGAAGATGACCAGCACAATGACAAGAATCAGGATCAACTCTGTAATGCCAAGACTCCCAAACATGGTGTGTTCCTCCCTATGAATGGAACGGTCAGGTTGCGCTGCTCTCTTTCGCCCGTTTGGAAAACCGGTCCTTCAACCGTTTTCGCGCCTGCTCAGCCTGTTCGAACATCTTTGCCTTGTCGTACACGCTGATCAAGTTGTAGTACGCCAGGGGCTCCTCGGGATTCTGCTCGACGGCATCCTCCATCACCTTGATGGCGAGATCTGTCTTCTTGTGATTCATCGCCAGCTCCATCAGCTTGAAACTGCCTTCCAGATGCTTCGGGTCCAATTCAAGCGTACGCACATAACATTGGATGGCCATGTCGATGGTGTTGTAGTCCGAAACCTGGGGATTATCGAGTTCGACATAGACTCCGGCAAGATTGTACCAGGCCATGGGGTCGTCCGGCGTGATTTCCACCAAACGCTCGTAATACGACTTGGCTTCCATGAACTTCTTTTTGTCGGCGTAGACCCGCCCAAGGTTGAAGAGCGCCAAGACATCGTGAGGAAAAACATCGAGCGCATGTTTGAACTCCATTTCCGCTTCGTCCGTCATGGCCTTTGTCGCGTAGATCGTGCCCAAATTCGAATAGTACATGGCGAGCGACCGGTTCATTTCCGCGCGGAGCCCCTCCGCCATCTCAATCGCCTTCTTCACTTCGATCAGCGCGTCGTCCATCCGCCCTTTGCTGAAGTACAGCTCGCCTAATCGGCAGCGAGCCTGGAAATCGTCCGGCTCGATGGTCAGGAGTTTTTCGATTTCGACGATTTCTTCGTCGGGATTCAGCGGCTGATCGCCAGGATCGACAATCGTCTGCCCTTGATCGACTGTGGGAGTGGTTGGTTCGTTCATATGGTTTCCTGTGATGAAAGTCTGACAACGACTCAGGGATTCAGGCTGACAGCCTCGCTACCTCAATCACTGCACAATCTGCTAGATATGTCCGCCTGCCAACGAATCCGGCGCGCTGACCATTGGAGCGTTCGTCGCCGGCGCCGATTCCGCCGCATCGCGCTTCTGCCGGTCCATGGTCAAGAGCATCGCGCCAAGCACGACCATAAGGGTGAGATTCGAATAGAGAAGCGCATACCCTGCGATAAACATGAGCCCCAGCCCATACCCGGCAAGCCGTCCCATGTTGAGTAACTTAATGACCGTGTAGGACCAGCACAAGAAGCCTGTCAGGTAGAAGGCAAAGGGGAGGAAGAATGTGTAGCCCATGCCGAATTGAAAGATCCACCCGATGCCGTCCGCCGCCTTACGAATGTTGCTGGCCATCGCCGGGTTATACTGATGGAGGAAATAGTCCAAGAACAGCATCGCCGTAAACACGGACACGGACGTCGCCCAAAACCAGATGGCGCGGCGGCGCTGCCGCTGATTGCGCGTCCGAAACGAAACACCCTGCCCATAGGCCCACATCACCAGGATGCTCGACAAGACCAATAAACCTTCGCCTCCGCGATGGGCCTCGTACACGAAAGGCGGAGCCTGCACCGTTCCGATAAAACTGTAGATGGTGGACATGATCTGATAATACAACCAGCCCCCGACTCCCAGGAGATAGGTAAGGCCCATGGCGCGATGCGACCATTCGGGGTGTGTGACGATGTACTCCACCATCAGGGCGGTCAAGGCGGCCAGCGCCACGAGGTTATAAATCGCAGAGCCCAGGAACGCGGGGGGAACCAGCAAAAAACCCACCGTGAGGAGCAAGAGGAGCGCCACACAGGGGATCACGATCATGTTGGATCCCGCAAAGCCACGACCGGCCACTCGATTGATGGCCGCCACACCCAGGGCAAGAAACAGCAGAATCGCCACGACATTCAGCAACCACTGCCCGATCTGCGTCAGCGCCGTGAACGTCGGGACGATCCACTCATGCTCCTGCGCCAGCTTGCTCAGATGCATCCCAAGCCGAGACACGAGCCGGTAGAGAATCAGCTCCGAGAAGGAGACCAGCAGGACAAGCTTGATCGTGGAGCGAAACAGCAGGGACTGATCGCTCAACTTCCCGGTAATCCGGTCGATGGTGGCGCTCGTGGCAATCACTCTCTGCACCCTTGAGGGATATCCGAATTACACCGGTCGAGCCAACGCCGCGAACGAACGCTCACGACCCTGCCGGCTGCGGCTCGCGCACTTCCTGGGTCTTGGCTCGCGCGATATACAGCAATCCGTCGGCCATCGAGTAGTTGAACGGCAACTCACACACGACTTCGCTGACCTTTTCATAGACGTGCTGATACAGACGTTCCGCTTCGTCCGGCGTCATGCCTTCCGTCACTTCATAGAAAAAGCCCAGGCTCAAGTCCTCCGCCGACGGGCGCATGATCCGCCTGATGCCGTAGCTGCCGGGGTCGCTCATGATCGGCGCTTCTTTTTCCAGATCGAAGAGGCAGGGCTGGCAGGAGAATCCGTACGAATTGTGCAGCCGCTCGTTCTCGACAATAAAATTCATCGTCTCCCGAGCCTCTTCTTCCTTCTCGGTTGGGAACCCGACGATGATATAGCAATGCACCGCGATCCCCAGATCGACGCAATCGACGGCAATGCGGCGCACCCATTCCTGCTTGATCCCTTTCTTCATGAAGTCCATCACGCGCTGGTTGAAGGACTCCAATCCGAACACGATCTTCAGGCACCCGGCATCCCGCATCGACGCCAGGAGTTCACGGCTCAGATGTTTCTCGAAGCGCATCTCGCAAGTCCATTTGATGTCCAGCTTCTTGTCGATGATCTGCTGGCACAATCGTTTCGCCGGCGAGAGGGCCACGCACTCGTCGGTAAAGAAGAAGCGCTGCGCTCCATACCGCTGCTTGAGCCATGCCAATTCCTCGACAGTCCGGCCCGGTTCTTTCTGTCTGAAGTTCTGGTGATCCAGCGTGAGGGCGCAGAACGCGCAATCCTTGTAGTAGCAGCCTCGTGAGAACTGCACGGGCAATACCGGCTCCGGCGACAAATAGAGCCCGAGCGGGAAGCCGTCGTAGTTGGGAGCCGGCAACTGGTTGATATTTTCAGAGTAAAACGGCTGGTTAACCGTAATCTTCCCGTTCTGGCGATAGATCAGGTTTGGAACTTTACTGAAATCTTTTTTCCCGTCCAATTGATGGACGAGTTCGAGCAACGCGGTCTCGCCCTCGAACACGATGATATCGTCGGCCAGATCGAAGAGACTCGGGCAGCGACGCAGGTTGTCGACCAATCGGGTAAAGATGCTGCCGCCGATCGTCAAATGGATGTCAGGCGCGGCTTCCTTGATCATACGACAGAGTGTCAGGCCGGGGATAATCTGTGAGGTCGCCGTAATGGACACGCCAATCAAGTCCGGTTGGTCCCCGACAATCGACTGAACGAACTGCTCACGAAAGAGCCGAATGTAGGGGTTCTGGAGTTCATCCCTGATGATCTTCATCAGGTCTTTGGATGAATAGATGGAGTAATTACCGAATTGATTGTCGACAACTGTCAGTCTGGTCGGGAAATAGAGTGTGGAGAGCAGCTCCAGCCATTTGTCGATGAGAAAGAGACTTTCTTTATAGGATTCGAGATCGTAAAAGCCCTCCCCGCGGAGGGTCTCCTTGGCCGGCTCAATCCGGTCAATGAGATAGGGAAAGCGGTCCAGCGACTCTATTACCCTCGCCAAATGCTCGTCACTTCCCGATCCGGTTTCTCCGGTTCGGTGCCGCTCAAGCGATTGCTGTTTATCGATCAACTCCTGATAGAGCGATACGCCATAGGAGTGCGTCACCACTCTGTCGAGAAGTTCGATCCCAAGATCGCGCTGAGAGACGTTCGTGACGCCACCCTGGACCAAAAACCCGGTCAACGACGGGAGGCTCAGATAGGGCTGTGACGGATGCCACGTTGGAGGAAAGAGCAGCGAAACCTTCATGCTAATTCACCACCAACTTGGAAGGAAATAAGATGATTTTCAATAAATTTAGAACCTTTTTATACACTCCGGAATCGGCTAATTGCAACACTCGGAGACCATTCGTAACCAGAGAGCGTAGGGTTACCCGCACACAGCTACCAACATGCTCAGCTACCGAGAATATCAATTCGTCGCGCCATTAGCGCGAAAGATAGGAAGGCTTTATCTTATGAAAGAAGGCAACTTGGCAGGTGGTCTACGTTTCGTATTGCTACTCACCCATCGGCATGAAGTCTCGGAACTAACGGCATCGAAGGGGTCAACAGAAAGGGCGGAATCCCCGAAGGAACTCCGCCCCCTGTGAAGCGATAGCCTAGATGAAGTTTACAGCCAGTTGACCCGTTCGGCGGGTCGGATGTAGATCGGCTCCTCCACCTGAATCCTGGCGACTTCCTTGCCCGACTTGTTGAAGCCCAGCACGGTGTCATTGTACATCTCGAACCGCTTCCCGTGGATCTGGGTCTCGAACACTTTGGGGCCGGGAATGACGTCGTAGCGGAAGACGATCTGCTGGCTCGCGCGCCAGAGCTGCAAGACCGCGAGTAGTTCCCGGCTCGGGACGAGATACTTTTCAATGGCGTTGTCGACGCCGGGCCCGAACATCTGGCGCGCATAGCCGCGCGGGCTATGCCGCGGCGGGATGTAGTAGCCATTGGGCTCCGTGCCCCACTGCGGATACAGGGGGAGCGCCACCTGCTCGACGCGAATCGTATAGTACAGCGGGTGCCACCGATCTTCCGCCCACAGGCCATCGTCGCCGATGCGCATCAAGCTCTGCATCCGGATCTTGCCGACACAGGCGGCCATGCAGCGCGTTTCCATCGGCTCGCCGCCCGTCAGCGGGTCCTTGCCTTCGATCCGGGGGTAACAGGCGATGCACTTCTCGCTCACGCGGGTGGTGCCCCGATACATCGGCTTCTTATACGGACACTGCTCCACGCACTTCTTGTAGCCGCGGCAGCGGTTTTGGTCGATCAAGACAATCCCGTCTTCCGGCCGCTTGTAGATCGCCTTGCGCGGGCAGGCGGCCAAACAGCCGGGATAGGTGCAGTGGTTGCAAATCCGCTGGAGATAGAAGAAGAACGTCTCATGCTCTGGCAAACTGCTGCCGGTCATCTTCCAGGGTTCGTCCCGGGAGAAGCCGGTCTTGTCGATCCCTTCCACGAGGGCGCGCATCGAGGTCGCCGTATCCTCATAAATATTCACGAACCGCCACTCTTGGTCCGTCGGAATGTAGCCGATCGCCGCCTGGCCCACCTTGGCGCCCGCGTCGAAAATGGTCATCCCTTCGAACACCCCATAGGGGGCATGGTGCTTCCGGCCCACGCGAACGTTCCAGACCTGGCCGCCGGGATTGACCTGCTCGATCAGCTGGGTGATCTTCACGTCGTAGAACTGGGGATAGCCGCCGTAGGGCTTGGTTTCCACGTTGTTCCACCACATGTACTCCTGGCCTTTGGAGAAGAGCCAGGTCGATTTGTCCGCCATCGAACAGGTCTGACAGGCCAAACACCGATTGATGTTGAACACAAAGGCAAACTGCCACTTCGGATGCCGCTCCTCATAGGGATACAGCATCTTCCGTCCCAGGTGCCAGTTATACACTTCAGGCATTGTTTCTCTCCTTTCAGTCGAGGGCGAGACGAGCGGGACGGGCGAGCCGTGCGAGACTCGCCATCCGTCTCCTCTGTCTGATTCCGCTCCTCATCACCGGTTGTGTTCTCTCCAGTTTCGCGAGTCCCGCGTCTCGCGCATGTCTCGCTAGACTTTGATCTTGATGTGTTCACCTTTGAGCCACTTGATCATGAACTCATTCTCTTGGCCCGGCGTGAACCCCGTCCGCACCGGCTCCCAGGGCCCGCGAGCCCCGATGCCGCCGTCTTCGGCCTTCGTGATGCGGATCAAGCATTCCTTCGGCACGGTGTTGATCGCATGGTGATCGACCTGGTAGCCCCACTTGAACTTCCACGCGATGGCATGCTTGCCTGGTAACGAGTCGGTTTGGTGCATCGGCATCAACCAGTTCCGGGTAAAGGACTGTTGCGCCCCGTACCGGAAGTTGGACTGATAGCCGGTATCCACCGCGATCGCGCGCCCGTCTGGGCGCGTCTCATGGCCCTTCACCGACTTGGGCGTCGCCACATCGGGGGCGTGTTTCGACATGGTCACGTGATAGGGATAGGCCGGATTGTACTTGGCCCGGATCATGAGTCGCGCGACCTTGTAGTACGGATCCGACGGCTTCCAGCCCCGATAGGGCCGGTCCACCGGATTGCCGTCCACATACACGTAGTCGCCGTCGTTGATCCCACGGTCCTTGGCCGCCTGAGGATTGATATGCAGCTGATGCTCGCCGACCCCCGGCGTCCGTTTGTCCATGCGGTAGGGATCGCCGAAGTTCGACTCGTAAATCTGCACCCAATCGTTCACCGACCATTGACTGTGCACCCGATGGCGGGTCTTGGGCGTGACGCAGTAGAACTGATAGCCCTTCTCCCACAAGGGGTTCGCATGCCGCTTGATTTCCTGCCACGGCAGCTTGATGTTCCGCACCGTTTTGTCGTCATGGTGCTGCGCCGTAATCGGAACCCCGTAGTCGTCGGGACGGACATAGGGGTTGCTGGTCATGATGGCATTCGGCAGATAGGGGGTCGCTTCCGGCCCCTCTCGATGCGAGATGAAGTTCTCGCCGTATTCGATCGCCTCCGGCTCGGTCCGGTAGTTTTCGTACCGGCCGGTCCTGGTCCACATAGGCTTGGACTCGTTCGTCTCTTCCCAGAAAGGCACGCGTGGATAGGTGCGGACCATAACCATCCAGCCCTTTTCCGACTTCAGCATGACGTCGGCGCTGTAGCCGTAGAAGGTGCTGGAGGCATCGAGCATTCGCTGGGCATAGACATCGACCCGGTTTTCGTAGACGAACTTGAAGTAATCGCGCATCCGCTGGTCGCCGGTCATGTCCGACAACTTCGCCGCGACGCCGGCAAACGTATCGAGGTCGTTCCGGGTATCGTACAGGGGCCGGATCCCGCCCTTCCAGATCTGCACCCAGGGATTGGAGACCGTCACCGTCATTTCGGGATAGGTAAACTCCATCCAGGTGTTACAGGCGAAGGCGATATCGTTGTGGTTAATGTCCGACGTCATCTCAACGTCCTGCGTGATCAGGGTCTCGATGTTCGGATCGACGTTCTTGACCATGTCGTAGTGGTGCTTGGCGTTATTGAGCACGTTGACGTTGACGACCCACCGGAACTTGCTCGGGGTCGGCATGTGGGTCTTGCCCGTAAACACCTTGCGACCATACTTGGGAGTATTGACGATCAGGGCGGTATCGCCATGGTTCCAGTAGCCGACCTCTTCGCCGTAGTAATACGAGGCGGTCTTGATCTCCTTGCCGTGCGCGTTCGGATCGAGGGTGATGTTGAAGGGATCCTCCCCGGTATGCACGGCAAGACCAGCGCCCGACCAGGGAGTCGCCGTCCATGTTCCGGCCTTGTAGTTGCCGGCCCAGGTATGTTGCCCGGTGCCGAACTTGCCCACGTTGCCCGTGACGATGAGCACCATCGCCGCACCACGAGAGTTGATGGTCATGTGGAAATAGTGGTTCGTGCCTTCGCCGTTATGAATGGCGGCGGGCTTGATCGAACCGGAGTCCCGCGCCCACCGAACCAGCAGATCCTTCGGCGTCCGGCAGATCTGATGGACGGTGTCCAGATCGTAATCCTGGAAATGCACCAAGTACATCTGCCAGACCGGCATCGCGTCGACTTCGCGCCCATTGAGCAGCTTCACACGATAGGTGCCGTTCAAAGCGGCGTCGATCCCGCTGTTCTGATAGTGCCAGCCGACCAGTTCACGGTGCAGCGGAACCGCCTGTTTCTTGTTGAGGTCCCAGACCATCATCCCGCCAAGCCTCTCAACCTGTGCCGGCTTGAGGGATTGTACCCGGCCCGAGTAGCTGTTGGAGAAGTCCGGAAACTTATAGTCGGCAACCACATCGCGTGGGTCGAGGAACTGCAAGGTATCGGTACGGACGAGCATGGGCGAATCCGTGTAGCCCTTCAGGAAGTCGACGTCGTGCATATTCTCATCGACGATGATCTTCATGGCACCCAAGAAAATCGCCCCGTCCGACGCGGGGCGGAGCGGCATCCAGTAGTCCGCCCGATAGGCGGTGGGATTATATTCCGGCGTGATGACCACGATCCGGGCGCCCCGTTCGATACATTCCAGCTTCCAGTGGGCTTCCGGCATCTTGTTTTCAACGAAGTTCTTCCCCCAACTGGTGTTGAGTTTGGAGAAACGCATATCGGAAAGATCGCAGTCAGACCCCTGGACGCCGAATATCCAAGGATGCGCAGGGTTCTGGTCGCCGTGCCACGTATAGTTCGACCAATAGCGGCCGCCCTGGGCTTGCTCCGGGCCGACCTTCCGGATCCAGCTATCCAATAGCGCATTGACCCCGCCGTTGACTCGGGTGTTCCCCATCTTGCCGATGATCCCGAGGACCGGCATGCCGGCGCGATGCTTGAACGTGCGGGTGCCTGCGCCCTTCATCATCTCGATCATTTCCGGCGCATACCCCTGCTCGCGCAGCCGACGAGCCCCGGCTTCTCCGCTGTACCGCGTGGCGATGACGATCATGGCCTTGGCCGCATAGGTAAAGGCCGTGTCCCACGACACGCGCAACATATCGTCGAGGAAGCGGCTGTCGAACTTATACTTGCGCTTCGTTTCCGACGTGAGCTCCGGCGAGCCGGCGTCCATCCACTCCTTCCACCCCTTCCGCATCAGTGGCCCCTTCAACCGATAGGGGCCATAGACCCGGCGATGGAAGGTAAAGCCCTTCAAGCACATCCGGGGGTTATGGGCAAAGGTGCCGCGGTTACCATAGAGATCTTCATAGGTTTGATGGTCGTAGTTCTGCTCGACCCGCATCACGATGCCGTTGCGGACGAAGGCCCGGACGCGGCAGGCATGCGTGTCATTCGGAGAACAGACCCAGGTAAAGGACGAATCGTAGCGGTACTGGTCATGGTAGACCCGCTCCCAGGACCGATCCGGGTAGTCTCCCAAGGGGTTCCCAACCTCGATCACCGGCTGAAGCGCGGTCAACGCCAGGACGTTGTCCGCGATGGCCACGGCGGCGACCGTCCCGGCTGTGACTTTTAAGAACTGCCTACGTGATAAAAACATGGGGCACACCTCCTACAGTTGAGGGCTTCTATTGAAGCGAAGTAACAAGGACTGAGCCTACCATCAGCTAAATATAGACAATGAGTTAGACCTTAAAACATTTCACACGCTAAAAATCTCATCATGTTGTGAGCAATATGCGCACCACTATTTCAAGAAACAGAATTCAAGTTAATGAATATTGCAAGCTATTGAATAGTTGCGGAAAAATGAACTTAACCGATTTGCCCTGAAATGATCGATGTATAGTTTATTGAGTAGTTAATGTATCATTGGGTTACCGTCTGACAGATCTACGGTATAAATCAATGTAAAGTCAATAGCTTAATCTACAGTCTCGTGCGTTACTATTCGGTATCATAATTGAGTGAGCGTAACGAATACGCCGGGACACAGATGAAGGCTACAGATCGAGAAGAAATGCGGCGACTATGGATACGCTCTATCTGCTCGAGTTCGAGGTTACTTCACTCACCTCGAATGCAGCAGTCAGTGCGGGGCGGGGCCATTCGATCCGCGTGACGCTCATTTCCTGTGCCCGTCCTGCCAGCTGCCGATGCTCGCCCGTTACGACTTGAAGGCCGCACGGGCGTGGAAGAAAGAGTCGCTGGCCGACCGCGCCCCCAACATGTGGCGGTATCGCGAACTGATGCCGCTGCTGGCCGCTGACGAACCCGTCACGCTCGGCGAAGGCTTCACGCCGCTGATTCACGCCAAGCGGCTCGGCGCCACACTCGGTCTCGAGCGGCTGCTGATCAAAGACGAATCGCTCAATCCCACCAACTCCTTCAAGGCACGCGGGCTGTCGGCCGCCATCTCACGCGCCAAGGCGCTCGGCGCCGAGACGGTCTTTCTCCCCACCGCGGGCAACGCGGGCAACGCCGCCGCTGCGTACGCGGCGGCCGCGGGAATGAAGTGCGAAGTCTTCATTCCGAAGGATGCGAAGCAGCCGTTCATCGACGAATGCCGGCTCTATGGCGCCCACGTGACGCTGGTCGACGGACTGATCACCGACGCGGGCAAAGTCGCCACGGAAACGGCAAAGCCGCTGGGTTGGTACGAGGTCTCGACGTTCCGTGAGACCGGCCGCGCCGAAGGCAAGAAGACGATGGGCTACGAGCTGGCGGAGCAACTCAACTGGACGCTGCCCGATTGGATCGTCTATCCAACCGGCGGTGGCACCGGCCTTGTCGGCATGTGGAAGGCCTTCGCGGAGATGGAAGCGATCGGCTGGCTCGCCGCCGGCCGGCGCCCGAAGATGGTGTCGGTGCAGACCGAGGGCTGCGCGCCGATCGTTCGCGCCTTCGACAGCGGTGCGGAAACCGCCGGCACCTGGGACAACGCCCACACCGTCGCCGACGGCCTGCGCGTGCCGCGCGCGATCGCCGACTTCCTGATCCTGCGCGCCATTCGCGAAAGCGGCGGCACCGCCGTCGCGGTGTCTGACGCGGAGATGCTGGAAGACATGCTGCTGATTGGCAGCCAGGAAGGCGTGTCGGCTGCGCCGGAAAGCGGCGCCGCGTTAAGTGCGATCCGCAAACTGGTCGCCAACGGCAGGATCAAGTCGCACGAGACGGTCGTACTGTTCAACACCGGCGGCGCGTTGAAGTACCTCGATCTGATTCGGGCGCAGTGAAGTGCGCAGGCCAGAATGTGGCGTCCGGCTTTAGCCGGACCAATTCCGGTGTCGATCCGCCTAAAGGCGGATGCCACATCTGACTAATCGCCGAGCGAGACGCCCAACGCGCGGGCCGTCTTCAACAGGTCGTAATCGAGCGGAACGGTCTTGGTGCGGCCGACGACGTCGGCCAGCGGAATCGGCACGATGTCGGGCGGGTTGTTCGCCACCATCTTGCCGAACACGCCGCGTTGCAGCAGCGCGACCGCCGCGCCGCCAAAACGAGTGGCGAGGACGCGGTCGAAAGCCGTCGGACCGCCACCGCGCTGCAAATGGCCCAGCACGACGCAACGGGCTTCCTTCCCGGTCATCTCCTCGAGTGCCACCGCAACGGTGATGCCCACTCCGCCAAGCCGCTCGACATAGCCCGCACGCGCCGCCTCACGGACGGTGAAGGAACCGCCAACCGGCCGGGCGCCCTCGGCCACCACGACGATGCTGAACTTCGCGCCGAACGATTCCCGCTTGCGAATGGTGGCCGCGACCTTTTCGAGATCGTACGGAATCTCCGGGATCAGGATGACGTCGGCGCCGCCGGCGATCCCGCTGTGCAGCGCAATCCACCCGGCATAACGGCCCATCACTTCCACGACCATGATGCGCTTGTGCGCTTCGGCCGTCGTGTGCAGGCGGTCGATGGCCTCGGCCGCGAAGTCCACCGCGGTGTCGAAGCCGAAGCAACTGGTCGTACCGACGATGTCGTTGTCGATGGTCTTGGGCAC
>JANNIV010000199.1:0-1777 GCA_031405355.1 Nitrospira sp.
GGTCTTGTCCTCGTCCCCGCGGACGACCACGAGCGAGCCCGCCTCCGCCAGACGGAAGTCGGCGGCCGATCCGGCCCATCATGGACTGCATGCTTGAGGCCGATGTCAGCTTGCTCTCTGCGTCCAACAGGAAATTGGCTGAAGTGACGATCCGATCTCCTTCTTTGAGTCCTTCCATCACTTCCACGTGATCCTGATTCCGGCGACCCAGTTTGACCAGCGTCTGCTCATACCGGCCTTGTCCCCGATCCATGAACACGAGTTGACGAAGCCCGGTCTCCAGAACTGCCTCCTTGGGTACGACCAAGGCCTTGGCTGCATCCGTCTGCAAGGTCACGTTCCCATACATGCCTGGCTTGAGTTTCAGTCCAGGATTCGGCAATTCAAATCGCACGCGCACCGTGCGGGCTTCTGCGTTCAGCGAGGGGTAGATGAAGACCTTGCTTCCGCGAAAGATTTCTCCTGGATAGGCGGCGAAGGAGACTGAAATCGGTTGGTCGAGCTTTACCGCTGCGACTTCGGACTCTTAGATATCGGCAGAGATCCAAACCGTGGAGAGATCCGCGACTTCATACAGTGTCGTGCCTGGTTCCACATATTTCCCCGGCAAGGCCTCTCGCTTGAGGACGACCCCGGATGATGGGGCATAGACCGTGAGCACCGGTTCTGCCTTCCCTCGACGCTCCAGCGCCGTGATTTGCCCATCGGTCAGATCCCACAGTCGCAACCGCTCCCGCGCACTGATTACAAGGGAGGCCGCGTTGGCTTTGGCTTCGTCGAGAGGGCTCGCGGCCAGCCGGGCCTGCGTTTTCAAGGCGAGGAGATATTCGTCCTGCGTGGCCAGGAGGTCCGGTGAGTAGAATGTGAAGAGCGGTTGGCCTTTGCGTACCGGCCTGCCGATCGAATCGACAAAGACTTCGCGTATCCACCCGGAGATTTTCAGGGTGACCTGAGTCAGGCCTCGTTCGTCATAGCCGACCGTGCCGACCGTGCGAATCTCTTGCGTCAACGTCGTATAGGCAGCTGAGGCGCTCCGCACTCCGATCAACTGCCTCGCCACCGCTGGAATGGCCACAGCCCCGGACGGCGCTGCGGACATGCCGGTCATACCCTTCATTTCTTCCATTTCACCCGCCTGCGCGGGTGAAACCAAAACGTTCCCTACTCCTATCTCACCCACCCGCCCCGGGAGCGCCGAGACGCTCCCTATGCCCATCTCACCCGCCCACCCTGGAGGCGCCGAGACGCCTCCTGTTCCCATCATCCCGTGGGCGGCAAAGAAGCCGACGGCGACTCCGGCGATCGCACCGATCGCTATGCCGCCGATCACGAAACTTTTCTTGTATGATTGCTGGTTCATCGCTGTGTCTCCTTCCTGTCCAAGTTAGCTCTGCCGATCGAGCGTGATACCGACCACCTGTTCAAGTTCAGCTAGTCGATTTTGGCGGTCTACGATCGCCTTGAAATACTCATGCTGAAACCCTCGCCAGGCCCGTTGGGCGTCGATGAGATCCAAGAAGCTCCCCTTCCCCACGCGATACCCGACGCGCGCCGATTCCAGGCTCTGCTCTGCCTGTGGCAAAATCGTGGTGCGGTACAACGTGGCCACCTGGTCCGTCGCACGAAACTTGGCCAGAATGTCGTTGACTTGAAACCGGGTCATGTTTTCTAAGGTATGTTGCTGTGCCTGCGCGACCGAAACTGCAGCCGCGGCCTCCTGCACGCCTGCGTCGTACTTCGGCTTGGTCCAAAATGCGAAGGGGATGCTCATCGCCAC
>JANNIV010000200.1:0-1995 GCA_031405355.1 Nitrospira sp.
CTTGTCTCGCGTTCAGACTGGGAAATGCGCTCTAAAGCGAACGCACCCGTCAAGCGATTTTCATAAAAAGAGCGTTGCTTCGCGTAGGCTTTCTTAAAGGCTTCGGTCTTAAGGGTTTTCCAATTGGCATCGGATATTCCAGCATGCGAACGCAATAGGTTGATCTCGATGGCTTGGAAAGCAAAGACTTTAGCTAAAACCTTAATGACAGTTGCATTAGAAATTACTTTTGGAACTTTATCAGCCATGACTCATCGTTTCGGTCATGCCAAGGCACACATAGGTGTACGTTCTTCTCTTCGTACGTTATCTGAGAACACTGTACGGCGGCGTTCTCAGCAGCCTAAACGTGGCACGGAACCTCGAAGTGGAAACGATCAGTTCCGCACGCCGATCCAAACCTTTGCCGGATCGATTGCCTTATCCGGGTTGAGGGCGTTCGCCCGTGCGAGCAGAACCTCCGTCGATTCCGGATACAGTGGGTCAGAAATGCAACAATTATCGACCGGGCAGACGGCGGCACACTGTGGCTCCTCGAAGTGTCCGACACACTCGGTACAGCGGTCGTGCGCAATCACATAGATACTATCGCCGACTCCTTGGCCGTCGCCCACATGATTTCCCTTCGCCTCCGCGTCGCCGCGAGTCTCAAAAATCGCCTCGTTCGGACATTCCGGCAGGCAGGCTCCACAGTTGATACATTCGTCGGTAATCAGCAGTGCCATGATCCTCGCCTCCTTCTACTTAACCAAAATAGATGAATATGTAGCACCCGAAGGCCCAGTTTGGTCAAGCACTATTTGAAAGCTCAATGTTTCAGGCCGGTTGGGACTCCTTCCAAGACCTAGATGGACGTGAAATGTTGAACTAAACCTGCCTCGCCAAATTTCCTCGCTATTTTAAAGAATCGCGCCGGGACTCGCGCAGCACCTTTGTCATGCAATAAGCGGTGTCCCCAACGGGATTTGAAGGGGTTTGCAATGCGGTTTTTGACTTCTCGGGAATCCATTTTAAAGGGTCGGTAGAGGTCGCCTGACCCGCTTCTACAGCGGGGAATAGATGGAGAAGTTGTTGGGAAATATGGTTGGCCGTATAAGGATCGAATTTACGGCCTGCTAATGAAGAGTCGCGCCGTACCCAAATGAGCCTGGCAACAAGCATTCTTCCGAGGACCGCTCCGAGAACAGAGGCTGTACTTCTCTATTTTTCTTGACGTTTACAGACGTACATCAAATGTCTTTTTGAATCACTATCAGTAGACACATCTTCACCTTTCTCATTCTTTGCAAATTTGCCACCGAACTTATTATCGTTGTAATTACCTTGGGATTCCATCCACAAACTACCAAGTGGTACCATTCCTTCTCCCATTCTAGATCCGTAAATAGTAACTTTTTGTGCTCCATCCTTATCAGCTTTTCCAATAACTTTCGTATACCCATCATGTCCAGGGACACAAAGTGTCGTTCCAATTTTAACTGCGACTAAGTGTTCAGTTGCGAATGCTGCTGTCGAAATTGCAAAGATCATCAGAGTTGATTCTGTAGAGTGCGATCCATTGTGCAGAGTTTTAGCACAAAATTAGCACAGCGTTCGGGGGCCTCAGATCAATCCGCATGGTCTGTTGCAAATATGCCAGTTATGGCATAGCATGGGAGAGTAATGAAGCCTGTTCATTTTGTTGGAACGGCTCGCGAGGATCTGCGTGAGCTTCCAGAGCCAGTGCAGGAAACCGCTGGCTTTCAGCTGTTGAAAATTCAACAAGGAAAAGAAGCGGATGATTGGAAGCCGATGCCGAGCGTCGGATCTGGAGTCCATGAAATCAGGGTTCGGGATGAAAGCGGGGCCTATCGAGTCTTCTATGTGGCCAAGTTCGGGGAAGCCGTGTATGTGCTCCATGTGTTTGAGAAGCGTTCACAGAAAACGGCGATGGCCGATCTAGAACTCGGCAAGAGCCGATATGCTGATCTGCTTAAGTGGAGAAGGGAGGAGGGC
>JANNIV010000201.1:0-13729 GCA_031405355.1 Nitrospira sp.
CTCCGCCAGAATGTCACGCTTGCCAAACAGCTATTGCGGACGGCGATGGGTGCGGTGGCCGACGCCAAGGCCTGCTCCTGTCAGCGTGCGTTGCAGGATGCCATTATTACGGCGCCGGATCGAATGCCTGCCTTGACCCGACGGAAGCTGGCCTTGTTGATAGACCGGGTTGTTCCGGCGAAGAAGAAAGGGGTTCGGTGAGCTATGGGGAAGTTGCTTGTTGTCGGATCGGTTGCGCTCGATACGGTGAAAACGCCTTTCGGGGAGGCCAGCGAGGTTCTTGGTGGTTCGGCCACATTTTTCTCAACTGCGGCCAGCTATTTTACCAGCGTGGATCTCATTGCAGTCGTGGGGGAAGATTTCCCTTCGCAACACCTGGATTTTCTCAAGAGCCGTGGCATCGATGTCACCGGGTTGGAGCGGAGGCCCGGGGCGACATTTCGCTGGAAAGGGGAATACACTCATCAGTTGAACGAAGCGCACACACTCGATACGAAACTCAACGTATTCGAAACATTTCGGCCACAGATTCCCGATGCCTATCGATCCCCGGACCTCTTGTTCTTGGGTAATATCGATCCAGAGCTTCAGTTGGATGTGCTGCAGAAGCTTTCGCGTCCGCCGCTGGTCGCATGCGATACGATGAACTTTTGGATCAATGGCAAACGGGACGCGTTGTGGCGGGTCTTGGAGCAGGTCGATATTCTGATCATTAACGATGGAGAAGCCCGCGCGCTCGGTGAAGATTCGAATCTGGTGAAGGTTGCGAAAAAAGTACTCGCGCGCGGCCCCAAGCACCTCATCATCAAACGTGGGGAGTATGGGGTATTGATGTTCAACGAGAAGCAGGTGTTCGGGGCTCCGGCCTTTCCGCTTGAAGATGTGCGCGATCCAACCGGTGCGGGGGATACCTTCGCCGGAGGCTTCCTGGGCCATCTGACGGCCACCGGCGATCGTTCGCTGGAGGCGTTCAAGCAAGCAATTATCTTTGGGAGCGTGATGGCGTCATTTACCGTAGAAGCCTTTAGTCTTGACCGTTTGCGAATCCTGGATTACAAAGAAGTTCAGGAACGGTTTCGAGCCTTTAAGCGGCTGACCCATTTTGAGGACATTTCGTGATGCAGATTCGCCGTGTCGGTTCAATTATTCGAACATTGGCCTGTCCATTGCTGGTGTCGGCCCTGTTGATCGGATGGTTGTCCGGCTGTGCCACATCGGAAGGTTCGGCGCAAAAATCCAAAGGCTATTATCAGGAAGGTATCGCGAGCCTGGAGTACGATCAGCAGAAGGCCTTTGTGTCGTTCCAGAAGGCCGTGAAGCTCGATCCGAACAATAAAGAAGCACGATACGGGCTCGGCCACATTCTGGCGCTGCAGGGTAAATTAGTTCATGCTGAGGAGGAATTCACGGCAGCGACCAAATTGGATGACAGTTACTCGGAAGCCTACACCTATCTGGGTCAGGTTTTGGAGAAACAGGAGCGCTGGACCGAAGCGATCGCTGCATTCCGTCAGGCGTTGACCAATCCCTTATACGCAACGCCGGACCTGGCCCGATTCCATCTCGGTCGGATCCTGGCTCACGAGGGTAATTATCAGGGTGCCATGGAAGCGTTTGAGGATGCCTTAGTGGTCAATCCGCCCAATGTTCCTCCGGCTCTATTACACTTAGAGTTGGGACGGACGTATTACAAGCTGGGGTTCGAACGACGCTCAAAGGAAACGCTGACGAAGGTGACGACGCTCGATAAGGGCGGTGAGTATGCCGCAGCGGCGAAGGAATTGCTGACACGGCTCAAGCCGTAGAGAGACACCCATGGAATCAATCGGTGAATTTTTCAAGCAGGTGCGCGAGACCAAGGGGCTCACCATCGACGAAGTCGCCTCGAAGACGCGGATTCGAACCGACTTTGTGAAGGCGCTGGAAGATGGGAACTTCGCCAAGCTGCCCGATCAGGTGTTTGCGCGAGGCTTTGTCCGGTCCTATGCTCGGTCACTTGGGCTCGATGAAGAGGATGCGATCCACCGATTCGCTCAGTCAGCCGGCTCCTATTACGACAAGCAAGTTGAGCGGGAGCGTTTAAAGATCAGGCAGGCGGAAGAAGAGCGAAAGCGTCAAGCTAACCGAAAGGCCGTCGCGATTGCGATCGGCATTGCGATTCTTGCGCTCATCTTCCTCCTAAGCCGGGAACAGTCGTCGCTCTTGGTCCATCGTTCGAGCTCGGACCTTCCATCTTCAGGATCGAAACGGACCACTGCACCGGCTCCAGAATCTCAGGATGCGCCGCTGAGCGCTCAAACCGAAACGGTCCCGCAAGACCAGCCTGCTCCCAATACCAAACCGAGCGAGGCCCCTGTCGGATCAGCCAAGGTGAGCGTGGGAGATAACGTTGAGCCAGTGACCAGCCCAGTATCCACAGCTTCGGCTGTGCCGAAGCCGGTGGCTCCAGTTCCTTCGTCGCTGGCGACCGACGGACCGTTGGGAGGGATTTCACTCGAAGGATCTGGAGCAACAGAGGGACAGTTGGCACTGGACCTTGAGGCGATAGAGCTGAGTTGGGTCGTCATTCAGATCGATGGGGGCAGTCCCCAAGAAGCCTTGCTGCGACCTGGAGAAAAGGCTACATGGAAAGGTCAAGACCAGTTCATCCTGACGCTCGGTAATGCCGGGGGCGTCAAGGCTGAACTCAACGGCAAACCTCAAAAGCCATTCGGCCCGAGTGGCAAAGTCGCACGCGACATCGTCATCAAGCGTTAGCAGGCTTCGGAACAACATTTCACACAGCAGAACTTTGATGGCCTCGCATCTGGGATCACCCAGGTCTGTCTCGTCTGTTTGGTCGAACGAAACTAACCAGATGAACCAGACAGACTAGATAGACCAGACAGACCTGGGTGATATTGAGGAATGGGGCGCCACGGCAGAATCTGAGGCACAATGGCGCCACCCTTTTGAAGCTTCCGAGATCTCCGTTGATCATACATACCCTAACTAGCGGAAATATCGTATCTCACCGTGAGGGGATTTTGGCATGAGCCTTGATATGTATTTGGTTAGGGCTGAACGAAATCCGTCGGAGCGAAAGTGAGCATGAGTCGGAACCGGGATCGTGAAGCGAAAGAGTTACGGAGTAGGGAAACCTTCCGATAGCACCCTGGATTGCTTGACATGAGTGGAAGGCCATTGTTATATTCGCCCGCGTTTTGTCGCTTTGCCATGGAGACCATAAGCCAGCGGCCCAATGCCGAGTTCACGTGCGGTGGTTAAACACAAAGGAGGAAATCTGATGGGGCATTTTGCTAAGTTTCTGGGAATCAGTGCCGCGCTATTGATGCTGTCGGCCTCAGTGGTCGGAGCCGAGGAAAAGGATCCGCTTAAGTCCCGCGTTCCGGCTGATCAGATGTCCGATGCGAAAGCCATGAAGAATTCGGTTGCTGCAACCCCTGAGAGCATTGCCAAAGGAAAGGCACTGTATGAGGGTAAGGGGACTTGCTTCAATTGCCATGGTAAGAACGGGGATGGCCAGGGCGAGGCCGGGAAGGTTCTGAACCCGAGCCCACGCGATTTCACAAATTGCAAATTTCATAAGAAGCGGAAAGATGGTGAGCTCTTCTGGATCATCAAGAACGGGAGTGTCGGCACAGGCATGATCTCCTTGACACCAGCGATTATCACTGAAGAGGAAGCCTGGACGATCATCAACTACGAGCGGACCTTCTGCAAGGCCGAGTAGTTTCGTCGCAGCCTCAAGGCTAATGAGAGGGTGGAGGATCGAATCCTCCACCCTCTTTGTTTATCCGGTTGATGTGGTTCATCTGGTTAGTCTGGTTCAACCAAATAAACAAGACAAACCAAATAACAGTTTGTTTCCGCTGGCGGGCTTTTTCAGCATCCTGTTAGTTAGTGGGCTTCGGTGCCCTGGATCGCAGCAATCTTGGTCAATATTAAGGCAGCAGAGGGATCGATTGGGCTGATCGCCGGCACCGCAAACGGGCGTTGCTCCTGGTTCATGTAGGTTTTGGAAGCCCAGCGCACTTTCTGGCTGAGATAGGCCGCTGTTTCGCCGAGTGTCACGTCGCCGTCCCGATTGGTGTCGGCTTCACCGCGCAGCGCCCGCAGCAGATAGTAGGTGAACAGGCCATGCCGATGCTGGTCGTCCTCCAACCCTTGCCCGATGCCGCTGAGCCCAATGATATGGAGGGTTGAGCTTCCTGTGGGATTCCATTGGGGAAGGATGGTCTTGGTTTTGTTATCTGGTCCCATACGGGACACAACGCCATCGAACAAAAACACCGTCTGTTTTGCTTTCAAGCGGGCCAGCGCTGCCTCCAAATTTTTGAGCGGGTACGATCGTGAGGCAGTCGTGGCAGTTCCATCGTATGGGACCAGGTATGTCTCCCCCGTCGAAGAGACCGAAGCCAGACCGGCAAAGTAGACAATGACGACCGCATCCCTGTTCATATGAGGCGGCAGCCAATCCAACAGCGCTTCGTCAATATCCGAGCGTATCGCCTTCCAATCTTGTAGCAGACGAATATTGGAGGCCGGCACCCCACCAAGGGACTGAAAATAGCTTGAGACTATCGCAGCATCCAAAGAAGCGAACTTGCGGGAGGGGATCTGCTGGTCTCGATAGGATCCGATCCCGATTGAGAGCAAGTAGGTGCGGGGCTGTTGAAACCCGTTGGTCACAGCAGGGATGTGATCCACGTCGTCGGTTTTGATGCTACTAGGCTGGATGGACAGGGCCAGGGTTTGAACCGGCGGCTGAATACGGATTCCTGAATCAGAGACGGCTGCGTGAATCTCGGCCTTTTGTTGTTGGACGGACTGCGGCAAGGTCGCAGCAAATTCGATTGAGCGGGATTGGCCAGGGTGCAGCCGTCCTATTGCAAGGGAGTGTGTCGGAAATTGGGCGAGCAGTGAGGCGGTTCCTGTCAAGGTAGCAGTGACACCCAGTAGGTCCTGCTCTCCTCCGTTCACGAGGTCGATGCGTACTCGGATGCGCTCGCCGCCCTCAAAGACCAAATTGCTATTCTCGTCCAGCACCGTGGCCTTAAATGAGAGCGCCGACAAAGTGCCTTTGGCCTGCATGGCTGCCATCGGTGGAACAGGCTGAGCGGGCGCTCCTTCCACCGGTGCGGGGGCGATCGCTGCCAATTGGGTACGGACGGTGCGGATGAATTGTGTCGAGAGGGCGATCCCAGCGTCATGCACAAACTCGCGTATATTGCCGTAATCGCACCGGCGGTTGCTCGGCTCCAGGATAAGCCGTTGGTTGTGCGCGATGGAAACGGTCTGTCGGCCAAGCTCTTTTCCTGTAGCATCCTTGAAGGTTAAGAGCGTTTCGAAAGTGATGTCCGCAGGGACTCGATCATAGACATTATCAGCCCAAAGTTTGAGATCTGAGCGTTGGAGTGTGACCACGATCTCTTTGTCGGGCGGGATCTGTGCGGGGACTCCACCGGTGACGGTGACGGCCGTAAAGTTTTGAGAGGCCGCGTCAATCATGATCGATTCGACTTCTTCCCCCACGTTGAGCTCATGGGGGCTATTGCATCCATCGATGTACTGCATTTTGAGATTGGTGAAGGAGGGATCGAAGGTCAGCTTGACGGAGTTGGCCAGACGCGGACCCATATCCGGTAAGAGAGTTCGCTGAAACGGTGAAGCCAGCTTCTCGCATCCCCCCAGCCCACTGACTGTGAGGAGAAGACCCAAGAGGGTGGTCCATCGGAACGAAATGGCGGAGCGGCGCGCGACAAGCGAGCGGGGCGAAACTTGCGTAAGGTATGAGCCCTGTCCCTGCCAGTCGAGCTTTTCTCGCCATTCTTGTGTGGTACGCTCGGCTATCATGCGTGGAACTTCATTGCAGCGGGAGTCCGACTCGACCGGCTGTGTTGGGATGGAAATTCTGGGCCTGGGATGGAGAAGCGTAGTAGCCCTTTGTCCAGTTCTGTCGGATCACCGTCAATTCGCGCAGCATGGCGAGCCCATCTCTGATGATACGAAATTTTGAGCCTGGTTGATGGGCCCAATTCACCGGAATTTCTGCGATGTGATATCCGCGTTGTTGCGCGACATAGAGCAGTTCGACGTCGAAGCCAAAGCCGTCGATGGTGGAGACGCCAAAGAGGTCTGCTGCCACAGTTTGACGGAAAAGTTTGAACCCGCATTGTGTGTCGGCGATTCCTCTGAGGCCTCTTTCCCGGATGAGCGTGTTGAATAGGTAGCTCAAAATGGTCCGGTACCAGCGAGTCTGGACTGCATAGTCCGGCAACCGGGCGGCGAGTGAGCGCGATCCGATAGCCACGTCGGCGCCGTCAACCACGGCCTGTTCGAGCCGGGTGAGTTCCTGGATCGGAGTGGCGCCGTCCGCATCAGTAAATAGTTGCAGCCGCCCGATGGCAGCCTGCATCCCTCGTCGTACGGCTGCGCCCTTGCCTTGGCGCAGTGGAGCTCGGAGCAATCGAATTTCCGGGGTCGAAAAGGCGAGGGTCTCAACGACGGTGGCCGTATCATCGGTGCTACCGTCGTCAACCACGAGGATTTCAAATGGCTGTTCTCGGCCCCGCAAGAATGTGGTGATGCTTTGAAGATGAGGAAGAATACGATCAGCTTCGTTATGAGCCGGAACGACGATCGACCATTGAATGGAACCTGAGGCGCTTTGGCAGGGCATAGGTAACCACCCTCTTTGCGGTAAACCGAACAGACGGCGTCAGACCAGGGCCCAGATCCACGATGGTAACGAGCCTCAGGCGGGAATGCAAGCAGAGGGCTCCTAGTCCGCACTATTCATGAACGCTTCTGCTGCAATCGCCGAGACGAAAATCAGAACTCATTGCGGTATTCTTTCTTCGCGCCAGGATCATACAAAGGGCGCTCGACCTCGCAAGCGCGGTGGCGACGCACCTAACGGCCGACGGGCTCGCCCCTCGGACCCTCAACGTACTGTTGGGGACTGGCGCCCTTCTTTTTGGGGCCTGTCCCCGTCTGAGGAGCGGGACAGGCACTGCCGCAGACGGCAGAGCCAGTCCCCTGGGCTCCGCGCGCCGGTCTCGCGACCCGGCTCAGCGATTTCGCGACGAATCGTCATGAATAGTGCGGACTCTGGACTTGACAGATCCGCCGATGGGGAGCCAACGTACAAGAAAGTGGCTTGCGGTGACGGGCACGCTTGAACTTCCCGGAGACTGAGTATGCGCCAACTGCTCAATCGATTCAGCCTCCTGCTCAGTATGGTTTTCTTGGGGTCTTGTGCCTCCGTCATTCCACCGGCACGGATTGGCGATTATGTTTCCTTAGAGCACAAGACCTTCGACGATGCTTTCAGGCGGATCAATCAGCGCCCATTACAGACAGGGCTTATTGTGGTGTCAGATACGGCAGAGCCAGGTGCGGCTCCGAATCTGCCTGACGAGGCGCTCGTTCGCTTTGGAGAGAAGCTGCAGAAGGGGCTCGATCGTGCGATTCCTGTGGCGATAACAGAGGTGATCTCAGCTGACCATATCAGACCGAATCCGTATGGTGATTGGGCCCAGTTCGCAGAACTGGGCCGGCAACGGGGGCTCGAGTATCTGGCTATCGTGGTCGTCTCCAGCACCGAACAGGAATATCCCGTGACGCTTTTTTTGGGACTAACTACACATGCGCAACCTGGGTTTCGTCGAGATAACTGGTCGTTGCTGGAATTTGCCTTGCTGGATTTGAAACACAATCAGATTTTGATGCAGGCTGAGGGGCGGGGTTGGGCCACACTGGATCGTCCGAGCGCGCCAGGGATTAATCAATGGTATCCGGCTGTCTTCTTACGCCCTCAGGATGAGCGGCGTATCTGGCCGCCGACGTACGAGGGTGCGCCGAACACGCTCCGCGTTGTGTCCTTTGAGCAAGCAGCTAAACGGCTGCTGCTGAAGCTCCAGAATTCTTGGCTCGAGGTAGTAGAATCCGAGGCGCGGGCCCGGAGAACCGGTTCCTAGGCGCCTGCCTGGTGGGGATTATTAGTCATTAGCCTTTGAAGGCCTGGGAAGGGATAGTGTACAATGTGCCGTTCATCTGGGTGTCTCGTCGGTTAACCCTGTGGAGGAACGCAGTTATGGTCACGCGGAGTCAGGGGGGGAATGTCCGAAGTCTTGTCGCAAGTATCGGTCTGGTCATGAGTGCCTTCGCATTTGCTGTCCTGCCGAGTGAGCCCACAGCTTTTGCCGCTGGGGCTCCAGCCGGGCTGACACAAGGATTTTCAGAGATCGTCAAACAGGTCACGCCGGCGGTGGTGAATATTGCGGTGACCGGGGGAGGGGAAGGCGGGGGACGAGGCCGAAGAGCGCCGATGCCGCCAGGTCCCTTTGGTGGACCTCCGGGTGAAGAAGCGCCAGGAGGTGAACTTCCGACCCCTCCGCCAATGCCTCCGGGGCATGGACGTCCAGATCAAAGCGCAGGATCCGGCGTCATTTTTGATCCGAACGGATTTATTGTGACCAACAACCACGTGGTCGAAGGCGCCACGCAGATCACCGTTACGCTCAGTGATCGACGGGAGTTCACCGCGAAAGTGGTGGGAACTGATCCGAAGACGGACTTGGCGGTGGTCAAGATCGAAGCGAAGAACCTCCCAGCCTTGAAATGGGCTGAGTATGAGAAACTACAGGTCGGTGACCTTGTGTTGGCCGTCGGCAGCCCATTCGGATTGAGTTCCACCGTGACTCTGGGCATCATCAGCGCTTTAGGACGCGGGAACGTCGGCATTGCAGACTATGAAGATTTCATCCAGACCGACGCAGCAATTAATCCCGGAAATTCCGGCGGGGCGCTGGTCAATCTGCATGGAGAACTCATCGGGATCAATACGGCCATCTTCTCAAGGACCGGCGGGTCGGAAGGAATCGGCTTTGCCATTCCCAGCAGCATTGCGCTGGATATCGTTGACAGTCTGCAGAAGACCGGCAAAGTCGTGCGTGGCTGGATGGGTGTTGCGATTCAAGAGATCACGCCGGCCTTGGCCAAGTCCTTCAAGCTTCCGGAGCAGCGCAAAGGGGTACTCATCAGCGATGTGAATGAGAATGGCCCTTCCCATGCTGCGGGTGTGAAGCGCGGCGATGTAGTAATTGCGTTCAACGGGAAAGAAGTCCAAAACGTGAGTCAGTTGCGTAATCTCGTCGCGCGTACAATGGTCGGCAAGGATGCCCAGGTGAAGGTGTTGCGAGACGGCAAGGAGCAGACCATCGCCGTGAAGGTGGCTGAGCGACCGACGGATGAAATGTTGGCGAAAAAAGAGCCGTCAGCTCCGAAGGAACCGGTCGAGACGGTCAAGCTGCCGGATAATGTCTTGGCCTCTCTCCGTGTGCAGGGATTGGATGCGGCCACGATGAGTCAATTGAACATCCCGGCGAAGATGACGGGTGTGGTCGTCATGTCGATCGAGGGCGGCGGCCCTGCGGAATCGGCGGGTCTGCAGCGCGGCGACGTGATTCAGGAAGTGAACCACGAAGTCGTGAAGACTCTTGACGACTATCAGAAAGCTTCGAGTAAGTTGAAAAAAGACGAGTTGGCTGTCCTGCTCCTGAGTCGACAGGGGAACAACCTGTTTGTCGCGGTCAATCCCAAGTAACAGGCATGACGCTGGCTGCGACCGCTCGGTATTCGAGCGGTCGCAGCTAACCATCGGATGAACGGATCGTATGTCCAACGGCCTGAATTCACTGAACCAGTGGCTGCAAGACACGATCTTCAAGCCGCTGGAAGATAAGAAAATGCCGGTCATGGAGCACCTCGTGGAGCTCCAGGTCAGGCTGACGCGCGCGGTGATCATCATCGCTGTGGTGTTTGTCGGCACATTTTTCTTTGCCGACACGCTGGTCAAGTGGCTTCGCATCCCGCTCCAGAGCATGTTTATGCCTGGTTCCCTGTCGTGGGCGCCGACCGATCTGGCGACCGTTCCGTTGGTCTTTCTCGCGCCGGCAGAAGCCTTATGGCAAAACGTCAAGGTAGCCGGGCTCTTTGCTCTCGTCGGTGTGACCCCCTATCTATTGTTCGAAGTCTGGCAATTCGTCGTGCCGGGGCTCCATGCGCAGGAACGGCGATTTGTCGGGCCGTTTGTGCTGTTGAGCGCCGTGGCATTTTACGCAGGGGTGAGTTTTTCATTTTTCTTCGTGCTTCCCTTTGCGCTGAATTTTTTGATTTCCTATGGCGTCAACGCCGGCTTCGTCCCGCAGATCTCCATCGCGCAGTACGTCGGATTTGCACTGTGGTTCCTCATGGTCTTCGGGCTGATTTTTGAAGTCCCGCTCGCGATCACCCTCATGGCGAAGTTTGGGTGGGTCGATGCGCCGTTTCTCAAACGATATCGTAAGTGGGCCCTGCTGGGATCGTTTATCTTTGCGGCGGTTCTCACTCCGACGCCCGACCCCTTCAACCAATGTTTGATGGCCCTGCCAATGTATATCTTTTACGAAGTAGGGATCATTAGCGCAGGGTTTTTCAACAAAAAGAAGCCAGCGGAGGAGGGGGCAGGCATGCCGGCAATGGCCACCGCAGCGGCAGGAAACGGCCAGGCGCCATCGGTGGGGCTCCCTAACGCGGGAGACAGCGACTACGTCGGTGTGCCGACAGACCGACGGCGATGACGAAAACGAGAAGATCGGGTGTAGCGATTTACAGAAGGAAGATACATGGCTCGTGAATTAAACGTTATTCAACCTCCCAGCTCCGGCGGCAGCGACGCCTGCGTCTACATGTGGGCTTGCGCGATCTGCGATGAAAACGAAACCTGTCAGAAGGACAAGGAGGGGCACAGTCGTTGGCTGGTGGCCAAACGGATGGAGCGGATCGAATACAAAGTGCTCATCATGAGCAACAAGGGTGGAGTTGGAAAGAGCACCTGTACGACGAATCTTGCAGTGAGTCTCGCGCTCAAAGGGTGGCATGTCGGCATTTGCGACATGGACATCCATGGCCCGAACATTCCAAAGATGGTGGGGGCCGAAGGGCAGAAACTCAAGATCAGCAGCTCAGGCGGGATTATCCCGTTTCAGGCGTACAACCTCAAGATCGCCTCGATGTCCTTCTTGTTACAGAACTCGGACGATCCGATCATCTGGCGCGATGCGTACAAGTATGAGTTCATCAACCAGCTCTTGGGCGGGGTCGAGTGGCAGGATCTTAATTTTTTATTTGTCGATTTGCCTCCGGGAACCGGCAACGAATCGGTGACGACCATCGATTTGCTCGGGAATGTCAGCGGCGCGGTCATCGTGACGACGCCGCAGGAAGTGGCCTTGCTGGATTCCCGCAAGTCGGTGACGTTTTGCAAGGACAGCGAAGTCCCGATCATCGGGATTATCGAGAACATGAGCGGGCTGGAGTGCCCCCATTGCCACAACCATATTGAGGTGTTCCGTAAGGGCGGCGGGGAAGCTGCCGCGATGGATATGGGCGTGCCCTTCCTCGGGCGCATCCCGCTCGATCCTGATGTCGTGATCCAATCCGATGCCGGTGAGCCATTTGCAATGTTCAATTCCGATACGGCCACGGCTGAGTGTTATCACGAGATTGCGAATAAGGTCGAAACGTTCTGCAAGAAGCGCGGGTCGCTGGTGAAGATTGCGTCCCCGCAGGCGCATTAATGAAGGAGAGAGGGTGAAAGCGACACAGGCGACAGAGGGGCTTACGCAGCTGGAAGAGGCGCAACGGATCGTATTGGAGTCCACGCCGACGCTGGGCTTGGAGAAGATTTCTATCCTCGATGCCCTTGGACGTGTCCTCGGAGAGGACATTGTGGCGGAACGGGATAATCCGCCCTGGGACAATAGTGCGATGGATGGGTTTGCGGTGCGATGGGACGATATTAAGAAGGAACATGCCATTCAGAAAACGGTCACGCTCACAGTAATCGAAGAGGTGGCTGCAGGCAAGATGCCTTCGAAATCCGTCGGCGCGGGACAGGCGATTCGCATCATGACCGGGGCTCCCCTCCCGAAGGGAGCGGACACGGTTTTGAAGGTTGAAGACACTGAGCATACGCCTGATTCCGTTCGCGTCTTTAAGCCGGAACAGCAAGGCGCCAACATTCGGCCGCAAGGCGAAGATGTGAAGAAGGGCGAGTGTATCATCGCAAAAGGGACTCAGATTCGGCCTGGTGAAGCAGGGATGCTGGCGATCCTGGCCAAGTCGTTCATCTTTGCCTATCAACGGCCCCGTGTCGCGATCCTTTCGACCGGCGATGAACTGGCGGATTTGGACGAGCGGTTCAGCGATGAAAAAATCATCAATTCCAACAGCTATGGAATTGCAGCAGCGGTTCAGGAGGCGGGTGGCATTCCCCTATTGCTGGGGATTGCGAAGGACACTCCAGCTGCCTTGAAGGAAAAGATTTCGCATGGTCTGACGGCGGATATCCTGGTGCTGTCCGGCGGTGTGTCGATGGGCGACTACGATTTTACGAAGGCGGTCTTTCACGAACTGGGCGCAGAAATGAATTTCTGGAAGCTGGCGATCAGGCCCGGGCAGCCACTCGCATTCGGCAAGATTCAGGGTAAGTTGGCCTTCGGGTTGCCCGGGAATCCCGTGTCCTCCATGGTGACGTTCGAACAGCTGGTGCGGCCGGCCATGCTTAAAATGAGCGGGTACCGGAGCTATGGCCGTCCGGTCGTGCAGGCGATCTTCCAAGAGAAGTTTTCCAAGCGGACGGATCGTCGCCACTTTTTACGCGGTGTGCTCACAAGAGAAGAAGGGGTCTTCAAGGTTCGCACGACCGGCGCGCAAGGGTCCGGGATATTGACTTCTATGGTGAAGGCCAATTGTTTGATCGATATCCCGGTCGAAGTTGAACGAGTGAATCAGGGCGATCTGGTCTCGGTTCAACTGTTGAGCGGAGAAGCCTGGGCCAGCCATTCCGAACATTATCACACCGATCCCAACCGTCCGTCCTGTTGCTCATAGAGAAGGGAGGTCAATGGTCATCAGTCACTCGTCGATGGCAGGAATCATTTTTGTCCACCATTGACCATTGACCATCTCCACCAATGGCTGTACCTATTCTTTGCTTTGTCGGTCGTTCGAACAGCGGGAAAACCACGCTGATTGAGCGTGTGATTCCTGAGTTGGTCCGGGCCGGCTACAAGGTAGCGACAGTAAAGCATGCCGGACACGGGTTTGATCTCGATACGGAAGGGAAAGATAGCTGGCCCGGACGAAAGTTGGGTTGTGAATCGAAGGCGGGATCAGGCTTGCGCAGGAACAGCAGGTGCCACAGGCTTATTTGAGGATTTCCAGAAGTTCGACTTCGAAAACCAGGGTGGAGTCGGGAGGAATCGTGCCGGGAATGCCACGGCTGCCGTAGGCCAGATTGGGCGGGCATACCAGTTTCGATTTGCCGCCGGTCTTCATGGTTTGCATGCCCTCGGTCCAGCAGGGGATGACACGGTTCAGGGGGAAGGAGGTCGGCTGCCCGCGGCTGTAGGAGCTGTCGAACTCCTTGCCATTGACCAGCGTGCCGCGGTAATGGACCTTCACGGTATCACTGCTTTTGGGACTGGCGCCGGTTCCCTCCTTGATTTTGGTGATGACAATCCCGGAGGCCGTCTGCTCTTCCTTGGGTTCGGCCGCGTATAGGAAAAAAAGACGCTTCTCCGCAGGCCGCCGCGCAGCCAGGCGTATCCAAGTGCTGGAAAGATCATCATTAAGGGAGCAGGGATCATCAAGCTCGCGACCAATGCCGAAAATGTATATG
>JANNIV010000202.1:0-9008 GCA_031405355.1 Nitrospira sp.
AGAAAAAATCCCATTGTGCTGCGCGCGAACTCCCCGGCGACCCATCTCGTGCAACGCATTCGTGACGAGGCCCATCGATTTGCCATCACCTTCCATCGCAAGCTGCGCAGCAAAGCGCTGATGGATTCTCCGCTCGATCGAATAGGCGGCATCGGCGAGATCACGAGAACTCGCCTGCTCAAACAGTATGGCAGCCTGGCGAACATCGCTGCCGCCACAGATCATGAATTGGCGGCATCCGGTCTCGACGCCAAAACCGTCGCAGAAATGCGAAAAGCCCTCGCGAACACGACTCCGTTTCAAGGTTGAGCGCAGTTGTCCTGCTCATACGACCGCGGCGAGCAGGTAGGCTGAGGTTGAGGTCAAGGTTGAGTGAAGATCTGATGTGCTCATCCGAGCTTCAACCTTAGCCTGAGCCTTAACCTTTCAGACAGCTGGCGGACTTTTTCAGCATCCTGCAGCTAAAACATGAATTTGAAGCTGACCGTCCCCAAATGGATAAAGGCATGGTATGTCCCGTCGACGGTGGGGTTAAGATTTCCGGTAACCGTCCGCGCCTCATAAAACCATTCCTGAAATGCCACATCGAGTCCAATCCCCTTGGGCCAGAGCGCGGAGGCTCCTCCGCAAGGTACCATTCCTAGAAACCGGCCCTGGCCCTTGCACAAGAATCCGGCCCCAATGGACAGCGTGTTGGAAGATAACGAAACGATCGCCGGGTTGAACGTCATATCAGGAACGGGATTCTCGGTGCGCGTGTACCCTGATCGCACCGCCACATCCCACTGGGGTAGCCACGCTGGGTTGAGCCATTTGTATTCGGTCCCGAACGCCACGACCGGCACAGTCTTCCATTGTTGCGGTTGCGGGAAGACTCCGCCGGAGGAGAGGTGGATGTCGAGATCACGATTCGACTTCCACCCGACATATTCCACGTCGAGCTCCAGTTTCCATTCCCGCTCACTCGTGCGAACCGGCCAGATCGCAATGGCTCCGGTATAGATCTGCGGCAGTACGAGATTGGTGGAGGCATCGGCAACCTTCGCCCCGTTGACTAAGAACGATCCACTCAACGGCACCACAGCCTGGGTGCGATAGACCAGCCCGACGGAGGCAATCGGTTTGCCATCGCCGTTTCTCAGCGGGGTGTAGAGCAGGCTGACAGTTGCGCCGGCCCCCGTTCCGTTGCCGTTGAATTCGACGGATGCGCCACCCAAGATTTGTTTCTGTTCCGCATGCCCCTGTCCAAGAAAACTAGCGAAGGTATAGATATCCGCGCCTACCCCGATGGCCAATTGATCGTTCAGCTTATAGGCCAGGGTCGGCTTAATGTCGATGAGTGGAAGCGCTGCAGTGGTGATCGCGGTATTGAAGGGGCCATCCAGTGGATAGCGGATGTTCAAACCGAACGGCGAGGTGAGACCAAGACCGACTGTCACATTTGACAGACTGGCTAACCCGAGAGCTCCTAGGTTTGCACTCACGTAGGAATGGCTAGGCGGGGGAAGCGCGACACTGCCTCCAAGATCCCCTCGACTATCTATCCCGGTCGGGCTATTGAACTTGACGGACCCCCCAAGCAGGGCTGTTCCAGTGATGACCTGGACTCCATCCACCTGACTCAGTCCGGCCGGATTGTAGTGAATGGCCGAAGCATCATCGGCCTGTGCGGCAAAGGCATTCCCCTGCCCAGCAGCAACCGCCCCTTGTGGCTGGAACCGAAGTGCTTGCGCATGTCCAAGCGATGGACACAGTAATGAGATGAGCCCTAGAGCCAAAAGATATCGTTGGTTCCGCATACAATAATCCTTACAGGGCGTCATCCGTTAGCTGACAGATTCAAGCTTACGCATTATCAGAAGCATGGAGACTGCTAGAATACTCTTGAGCATATAGCCGATCGAGAGAGATCTCACTAGGGCCAAAATACCTTCTCGCAAATCCGCCATGTAGTATGGTAGCGTTCATTCTGACCATTCTACCGGGAGCCATCTATGGCACATGTCCAGGAAAAGCGCCCCTTTCCCAAGCACATATTTTCCCGGCTAAGCAAAACCGAGTGCGAAGGTTTTATCGAGGTTCTGCATTTCGCGGTGCAATCAGAAAGCCCCGAAGATGTCAAAGATGTGCTCGCACGGTTTCAAGCTCTGTTTCCTTTTACCCGAGTGATCGGTGGACTTGCAAAACTCAGTCGCACTGGTGCGTTTGAGGGCTTTACCAACGTACTCAATGTCAGCTATCCGGAAGAATGGCTTCGCCTCTATTGGCAGAAGGGATACTTTGAAGTCGACCCGGTCTTCCAGACTGCCTTACGGGAACCAGGCACACAACATTGGGAAGCCACTTACAAGGCCGCAAGCTCTGACAAACAGCGCGAATTTATGGAGGCGGCGAAGGAGTTCGGTCTAGGGGATGGGATCACAACGGGATCGGCGGATCCCGCATGCGGAGTCGGGACCTTCTGCTCATTTGCCTCTGCTGAACGAGTGGATGCAAAACGCTATGTCCCGCTAGTCGAGTATTTTGGATATCACGTCCATCTCGCCCTCTTACGCACCGCCCCAAAGAGTTCGCAAGCAGTTGCTCCATGCGTCAGGGAACTCACGCTGCGTGAGATGACGATCCTCAACTGGGTGAAAAACGGCAAGACGAACTGGGAGATCGCCAAAATCATAGGCGTGACAGAACGAACCGTACGGTTCCATGTGGAAAGCATCTTCTCGAAGCTGGACGTCACTTCGCGATCCCATGCGGTTGCGACCGCCATCGAACATGGCCTGCCTAATGTGGTATAAGCAGAGTCAGCTTCGTTAAGTTCCTCACAAGAGGACGACAGGCTGCTCCAGGATTGATGTTCACCTCGTCTATCTTCACGCCGCCGCACCCATTACCGCCAACCGCTCGCAGTTTGAATAAGCAGAAGTCCGACCCACAATCATCTCACCCTGTAGCGTCTCAATTGAGGACATCCAGTTCAGTAACCGTGGTTTTTTGATCGCGTTCTCTTCGTCAAATCGAACCATGTCGTACAGCGCTGCCACGGAACTGGCTCCAGCTGGAGGAAGTACCACCGGCGCTCCTATCATTTCACAAGGGAACCCTAGCGCTCGAAGCGTGCGAAAGAATCGGTGTTCGACCTCAAGATAGTAGTACCGAATGTCGTTTTCAACCGCCCATTGATAGACGCCTTTCAATAGCGCCAGCATCATCTTGGACGAGAGTCCTCTATCTCGGATTTCAGGATCGACCGCAAGTCGGGTGATCTCGGCCGTATCTGAATTTTTTCTGACTCGGTAGCCATCCGGGAGCAAGGCGCCGAACTCTTTTTCGAGCATGAATTGTCCGGAAGAGGGAAGCAGTCGAGCCACCCCAACCACGGCGCCATCATCTCTGACCAGGCCAACGGATGTTCCCCACCTATCGTACAGATCCATTTCCTGCCTATCATCCGTCTCAGGAACCCACTTCAGTGACTCGGCAAATACTTTATGCCGGAGGCGATACGATTGGGCAAGCTGCTCCCCGCGCAATGTCTTCACAACAAAACCATTCTCACTGAACTCGATATTTTTCATGCGGCGCATCAGTTGTCTCCTTTTAAAAGAACATCAAGGTGGCATCGCTTCCTGGGGCTACTGTTTTTCATAATCTACGCATTCCGTCACCTGGCGGAACGGCCAGGTGACGGAATGCGTGGGAGGCGCGTACTAATGCTGTATTTTGAAACTGAGGAATCCGCGCGAAGAGAGATTCCGGAGATATTCCACGCCACATGATTAGGAAAGGGCATTTCAATGAAAGATCGCCCGGGATTCCAGATTCTCGACGGGTTTCGGCAATCCCTTAGCAAGCCGGCGCACCAGCATGCGGCTCTCGCCCCGAGGATCTCACACGACAGAAACCAGTCCTGCGCTTGCCCGTTACATGAACAGGCTGGAAGTAGCCTCGCCACGGCCCTCGCAGCATCCGAACAGCGATTGAGCGATCTGCTTCACGATCGCAGCCGGATCGGACGAGAATTGCACGAATCTGTGCTCCAAGCGCTCTATGCGATCAGGCTGACCATTGAGCAAGCCCCTGGATTGTGTGAGGGGGTGCCACAAGCTGCGCCCTGCTCCCGCGATCTGGCTACCGACCAGCTCCATTCGCTTATCCAGGACATCCGACGCATGATTCTGACGGTGGAGTCTGACTGCGTGGATCCGTTTAGGCTGGTCACCGAGTTACAGGCCCTCGCTCAGACGGTTGAGCGGGTGAGCCAGGTACGGATTCGTGTGGAGATCGACCGGGCGGCGGAGGAGATCCTAACCGGCGAAGAAGCGCGTGAACTCGTCACAATCGCGAGGGAAGCTTTGAACAATTGCGTTGATCACGCCCAGGCCACGAGGATCGTGATTGCGCTTCGGCCCATCGGATCACGAGTCCGCCTGACCATTCGCGATAACGGATCAGGCTTTGACGTCGAGCAAAGACGGCTAAAGGGCCTAGGGTTCTCGCAGATGGACGCGCGGGTTCGGAAGATCGGCGGTCGCCTGGAGATCCAATCTACAGTGGGTCGAGGCACCTGTATTTCCGCAGACATCTACCCTGAACCGATACTCACAACGATATGAAGTACCCAGTTACCGACCGCGTCACGGCCTCATCGTCTCACGTTCCCGGTCGAGGAGTAAGCAAGAACAACATGATCAAGGCCATAGGCTCTCCGATGACGATTTCTCACCCTAAGTCCGTCGTTCCGTCTGCAAATATGGAAGAGGAACTCCGGCTGGCCTATGCTCGATTACGCGGCGAAGCTCGTCGGGTGGAGAGAGCGGTAGAAGAGGAACGACGAAGAATTGCACGGGAGTTGCACGACGAGTTTGGACAGGCCTTGACCGGCTTGAAATTCGATCTGGCATGGTTCGGCAGGAGACTCGCGAAATCGGCTTCTCCAACCGGCGGCGAGGATCTACTGAACAACGTTCAAGCCATGTCGGGATCGGTCGACGCGCTTTTGGCGTCTGTTCGAGCGAAAGCGGCATCGCTGCGCCCCGCGATGCTGGACGATCTCGGATTGGTCCCGGCGTTGGAATGCATTGCCGCGACGTTCCAGAATCGTACGGGCGCGCATTGCGCGATAGACGCGGCTCCGGAGTTGTTAGCTATCGCGCTGCCTCCTGAAGTGTCTGCCGCGCTATTTCGCATTGCGCAGGAATTACTGACGAATGTGATGCGCCACGCTGCCGCCTCACAGGTTCACATGCGGCTGTACCGGGACGGCGCCATGGTGACGTTAGAAGTGACTGACAATGGAAGGGGCATCTCCCGCGAAAGGATGACCAGGCCTCAGTCCTTTGGGCTTCGAGGCATGCAGGAACGGACCTCCCTCCTGGGCGGCCGTTTTCATATTGAAGGAGCGTCCGGATCCGGAACCAGAGCCTGTGTCTCCCTGCCGGTTACGGAGTGCGTCGCCTCATGATTGCGACGCAGCCGGTAAAAATTCTCGTCATCGACGATCACGAGGTCGTGCGCCGGGGTGTGAAACAGATTCTTGAGGAGAACTTCCTCCTGGTCGAAGTCGGTGAGGCCGATAGCGGGCAAAAAGGGATGGCTGCAGTGCAGCAGCAGCCTTGGGATCTGGTAATCCTGGATATCAACCTTCCCGATCAGAGTGGATTGGAGTTGCTGGGTGAGCTACACGGTACAAGACCCAGACTCCCACTGATGGTCTTGAGCCTGCATCCTGAGGAGCAATACGCCGTTCGTGTCTTCCGCGCAGGGGCCATGGCCTACCTCACCAAACAGACCGCACCGGAAGAGCTGGCCAGGGCCGTCAAGCAAGTTCTGAGCGGCCGTATGTATGTCACCGCCTCCCTCGGCGAGCATATGGCCGGCAGCTTGAGCAAGAGCTCGGCAGATCCCGTCCCTGCCACATTATCGGAGCGAGAACGTGAAGTTCTCGTACGAATAGCCCAAGGCCAGTCTCTCAAGAACATCGCGCAGTCCCTCATTCTCAGCGTCAAGACCGTCAGTACCTATCGAGGCCGCCTCCTGGATAAGCTGCAACTCACCACCACCGCCGAATTGATTCGCTATGCGCTCGACCATCATTTGGTCGATTAGCAGGATGCTGAAAAAGTCCGCCAGCAGGGAGGAGGGGTGGACTGGTTGGTCCCCCGTGCTCACGGAACCCCCACGATGAAGCAGTGGTCGTTCGACGTGCGCAGTTGGGGACCAAGCCAGCCACCCCTTGAAAGAAGGTAATGAGCGAGCTTGGAAGGATCATCTTTATTCGCTCGCTGCGGCCTTGCTTGGGACAAGGCGCGTCTCGGCGCGCCAGGGTGGGAGGGTGTGAGAAGTCTGGCCTTGCTGAACAGCCTGCGAAGAAGTCCGAGAGAGTCTGTGGGCATTCATGTGCTCATGGTTTCGAGGTGCTCAAGTAGTTTGTCAACAGTCTGCGAGGAAGTCTGTCTCGACACCCGTGAAGCGTATCTGGTTCAAGGGTTTCTAGTTTCAAGTTTCTAGTTTTCGGAGGTTGTTTCCTGACGACATGAAACCTGAAACTAGAAACCAGCAACTCCACTCCCGAGCGACGCTTCACGAACGACAGGGTCGTTCAAATTGACAGTTCCCCCTCTTGCCGACTAGGATAGCGCGCCGTGAGTCATTCCGATTCTTCAGAATCTGCCGCAGTGAAGCACCCGCACGCCCCCATCAACCGCGTTGAGCACCTGTTTGAAACCGTCGTGTTCGCCAGCCGGTGGATACAAGCCCCACTCTATGGCGGCCTCATCGTGGCGGAGCTGCTGTACGCGTACAAGTTTCTCATTGAACTGTGGGAGATGGTTTGGCACGTCAATCAGCAACAAGAAACCGTCTTCATGCTGGGCGTCCTGGGGTTGATCGATGTCACGATGGTGGCGAACTTGCTCACGATGGTGATCATCGGCGGCTATGCCACCTTCGTGAGCAAGCTGGACTTAGAGGGGCATGCGGATCGACCGGACTGGCTGACCCACATCGATCCAGGCACCATTAAAATTAAACTTGCCGCCTCACTAATCGGCATCTCCAGCATTCATCTCCTGAAATCGTTCGTCAACATTGCGAATGAAGATCTCGAACACATCAAATGGAAGATCTTTATCCACATGACCTTCATTGGATCCGCCATTCTGTTGGCCTGGACCGATAAAATCATGCAGAAAGATCGCAAGCATTAACCCAGGGGTTCAGGCTGAAGGCTATTAGGGGGAGGCAACGATGAAGCAAATGCCTTCTATCTCGTTGGCCTTGCTGGCTCTCCTGCTCGTGCAAACTGGGTGCAGTTCCTCAGTTCTGCAGCTACGCGAACAACTGGATCTCCATTTCGGAGGGTACCGTCAGAAGTTGGATGACAAGAAAGAGCTCGTGACAAAGTTCCTGGCCTGCACCAGGCAAGCCCACGATGAACCGCTGAACGAACGACGTGCCCCCAGCGCCTCGCCCGACCCTCTGTTCCAGCAGTCCCCGGAGGGTCAATCGACCAGCGTCCGTCCCCTGACGGCCCTCATTGATAGAATCCGCTGGCGCCATCAAGGCAAGGACACGTCCCTCTCCATCCTTGCCGACGTCCTCGATGACGTGGCCAACGATGCGAACGCCCGCATCGATGTGGATAAACTCAAGCAAGTTGTGGAAGTAGCCAGGCAATGGCATGGACATCTCGGTCTGGATGAGGATCAGCTCGAGCAGGATTCCTCTCGCTTCGCCAGGATACTTCTGGCGTACAACAAAGCCTATTTTGGCGATCTCAGTTTCATGGCGAGATCGGACTACGCGGGAGCCGGCCCTCGCGGGGTGGTGAAAGTCACCTCGAAGGGGTTTGTCGATCGAAGCGGCAACGCCTTGCTATATCCTGGGATCTCGGCGGAGCTTGAGTCAAGCCCTGCCGATTCTCAACGTATCAGCGCCGATCTGACGCGCATTTTCCTGGAAGCCTTCTTCGACGCGGCCTATCGAGTGCCGGCCATACATGGCGCGACGGCATTGACGGTAGGGTCGACATTCCAGGAGGTTGCCTACCCTGAATTCGATGCCAATCGTCCCATGATTTCACTGGAGGCTTTGGCCAGAGTGACTCGTGACGCCCTGCGCGCCGAAGCCGCCGTGACTTCGCTCGTGGGGAAAGCGGTGCGCGGTGGAAGTGTCTTCAGTATTCAGAACGAGACGCTTGCCGCCACGCTTGAAACAGCCGCAGGGGTCATCGCAAAGAAGCTCGTCGAGCACGAAGGGTTCTGCTTCTATCAGGCCATTGCTCTATAGGGGGTAAGGCTGAAGGTGGGAAAGGCCGAAGATTCGGAACTTTGAACTCAGCACTTCTTCACACGTCCCGCTTTTCCCGCGCTTCACGAGATACGCTTTACGCCTGCTCCCCGCGCTTCACCTGTCTCGTCCACAATTCACGAACTAGGAGTCTGTTCGAGTAATCCTTCGTTGCGAGGCAAAGGAACTGTTGGTAGATGCGAGGCCGCAGGCTCGAAAAAACTGGAGGCGTATTCGCTGGAATACGTTGAGGGTTTTTTCCGGCCGAGAACGACGCAGATACGTACAGATCGTTTGCCGCAGTAGAATGGCATTACTCGGACAGACTCCTAAAACCAGGCTGGTGTCGTCGCGCCGCCTGAGTCGCGCCAGTGAGGCGCCCAAGCCAGGGCTAAGAGTTTCACGGCGATGTTGGCTTTGGTGGGTTTGAGAGAGACGGTCTCGAGTTTTTCGTTGAGAGGATCGGTTGCGGCGGCGAGGGCATCGGTTTCCATCTTGAACTGCGCTTCAAGGTCGGCCAATTGTTGCTGCAGCGCTGAGACGTTTTCTTCAGCTTGGCCCACGTCCTTCGATTCCTTGATCGCGCGTCCGGCTCCGCGAATCGCCGTTGTCGCTCGGCCGATGTTTGTCGCGCTGACGGTTTTTCTTCCGAGAAACGCCCCTAGGATCGAGGCGCCGACTGAAATGGCCGCTTGCATTTGACTCGACCGAGACTCCGCTTG
>JANNIV010000203.1:0-21836 GCA_031405355.1 Nitrospira sp.
ACGGTCGAAGGGGTGTTGGCAAGTCTCGGATGGACAGCAAAACCGTAATCTTTATTTCGATGTAAAAGGATATATCTCATGGCGGATGAAGTTCCTCCAAAGCTTATTCAGATCGGTCCAAAGGGCGGCGTGAAGAAGGACGGGTTTAATCTCGTCACGGAACGAGTCGTCGCGGTGAACCCTGAAACGAAACAGCTCGAAGTCGAACTGTTGGCCTACGATGGGAAGACCGTCGTGCTGGACGTCGATGACGAGGCGCTTGAAGAGCTGAAGAAGATCAAAATAGGAGATGGCGCCACGATTCGTATTGTGGAAGAGGGCGGGCGCCGGGTCGCCAAAAGTTTCCGGATTCGTGCGAAGGACCCGAATGCGGCACGCGCCGACGCGATGCTGTTGGATCTAAAAGATAGTCACTGGCTCAACCGCAAGTATGCAGCGGAAGTACTGGGCGAACTCAAAGACATCCGCGCCGTGCAGCCGTTGGTCGATGCGTTGGCGGATGAAGTCGGGGATGTCCGGCAGCGCGCCTATGATTCGTTGATCAAAATCGGCGGGCCGGCGGTTTCGGTGCTCGTGCCCTTGCTGGTTTCTGAGGAGGATGAGATCAGGCAATCCGTGACGGAGATTATCCGTAAAATTGGAAAGCCCGCCGTCGAGCCGTTGGCCACAGCGCTTGCCGACGCCGACGATCGGCTCAAGACGCGCGTCATGAAAGTGTTGGACCGGATGGGCTACAAACCGAAAGTCAACGATGCGGCCAAGGCCGTTGAGGTGCCGCGACTGACGTAACGCGCGGTTACTTGGCTGGAGACGGAGCTTTGCTGGGTCTCCCGACTGAAATGTGACGAAAGCCAAAGGCAGCGACCCGGTCCGGTTCATAGACATTGCGTAGGTCGAAGAAGAGGGGCTGGCGCAAGAGCGTTTTCAGTCTGTCGAAATCGAGGGTGCGGAACTGGTTCCATTCGGTCATGAGGATCAAGGCGTCCGCTCCCTGTGCTGCATCATAGGCGTCCTTGCAGGGGACGAGACCCGACAGGGTCTGACAGGCTTCCTCAAGCGCGGCGGGATCGTAGGCGCGAACCGTCGCGCCTTGTTGTATCAGTTCCTGCGCAATCGCCAGGGCCGGCGCATCCCGTAGATCGTTCGTATTGGGTTTGAACGATAGGCCCAACATCGCGAACGTCTTTCCCTTGAGTTTCCCGACCTCTTTCGTGATCTTTTCTATCATCCGGACGCGTTGCTGTTCGTTAATGAGGGCGGCGGCGCTGGCGATCTGCATGGGGTAGCCCACGCGCTCTCCGGTCTGGACGAGCGCAGCCAGATCTTTCGGGAAGCAGGATCCCCCGAACCCAGGCCCCGCATGGAGAAACTTCGAGCCAATCCGGTTGTCGAGCCCCATTCCTTTCGCCACCATCTGCACGTTGGCGCCCACCCGTTCGCAAACGGTCGCGATTTCGTTGATGAACGAAATTTTGGTGGCGAGGAAGGCGTTGGAGGCGTATTTGATCATCTCGGCAGTCGGGATGTCGGTCACGACGAACGGTGTTTCGATGAGATACAGAGGACGGTAGAGATCTTTCATGATCGCCACTGCCTGCTCGCTGTCCGCGCCGATGACGACCCGGTTCGGTCGCAAGAAGTCTTCGATGGCGGACCCCTCACGCAGAAACTCCGGGTTGGAGACAATGTCGAACCGGAATTTTCCTGATTGATTGGCGGTGATCACTTCCCGCAACTTTTCTCCTGTGCCCACCGGGACGGTCGACTTGGTGACGATGACCTTGTACCCCGTCATGTTTTTGGCGATGCCGCGGCCGACTTCTTCGACATACGACAGATCGGCCGATCCGTCGGGTCGCGGCGGGGTTCCAACCGCGATGAAGATGACGAGGGCTTTGTCGACGGCTTTGGCGATGTCGGTGGTAAAGCTGATCCGATTCTCTCGAATGCCTTTGGCGACAAGTTCCGTGATCCCCGGTTCGTAGAAGGGCACATCGCCTTTCTCAAGCCTGGCGATCCGTTTGGCGTCGGTATCCATGCAGGTCACGTTGACCCCGAATTCCGAAAAACAGGCGCCGGTTACCAGCCCGACATAGCCGGTGCCAATCACACTGATATGCATGGGTTCTATCCTCCTGTATGCAAGAACGAATTGGTCGAGTATAGCAACGGTACAGGGGGTGAGCAAGAAAGTTATGGAGAACCGAGTTCACAGCGAGGAATTCGCTGGGCCGCTCGTTGACAGGCGCATGAGGGCTGGGTACTATTTACTCCCTCCATCGGACGGATCCTGTCGTATGGCGACTCAGAGCAGACCCCTTCAGCGACCTCTCGCAGTGATGATGCGCCGGGCCTTGCGCGCGATCAGTCCAGACACTACGCTGTTGGAGGCGGCGACGCTGATGCGTGACACGAAGGTCGGCGCAGTGCTGGTGCACGAGGCCGGTTGCTATTGTGGGATCGTCAGCGAGTCGGACCTGGTTCGCAAGGGGATGGCCGAATCCTGTCCGGCGCACGAGACGTTGGTGCGTGCCGTCATGAGCAGCCCGCTGCTGTCGATCGAGATAACGAGCTCGGCCCATGAGGCGAGTGAGAAGATGGCGGAACATGGAATTCGGCATTTGGCAATCTCCGAGGAGGGGCAGATCGTCGGGATGATCTCCGTCCGCGATCTCCTGCGCTACTTCAAAAACTGGGGCGGCTTGTGATCGTGCTGGCTTGCAGGCCGGCGCCGGATCACCTCCCTACCCTCTGTCATGTTTCTGCATGAGTGTTGTGAATCGGCCGGCTCATCCCCCTCAATGGTTCCTTCTGTTTACGGCGTTGGCGACCGGTGCGGTGGTGATGGCGCTCGAAATTTTGGGAAGCCGACTGTTAGCTCCTGTCTTCGGAAACTCCCTGTTTGTCTGGGGCGCATTGATCGGAGTGATTCTTGCTGCCATGAGCAGCGGGTATGCATTTGGAGGCTGGGTCTCTGACCGATACCCCGGGGCTCAGGTGCTGGCGGGGCTGCTGTTGTTCTCAGGCGGCTGGACCTTTCTGATCGCGTGGCTGGGCCAGCCGGTGCTCTTTAAGGTTGCGGGAGTCATTGAGGATCCTCGGTGGGGGCCTTGTGTTGCCGCGGCGCTGCTGTTGGGCCCCCCGGCCTTCGGTCTGAGCGGCGTGCTGCCGGCTTCGTTGCGATTGGCTGTGTCGGATCTTGAATATTTCGGCCGGCATACCGGTCGGATGATCGCACTCTCGACCATGGGGAGTTTGGTAGGAACGTGGGGGACGGCGTTTTTCTTTCTGTCCTGGATCGGCAGCCAGACGCTTGTCGCGTGGCTCGGCGCCATTCAAGTGGGGCTCGGTCTCTGGTGGCTGATCAGCAGGACGACCGTGCGGCCCTTGGTGATCGGCCTACTCGTCTTATGTATTGGAGGCCTGGGGGCTGGTGCTTGGTTTCCGATTCAGATGTTGAAGGCGCCGGTTTACCAGGAAGACAGTCCGTATCAACAAGTACGAATTCGCGAAGACGATCTTTTTCGTTACCTCGTCCTGGACCGGACCTTCCATGCGGTCATGTGGAAGGCCGATCCGATCGCCCTGTTTCTCCCCTACAGTCAATTGATGGTCGCGTCGCTGGCTTTGGTGCCGGACCCGAAACGGGGTTTAATTCTCGGTCATGGAGGCGGGTCGTTGGCAAAGTGGCTCGCCCATCGATGGCCGGAACTCGATCTGGACGTGGTGGAGTTCGATCCCGCAGTCGTTCGTATGGCTGAGGAATATTTTTCCTATCGGCCGCCTCCTCAGCATCATGTGCATGTTCGGGACGCCCGGGTTTTTCTGAATTCCACGGGCCAGACGTACGATCTCATTTGGGTCGATGCATTTGCCCGGCTCATGATTCCGTTTCACCTGACCACGGTGGAGTTTTTCGCGGAGCTGCGCGCCCATCTTGCACCGAACGGTATCCTGGCCGTAAATCTCGCTTCGTCGGGCGAGGGTGGAGATCTGTTGCGGGCCAATGCGGTCGTGCAGACGATGAGACGATCGTTTCCAAATATTGAGTCCTTTGCGGTCAAGGGACCCTGGAGTTCTTCTCCGGCGCGATCGGAGAATCTGATTTTTTTTGCCGGCGCACCGCTCGAAGGGCACAGGCCCTCTACCATTGCGGCCAATGTGAACAGATTGGTCGAGCAGCAGCGTCTTCCGTTCGAGACCATTGCCTTACTGGAAACCCATCGCACGCAACCATGGGAAGCCGGTCTTGTGTTAACCGACGACTATGCGCCGTACGATCTCTTGATCGGGTCCACGGTTCAAGAGGCGCAGCCTGAGACGGATAAACTACTGAAATAATTGAGGTGATCCTGTTGATGCGCATGTCTGCATTGAAGGTGGCCAGAAAAGGTATGAAATAACGTTCTTGCATCCGATTTCATCGAGGTGTTATTTCTAGGGTTAGACTCGAAGAGGATGCATGTTGTCCGGGGTATCGATGGCGGGGTAAGGAAGTCGTGCTCAGCAAATGATCAGGGCTAAGCGGGCTTGGCGGAGGTATTCACCAACCTAATCACATCTCTTCTTCTTTTTTTAAGGAGGTAGGTCATGGGCAAGACGGTATTGGGGGTCTTCTTCGGCCTCATGATGGTCGTGGCTGGGGCGTCTACTGCATTGGCGCTTCAGGCAGGTGGAGTTGAAATCGGAGATTTAGAAACTGGCTCCGTTGTGGGTCAGTCGTTCAAAGAATTGGATGTCGATGCGTCCCTATTCGCGCTTGAGATCGGGGACATCAAGACGTGGTATCCGCCTGTCACCATCATCGATTTTAAAGTTCGGCCTGGTCGTCCCGTCTTGCTCAAGGTGACGAACAAATCTACTGCCGATCATGGATTTGAGATGACCGACGCGACAAACTCCGGGGCTCCGACCGTCATGAAGGCCCAAGTGGTGTTGAAGCCGGGTGAAACCAAGTACATTGGGATTCCGACCAGCGACATGTTCTATGCGACGCAGGGGAATACGCTGACCTATCGCTGCCACTTGCATCCCGGACATGTCGGCGGCAAGATATTGATGATCAAGTAATAGCTGCACTGAGATTTGAGCGATCACTGCCCTCCCCGCGACACCGCGGAGAGGGCAGTATCATTTTTAGCAGGATGCTCAAAAAGTCCGCCAGCAGAGGAAGACTGTTGTTTGGTTTATTTGGTTTGTGTTGGTTGAACCAGACAGACCAGATGAACCAGATAGACCATGCACGAACAAGAAGGCCCTGCTTCTCGCAAGAAAAGCAGGGCCTTCGTAGTTGAACGATGAGTGCTAACTAATTACGCACGCCGCTCCAGACTTTTGCGGCATCGATCGCCTTATCCGGATTGAGCGCATTCGCTCTTGCGAGCAGAACCTCCGTTGTTTCCGGATACAGTGGGTCAGAAATACAGCAGTTATCGACCGGACAGACGGCAGCACACTGCGGCTCGTCGAAGTGTCCGACACACTCGGTGCAGCGGTCGTGCGCGATCACATAAATACTATCGCCGACTCCCTGGCCATCACCCACATGATTGCCCTTCGTTTCCGCATCGCTGCGAGTTTCAAAAATCGCCTCGTTCGGACATTCCGGCAGGCAGGCTCCACAGGAGATACATTCATCGGTAATCAGCAACGCCATGACCCTCGCCTCCTTCTCACTACAATAGAGACACACACGGTTGACAAGTCTACCCCGGCGCGACCATTATGCGTGCCGCGATATGACCGCCATTCTATTCCGCCGCTCTTTTCCAAGTCAACAGAACGGCACTTGTCCAGAAGGCCCAGCTTCCCTGTATTAATGGGCCGTTGGGCCCAGATAATCGTGGTGAGTTGTGATTAAGGAATGTTTATGGCTTCCTTATCTGCAAGCGATCGAGGACAGAAAAAGAAGCGTATCGTCACGCTTGCCCTGATGGCGATTTTTCTGATGAGCGCTTCCTACTTTCTCATCGAGCGAAAAGAGGAGACCATCATTATCGTCTCCTTTCCGAACGGACGTGAGATCGAGACAGAAGTGGCGGATACACCGGAGAAGCTGCTCGTCGGTCTCGCCTTTCGGGAGGCATTGCCTGCAAATAGTGGAATGCTTTATATCTTCGAGTCGACCGGCCAGAACCATATCTGGACGAAGGAGTACCGGTTCCCGGTGGACATGATGTGGGTTGATGAAAGTCATCATATTGTTGGATTGAAGGAGAATGTTGCTCCTTGCCGGGAAGATGACTGCCCTAAGTATAGTTCCGCTCCGGAAGCGGTGCGCTACGTGATTCAAACAGAAGCGGGTTTCATCAAGCAGGAAGGAATTACGATAGGGTTGGAGTTGAAGTATACGCTTCGGATGTAACGCACGAGGGCGATTCGGTGAACAGCATGAAGAGAGGAGTCGGTACCGCATGCGAGAGGGGTTTCAATCCGTCGGTCTAATCGCCGAGCTGCCGCCTGGAAAATCAAAAGTCGTCATGGTGAACAATCGGGAGATTGCGCTCTTCAATATTGGGGGAACGTATTTCGCGATTCATAATCTTTGTCCTCATGAAGGCGGTCCTTTGGGTGAAGGGCGCGTGAAGGGTTTTGTCGTAGCCTGTCCGTGGCACGATCTGGCATTCGACGTTCGGAACGGGCAAGGGACAGACGGCGGCGGCTATTGCGTGGGGAGTTATGATGTGCTGGTGGAAGGAGCGGAGATTTTTGTCGGGCCTCGGCGAAAACCATGAGTATGATATCCGGCCACGACTATAACGATGCGACACATTCGGATGGGGCCAAGGTCATTGAGACAACCCTTGAGCACCCCATCCAGATTCATCTCTGGGAAGATAGGACACGAGGGGAACTCTGGGTTCCGACGTATGATCCCACAGGGCTTCAGTTGTTGGCCGACGACTATCTTCGCATCGCCGGAAATAATGCGGTGGATAATGGGCAGCGGACGTTCGAGTTTAAAGCGGTTAGGCCGGGAACCCATCGGGTGCTGTTTGAAAAACGCATGGGGTGGAAATTCACGGCCGAAGATCGGCGAGTTTTTGACGTGACAGCCTCGGATTCCTCGCCCCGGAGCAGTGCATAATCGTGCCGAATGTGGCCTTCATCAATGGGACGTTCGTGCCGATGGCCGAGGCGAAAGTCTCGATCGAAGATCGAGGCTTTCAGTTTGGCGACGGCGTCTACGAAGTGATCCGCACATACAAGGGACGCCCGTTCGAACTCGAAGCTCATCTGGCTCGGCTGGATCGTAGCGCTACGGCGCTTGACCTGAAGCAGCCCTATTCCCACGATGACTGGACTCGCCATATTCTGGAAGGGATCAGGCGGGCTGCTTATCCCGAAAGTAAAATCTATGTTCAGATCACCAGGGGAGTCGCTCCCCGCGATCACGCCTACTCGGATGACGCGACGCCCACGGTGGTCATGACGGTTCGTGAGTTCCACCCACTCGACCGGTCGGTACAGGTGGCCGGCGTGGAAGCCATAACGACCGAGGATATCCGGTGGGGGCGCTGCGACATCAAGAGCGTGAATCTGTTGGCCAACGTGCTGGCACGACAACAAGTCAAGCAGGCCCAGGTCTTCGAGGCCATTTTAGTCAATGAAGGATTGGTCACTGAAGGGGCGGTCAGCAACGTGATGGTGGTCCAGGGGGGAACAGTGGTGACAGCCCCCCAAGGGTCGCGCATTCTATCCGGGATCACGCGGGCTGTGGTGTTGGATTTGGCCCGGAGCGAGGGCCTGCCGGTTCAGGAACGCTTTGTCTCTCAGGCGGACGTCTATAAGGCCGATGAAGTGTTTCTCACAGGGACCACGGTCGAGGTCTTGGCCGTCATTCGTGTAGATGGGAAAGTCATTGGAGATGGACGCCCTGGCCCGATCGCTCAACGACTCGCCGCACGCTTTACGAGTCGGGTCGGATAGCCCCCTTGCTTTGACATAGGCAGCGTGCTATGGTCCCCGGCTGGAAGTGGGCTCAGGCCCACTTTTTTGTTTGATCGCTTGAATGGGCTATCCAAAGAACGGGGTGAGGGGCGTCGGTGAAGGAGTCCCGGCCAGTCGTTGATCGCATCGGCGAGGTGGTGTCGCCCATCCTGTGGGCATTGGGCTTGGAATTGGTCGATATCGTGTCTGTGGGGCAAGGTGCGCGATCAGTTGTTCGTGTGTATATCGATAAGGCGGGCGGTGTCACGGTAGAAGATTGCGGGCGTGCGCATCTCGCGATCAGTCCAGCCTTGGATGTGGCTGACCCCTTCCCCCATGCCTATACGCTGGAAGTCTCCTCGCCGGGTCTGGATCGGGCCTTCAAACGGATTCAGGATTATCGCCGGGCAGTGGGGAAGCAAGTGAGCGTGAAGCTCAGGCAGCCGATCGACGGACAGTGGCGTCTGGTCGGGCTGTTGACAGACGTGAGCGAACAGGGCGTTACGATTGGGGTGAGTGATCGGCGCGTTGAGCGGGATGTCGTCCTTGAGTTTGACTCGATTGCCGAAGCGCGTCGCGTCGTCACGTTTTAGTCTGTACGGAGTCGATCGCCGCAGCATATAAGCATACCGCTGCATTGTGGAATGTGCCTGCAAGGCAGTCACCGGAGAGTGAGCTATGAATCGAGAGTTGATTTCAGTCATCGATGAACTCGGTCGTCAAAAGGGCATCGACAAGAGCCGCGTGATCGGGGCGATCGAAGCCGCCCTTCAAATGGCTGCCAAGAAACGTTTCGGGCAGGCTGAGAATATTCAAGTCGAGATCGACTCCAAGACCGGTGAGATCTCTGTCGTGTCGAAGAAAATTATCGTCGATGCGGTCATCAATCCAAAAACCGAAGTCTCTCTTCAGGAGGCTCGCCAGTTCGACGACGAAGCAGAGGTCGGCGATGAGATCGGGTCCGTCATCGAGATGAGCGATTTGGGGCGGATCGCCGCGCAAACCGCGAAGCAGGTCATCTTCCAGAAGGTCCGAGAGGCTGAATGGGAGGCGGTTCAAAAGGAATACTCCACGCGGCAAGGGGATCTGGTCAACGGCATCATTCTCGGGGTAGAGCGCCGAAATTACCTGGTGGATCTTGGCAAGACCGAGGCGGTACTGCCGATTCAGGAGCAGATTCCGCGGGAAACCTATCGCGGTGGCGATCGGGTGAAGGCCATGCTCTTGGAAGTGCGCAGAACTCCGAAGGATGTCCAGGTCATCTTGACGCGGAGCCATCCGCAATTTGTCGCGAAACTCTTCGAGTTGGAAGTGCCTGAGGTGCTTGAAAAGATCGTTGAGATCAAGTCCATTGTGCGGGAGCCCGGTGATCGGACCAAAATTGCTGTGACCTCTCGCGAGAAGGCGGTTGATCCGGTCGGGGCCTGTGTGGGGATCAAGGGCTCGCGGGTTCAAGCGGTGGTCCGCGAGCTGCGTGGAGAGAAAATCGACATCATTACCTGGACCTCCGACCCGCGCGTTTTCATCGCCGAGGCGTTGAATCCCGCAAGTATCGAGAAGGTCGGCGTCGATGAGGAAAAGAAGTCGGCGCTGGTTGTCGTCGCAGATTCCCAGTTGTCGTTAGCGATCGGAAAGAATGGACAGAATGTGCGGCTGGCCGCTCGTCTGACCGGCTGGAAGATCGACATCATCAGCGCGACGGAATACGAAAAGGAAAAGGCCGAACGGGATAAAGAAATCAAGGCGGCGTTGGCGGAGGAAACCGAAGCGCTGCATCAGCAAGAGGAAGCCCGAGAGCAGGAATTAAAGGCTCGGGCAGAATCGGAGTCGGATGCTCAATAAACCGGATCAAGCGGAGCAGGTGTCATATCCTCATGCGCGTGTATGAATTGGCCAAGCAACTCGGGATGGAAAACCGTGATCTCATTCCGGAATTGAAGCGGATGGGCATCGCAGTCTCATCGCATAGCAGCGCGTTGGAAGATGACGTGGTGCAGAAGGCGTTGGAGAAGCTCGGCCCGAAACTCAAAGGTTCCACCACAACGACCGGCAAGGCGGCAGAGGCCGATGCAGGTTCTGCCGAGCGGGGTAAGGCCAGTATGGTTTCCGGTCATGCAACGGGAGCCAAGGCCGGGTCGGCCCAGGCGATTCCGGCAGCGGACGCGTCTCCCAAGTCCGATAAGCGCCGTATTCTGATCAAGCGTAAGAGAGCCGATGACGTTCCGGCGGAAGAGGCCGTATCTCTGCCCGCAGTTGAATCGGCAAGCGTAAGCGGAGCGCTCATCGATACCCTCGTGAGCAGCCCTCCACCGGCGGCGCTTCTGCAAGCCGAGACTGCAACCGTTGCGCCTGTTGATCGGACGGCGACGCCCGGTCAGCCCAATCTGACAATAGGAGCTGTGACCGCTCCGGTTCCCGCGACTCCCGTCAAGCCTTCCGTCGTGTCAAGTATCGATGTGATCACAGGAAAAAAGAAGACCCTTTCTCTTGAAGAGATGCAAGCCGAGGGTCTGAAAGAGAAGGGGAAGAAAGCTCGTAAGCCGGGCCGTACAAGGGAAGAAGAAGAGCTTCGGCTCCGTGAAGATGCGGCTCGCTGGCAGGATCTTCGTGCCATCCCGGCGCAGCAGCGCCGCGACGATCGCAGCAAGCATGTGCATCACAGCACACCGGGGGAAGTGACCAAGCCTCGGAGGAAGAGCTTCAAGCTGACGCCCGGCATGACGGTAAAGGAATTTGCCGAGCTGATCGGACAGCGCCCGGCCGACATCATGCGCAAGCTGATGGATATGGGCCAGATGCTCACGTTCAATCAGACCATGAGTATCGATGCAGCGGTGATCATTGCGGAAGAGAACGGGATCAAGATCGATCTCTCGACGGAGAAGGTCGGAGAAGAGTTGTTGGAGTCCGTCGTGCAGACGGAGGAAGATCTCCAGCTTGAGCCCCGGCCGCCGGTGGTCACGATCATGGGCCATGTCGATCACGGCAAGACCTCGCTGCTCGATGCCATCAGGCAAACGAAGGTGGCGGAAGGCGAGGCCGGTGGGATTACGCAGCATATCGGCGCCTACACGGTCGCGGTCCGCGGGAAACAGGTGACGTTCCTGGACACGCCGGGCCACGAAGCCTTCACCGCCATGCGGGGCCGTGGCGCCAGGATTACCGACATCGTCATTCTGGTTGTAGCCGCAGACGATGGAGTGATGCCGCAAACGATCGAAGCGATCAATCACGCCAGAGCCGCGTCCGTTCCGATGATTGTGGCTATCAACAAGATCGACAAGCCCGGCGCCAACTCCGATCGTGTGAAGAACGCCTTGTCTGAACATGGACTCATCTCCGAGTCCTGGGGCGGTGACACGATTATGGTGGAGGTCTCGGCCAAAGAGAAGACCGGCCTGGACACCTTGTTGGAAATGATTCTCCTGCAATCCGAAGTGCTCGAACTGAAGGCTGATCCGCATCGGTTGGCGAAGGGTGTCGTAGTGGAAGCCAAGCTGGAGCGAGGGCGTGGTCCGGTGGCGACGGTGCTGGTTCAGAGCGGGACGCTTCGCGTCGGCGACGTGTTCGTCGTCGGGATTGTGAGCGGGAAAGTTCGCGCGCTGATTACGCATACCGGCGCAAAGGTGCAAGAGGCCGGTCCGTCTATCCCGGTAGAAGTGGCTGGGCTTCCTGGTGTGCCGTCCGCCGGCGATGTCTTTCAGGTTGTCAAGGATGAGCGGGTTGCGCGGGAGATTGCAGAAGATCGGGCGCATAAGCAGCGAACGGCTGATTTGTCCGGGTCCGCGAAGGTCACGCTCGACGACCTGTTTGCCAAAATTAAGGAAGGATCGGTCAAGGAGCTGGCGCTGGTCATCAAGTCTGACGTCCAAGGGTCGGCTGAAGCGCTGACCGCAGGCGTCGAAAAACTTGCGACCGCCGCAGTCAAACTGCGAGTCATTCACAGCGGTGTCGGTGGGATCACCGAGTCAGACGTGTTGCTGGCCGCTGCATCGAACGCCATTGTTGTCGGGTTCAATGTCAGGCCGGAGCCGAAAGCTTCCGCCCTGGCTGAACAGCAAGGCGTCGACGTCCGCCTGTACACCATTATTTACGACGCGATGGCCGAAATTAAGGCCGCGATGGAAGGGCTGCTCGAACCGACGCTCAAAGAGCGGACGTTGGGGCGGGCCGAGGTGCGACAGGTCTTTACAGTGTCCAAGGCCGGTGTCATTGCAGGGGCCTATGTGGTGGATGGCACGATCACCCGTGCGGCTGTCGGCGTTCGAGTGCTTCGCGACAACGTGGTGGTCTATGCAGGAAAGCTCGGATCGTTGCGTCGTTTCAAGGATGACGTCCGTGAAGTGCAGCAGGGATATGAATGTGGAATCAGCGTCGAGAATTTCAACGATGTCAAAGCCGGAGACATCATCGAAGCCTATGCTATCGACAAGATTGCCGCAAAGCTCTAACAGGATGCTGAAAAAGTCCGCCAGCTTCGTTCTCGCTTCGCTCAGAGGCTCAACGTACCGAAGCGTACGCCTCGCCTCTTCGCTTGCTGCGGCCTTGCTGGACAGCCTTTTTGAGCATCCTGGGGTTATTGGAGCCTTAGTTCCGTCTGTCATATTTCAACGGGGTTTTGCGTATAAACCGAGTTTTTCTGCAGCCTGTTGAGGCGTGAGTCTGCCCCGTGGGTATCATCGTCGGACTCTGTACGGTCGAGTTATTCATCCCCGAGAGTCAGTCGTTGAAGGATAAGCGGCGGGTGCTGTTGAGTCTTAAAGATCGATTGCGGGAGAGGTTCAATCTCTCCGTGGCCGAGGTCGATGGACAAGATTTGTGGCAGAAGGCCGTGTTGGGGCTTGCCTGCGTGGCCAATGAAGGGCGACATGTCAACCAAGTATGTGACCAGGCGTTGAACCTGATTCGGGGCATCCCCACGGTGGAAATCGTCCAATCGCGAGTGGAACTGTTGTGACGGTGGCTTATCCAGGTGGAGTGTGCTGTGGCCAAGACCGGATATCATCGGGCCGATCGTGTCGCCGATCAAATCCGCATGGAAGTGGCCGATATCCTCATGCGGAAAATCAAGGATCCGCGCGTGCAGTCCGTGACCGTGACCGACGTAAAATTGACCAGCGATTTGCGGATCGCGCGTGTGTTCGTGACGACTATGGGGACGAAAGAGGAAGAGCGGAACGTCTTTGCCGGGCTGGCTCAAGCCAGCGGGTACGTGCGTGGCGAACTGGGACGTCGGCTCTCGCTCCGGTATCTGCCGGAGATTGTCTTTGCCGAAGATGTCAGCGGGCCAAGAGGCGATCGTGTGTTGAAGTTATTGGACGACCTCCAAGTCAATACGGAGGCCGAGGGCGGGTCGTCCGAAGAGCAGGCGAGTTCGTAACATCGGAAATATGATGATGGGTCTCGCACAGAGTTGCGCCGCCGTCGACGGCGTGCTGACCATAAAGAAAGAATCCGGGTGGACCTCCCACGACGTCGTCGCGAAAATTCGACATCTTCTGGGCGGAGTCAAGGTCGGTCATGCCGGCACGCTCGATCCTGCCGCGACGGGGGTCTTGCCTCTGCTGATCGGACGGGGAACCCGCATTGCTGAATATCTTGTTGAGTGGGATAAAGAGTATCGCGCCGTACTGCGCCTCGGCGAAACGACGGATACGCAGGATGCGACGGGAACAGTCTTGGCGCGCTGCACGACGGACTCCGTGACGCCGGAGGCGATCCATGCGGCGGTCGATCGATTTCGCGGGCCGACCGAACAAATGCCTCCGATGTATTCGGCGGTGAAGGTCGGGGGCGTGCCGCTGTATAAGTCCGCTCGGGCGGGCAAAACGATTGCGCGGGACGCGCGAACGATCGTCATCCATACCCTTGAGGTCGAGGGGATTCAGGGGCGGGATGTCACCTTGCGCATCGTCTGTTCAAAGGGAACCTATGTGCGGACGCTCTGTGCTGATATTGGAGCAGTGTTGGGTGTCGGCGGCCATATGTTGGCGCTGGAGCGAAGGCGGGTGGGTCCCTTGACGATTGAGCAAGCGTTGACGGTTGATCAAGTGGTTACCCGTCACGCTCTCGGTCGGTTGGGAGATGATCTGTTGTCGCTGGATCGTGCGTTGGATCAATTGGGGATTGCGGTAGTGGATGAACAGACCGCCGACCAGGTGCGACACGGGGCTCCGGTGCCTGCGGACAAGATCCTTCGTTGGGAGGGAGCAGCCGATGTCAAGCTCAGGTCACAGGCACCGGTTCGTATTCACGATACAGAGGGGTGTCTAGTGGCGATCGGAAAGTGTCCGGACAATTCGGGAGATGTGCTCAAAATCCAGAAGGTGTTGATCGATCAAGACGTATGAGACTTTGTTGCGGATGAAGGAAAGGAAGAGGAAGGAAGAAGCCCATGGCATTACTCAAGGAAGCAAAGACCGAGTTGATCAAGCAGTACCGGCAGCATGAGACGGATTCCGGCTCGCCGGAAGTCCAGATCGCGGTGCTGACCAACCGGATCACGTATTTGACGGAGCATTTCAAACTCCACAAGAAGGATCATCACTCGCGGCGTGGCCTGCTGCTCTTGGTCGGGCGGCGGCGGCGTTTACTTGATTATCTTCGTGGCGTCAGCGATGCACGCTATCGTGCAGTGATCGAGCGATTGGGCATCAGAAAGTAGGATCCCGTCTCGCTGTTGCGCCAAGGGGCACAACAGCAGGCAGTAGTCAGTCGCACAGGTGAACACTGAGATGCGCTCATGGCCAATAGTTCTAAGTTGTGAGGGTTGAGTTCTGAGTTGTCCGGAATACACTCAAAACTCAGCACTCATAACTCAGCACTTTTGGGTGAGATTATCTCTGTGGGCATCTGTGGGGCCTAACCAGAGGAGACTCAGATGGTACACACAGTCGAAATAGAGGTTGCCGGGCGCATTCTTCGGCTCGAGACCGGTCGTGTGGCACGGCAAGCAGACGGCTCGATTTGGGCCTCGTACGGCGACACCGTCGTGTTGGCGACAGCCGTTGCGTCGCAGGTTGCCAAGCCGGGCATCGATTTTCTTCCTCTCACGGTCGATTATCAGGAAAAATCCTTCGCAGCCGGGAAAATTCCCGGCGGGTATTTTAAGCGGGAAGCGCGTCCATCGGAAAAAGCTGTGCTGACCAGCCGGCAGATCGACCGGGGGCTCCGTCCGCTCTTTCCCGAGGGCTATTACTTCGAGACCCAAGTCATCGCTTCAGTTCTCTCCGCCGACCAGACCGGTTCGTCCGACATCCTCGGCATTATCGCCTCCTCTGCTGCCCTGACCGTCTCGAATATTCCGTTTGATAACCCCATTGCGGGCGTAAGAATTGGTCGACTGGATGGCAAGTTCGTTGTGAATCCTGATCTTGAAACGGTGGCGAAGAGCGAGTTGCAACTCGTGGTGGCTGGGACGGCCGATGCGGTTATGATGGTCGAAGCAGGGGCGAACGAATTGTCCGAAGCCATCATGCTCGAGGCAATCGAACTGGCCCATGCCGAGATCAAGAAAATTGTGGCCAAGATTCGCGAACTGCAAGCTGCGGCCGGCAAACCCAAGCGAAAGGTGGCGAAGGAGCAGATTGATTCGACGCTCGCCGCCCAAGTGAAGGCGCTGGTGGCGCAAGGGATCCGTGAAGCCATCATGATTCCGAACAAAGCGGCCAGGCAGGAGCGGTTGGATGAGGTCAAAAATGACGCCGTCCAGAAACTCAAGAGTACGGACGATCCGAATCGGGAGCGGCACGTCAAACTGGTGTTTCATGAACTGGAGTATACCGAAGTTCGGAACATGATCCTGGAGAAGGGGTCGCGAGCAGATGGACGAGGTCCGGCTGATATTCGTGCGATCACCTGCGAAGTCAGTGCGCTGCCACGAACACACGGTTCTGCGATTTTCACCAGGGGCGAGACTCAAAGTTTGGCCGTGGTTACGTTAGGGACCACGGACGACGAGCAGCGGATCGATGCGTTGGAAGGGGAGTACATGAGGACGTTCATGCTCCATTATAATTTTCCGCCGTTCAGCGTCGGCGAGGCGCGGCCGCTTCGCTCACCGGGACGCCGGGAAGTGGGTCATGGCGCCTTGGCGGAACGGGCGTTGGCTCCGGTGATTCCGAGCAAGGAAGCCTTTCCCTACACGCTCCGTATCGTGTCCGACATCCTTGAATCCAATGGGTCTTCTTCAATGGCGACCGTTTGTGGCGGGAGCCTTGCGTTGATGGATGCCGGCGTGCCGATCAGCAAAGCTGTGGCCGGGATCGCGATGGGATTAATCAAGGAAGGCGATCGGGTCATGATCCTTTCCGATATTCTTGGGCTGGAGGATCACCTGGGTGACATGGACTTTAAGGTCTGCGGCACCAAGCAGGGTGTGACCGCGCTACAGATGGACATCAAGATCGGCGGTATTACGTCGGCCTTGATGCAGAAGGCTTTGGAGCAGGCCAAAGCCGGACGCTTGCACATTTTAAGTTGTATGGAAAAGGCGCTCCAAGCGCCAAGGACCACGTTGTCTGCCTACGCGCCACGGATCTTCACGATGAAGGTCAAACAGGACAAGATCCGTGAGATTATCGGGCCGGGCGGCAAGACTATCCGTGGCATCATTGCGGATTGCGGAGTCAAGATCAATGTCGACGACAGCGGAACCGTGACGATCGCGTCGGTCGACGGAGCCTCGGCTGAGAAGGCCAAAGAAATGATCAGCCGGATCACCGAAGAAGTCGAAATCGGGAAGATCTACATGGGCACGGTTCGGAAGATCATGGACTTCGGGGCGTTTGTCGAGGTTCTGCCGGGAACCGATGGGCTGGTGCATATCTCGCAGCTGGCGCACCATCGAGTCCAAGCGGTATCCGATGAGGTGAAGGAAGGCGATCAAATCCTGGTGAAAGTTCTGGAAGTGGATCGGCAAGGAAAGATCCGCCTCAGTCGCAAAGAAGCCATGCCTGCTCCGGCCGAGGCCGGTGCGCCGGATCCGTCCGCCAGGTAGCGCCTTGTATCGCAAGCTCGTCCTGGACAACGGAGTGCGGGTGGTGACCGAACGGATGCCGACGCTCAAGTCGGTCACCGTCGGTGTCTGGGTCAACGCCGGGTCGCGGGACGAGCAGCCATCTCAGGCCGGCTATTCCCACTTCATCGAGCACATGCTCTTCAAAGGGACGCGCAATCGTTCCTCCGCGGAAATTTCGCGTGAAATCGACGCGCTCGGCGGAGAGATGAATGCCTTCACCTCGCGTGAGACGACGACCTATTATGTGAAGGTGTTGGATCAGCAGTTGGAGCGAGCGCTCGAACTCCTCTCGGATCTGTTCCACCACTCCCGTTTCGCACCCAAAGAAATTGAAAAAGAAAAACAGGTCGTCCTGGAAGAAATCCGCATGGTCCAGGACGATCCGGAAGATCTCGTGCAAGAGCTGCACATGGGGCAAGTGCTGGGACGTCATCCGCTCGGTCGTTCTATTCTAGGCCGAGAGAAGACGATCAGAGGGCTGCGACGCCGGGATCTGCTGAACTATATCGAGACGTACTACGATCCGGGGCAGACCGTGGTGTCGATTGCCGGGAATTTCGAGCAGGCCAAACTTGACCGGCTGGTTGTGCGGTATTTCGGCAAGGGCCGATCCACAACGGCGGCCCCCATCAAGGAGCGCCGTCCTCCTGACGTGTATGGCGGTGTCTTGCTGAAGAAAAAACGGTTGGAGCAGGTGCATCTCTGTCTCGGGCTCAAAGGCGTTGTCGCAGGACATCCGGATCGGTATGCGTTGTATGCGCTCAATAGCGTACTGGGCGGCAGTGTCAGTTCACGGTTATTCCAGGAAGTTCGAGAGAAACGGGGTCTCGCCTATTCGATTTACTCCTTCTTGTCCGGTTATTCGGATGGCGGCATGATCACGGTGTATGCAGCGACGAGGCCGAAAGAGGTGGATCGCGTCGTGGATCTTGTCTGCCGGGAGATTCGACAGATCGGGATCAAAGGTGTCGAACGCGTTGAGCTTGAACGGGCGAAGACTCAAATGAAGGGCAGCTTGATGCTGAGCCTGGAGAGTTCGCACAGCCGCATGAGTAAATTGGCGAAGGACGAACTCACCTATGGACGGCATACGTCGCTGGACGACATGCTGGCTCATATCGATCGCGTGAATGTGGAACAGGTCTTCAATGTGAGCCGTCAATTTTTCAAGCTGAACTCGCTGGCGATCACCGGGCTCGGTCCTCTCGCCACGCGCAGTTTGCAAGCCTATAGATAAAAGCCCCCTCATAGGATCTTGTCGAGCCCTCAAAGAGAAGATACGCACAGGCCGATAGTTAGACGTAAGGTGTTGATTATTAATCGTCTATTGAGTACGATCCTAAGCGGTTGACAGGGGAAACAATTTCTTGACTGAGTTTCATGATTTCAGTACCATGGCGAAAATTTCTGACAACGATTGTCACTGAGGGATGCAGCGCGAGGAAGAGTAAAAAAAGTCAGTGGAATGCCTGCATTCGTGGCTGATAATCCCTGACACAGTTTTGTAACGTTCATCGTCCTTGGAATACGCATCTATCGGTTATTGTGGCTGTTAATTTAATAAAGGAGGGACTAGGTATGCCAAAAGTCATACTTATCGCCGCCGGGATAACGTGTTTTGTGTTTGGCTTACTGACTGTTCAGTTGGCCAGCGCGGAGACTGCTCCGCCAGCGTCGGCTGGGCCGGTTGGCGCTGGTGACAACATTGCCGGTGGAAAGCCGATGAAGGGTGAAGTCACCAAGACGCTCAAGGGCCGGGTATGGTCACAATGGGCCGACAATCCGGATGGAGAGTTGCTCTTCGGAATCCAATATTGGAACAGCGGCGAGCCGGCATCCGGAACCCCGAATGGCCGTTCATCTTCCGATCTCGATGTGAAGCCGCCGGATCCATTGCTCACCTGTTGTGGCTGGGGCTTCGTCGGTGGAACGGATAAGAATAGCCCCTATTCAGGATGGTACCATGCCGCGACGACCGTCCGGCTGGCGGTGAAGGACAAGGCCCTTATGGACCAGATCATCAAGGCTTCCCAGGAGCTCGTTGCCATGGAAGTGAACCTGGATGGTCGGACGATCACCAGCTTTAAGATTATTAAGGAGTAGGCCTTAACAAGCGGTAATTCTTTCATGTTCTGTTAAGGGGGACACGATGATGAAGCTTCATACGAAAGGCTGGGCCGTGATGGCCGCTGTAGCGTTGGTAGCCTCTGCGGCTTCCAGCGCACTGGCAATCGAATCATTCCAGGAGCGTTTTGAGTGGGGCGATATGAGCAAGCCGACCACCATACAGGGTCGGGTGATCGTGCTCGATCCGTACGATGAGGCGGTCTGGATCAATGTGGCCGTGTTCGGCGGCAACGCTGAAAGCGGTCTCTACTGGCAGAAGATTCATCCGGGCAAGACCCTGAAGTTTTATGCCGACAAGGGTGCGTGGGATGAACTCAAGAAGATGGGCCGTCCCCATGCGGGACCGGCTGCCGCAAAAGAAGTGCCACCTTCCAGCACGACCGACTTGATCGAGTTTGTCGCGACAGAGCCGGAGCAGAATCATCGTGTCATTTCCTCAGTCAAGAAGCTTCAGGAAGTGGCAGGCTCTATGGGGAAGCCTTTGAGCATCTCCGGTCTGCGGTTGAAGGAGTGCGCGGGGAAGAGCGAAGTTGAGGCAGGCTGTGCAGCAGCGAAGCAAGGCCTCAATACCTCACCGAAGTCTCCTGACGGGGCCGCTGTAGCCATGCAGTACGATGTGTTGCTTCCAGGTGGCGCGCCCATCGCAGGCTTGATTCCCTGGACCGCGAAGTACAACAAGGGCTCTGCTCATTGAGCTAAGATTCGGTACGCTAAAACTTCAAAAGGCGGCATCTCCGAAAGGGGATGCCGCATTTTTTATGCTCCGCGATCGTCTTGTCCGCTTGGACCGATCCGGCGCTGGAGGTCGGCGAGGCGATTGAGCGCATCGAGGGGGGTCATGGAGAAAAGGTCGATCTGTTTCATCTCCTCGATGATCGGATGGGGGTGGGGAAGCGAGGTAGGGGGCGGTTCTTTTTCTAAAGATAGGGACGTGCCCTCGATGGTGGTATCCGGCTGTTCCAACTGGGCCAAGACTTGCTGTGCCCGGGCGATGACCGTCGGAGGGAGCCCTGCCAATTTGGCGACATGGATACCGTAACTACGGTCAGCGCCACCCGGCACAATTTTACGCAAGAAGACCACATCCCCATCCCGTTCCTGGACCGCCACGCAATAGTTTCGGATTCCCTCGCGTAACCCTTCCAGTTGCGTCATCTCGTGATAGTGCGTGGCGAAGAGGGTCCTGGCTCCCAAGTGCCGGCGGTCCTGGATATGTTCTGCAATAGCCCAGGCGATGCTCAGCCCGTCGTAGGTGCTGGTTCCACGTCCGATCTCATCCAGGAGAATCAGGCTGCGAACGGTGGCACTGTTCAGGATGTGAGCGGATTCGATCATCTCCACCATAAAGGTGCTCTGTCCAGCTGCCAGGTTGTCCGAAGCTCCTACGCGCGTGAAAATCCGATCTACTATTCCGATACGAGCTTCGGCCGCAGGCACGAAACTTCCGATCTGTGCCAACAGGACGATCAGCGCGACTTGGCGGAGATAGGTGCTTTTACCCGCCATGTTAGGTCCGGTGAGGATCACAAGCCTGTTGTCTTCACAATCAAGGGTTGTGTCGTTGGGTACGAAGATCAGATCGCTGCCGAGCTGTTCAACGACAGGGTGGCGGCCTTCTCGAATGAGGATCGCGCTGCTCTCGTCGACAAGGGGTTTCACGTAGCGATGTAGTGCGGCAGTCTCAGCCAGTCCGGCGAGGACATCGAGCAACGCGACAGTCTGAGCCATGGCTTGAAGACGAGGCACCTCGTTCGCCAAGCGCCCACGCAGTTGTTCGAACAGTTCCTGCTCGAGCGCCAGCAGTTTACTCTCAGCGCCCGTGACGCGCTCTTCCAAATCCTTCAGCTCAGGCGTCATGAATCGTTCGGCGTTGACCAGTGTTTGCTTACGGATGTAATCGGCAGGGACGCGGGCCAAGTGTGTCTTGGTGATTTCGATATAGTAGCCGAAGACCTGATTGTAGCGAACCTTCAACGAGTCGATCCCCGTCCGCTCCCGCTCTTTGGCTTCCAGCGACGCGATCCAGCCTTTACCTTCCGTGCTCGCCTTGCGCAGTTCATCGACCCCGGCATGGTATCCCTCACGAATCACGCCACCGTCGCGGAGCGCCATCGGCGCGTCCGGCTTGATGGCCTGCTCAATCGCGTCATGCACGTCGCGGCAATCGTCCCACGACTCGAGAGCGCCGACCAGCAATGAAGCCCGGAAGGGCTGGAGGTGGGATCGTAACTCCGGCAAGGCGCTCATGGACTGCTTCAATGCGAGCAACTCGCGAGCCCCTACGACGCCGAGTGTGATGCGACTGCTCAAACGGGCGATATCTTGCACATCACGGAGCAGAGTCCTGAGCGACACACGTTGTTGAATCCGGTCTTTCAACTCCCCGACCGCATCGAGCCGGGCGTGAATGGCCTCGCGATTGAGGAGCGGTCTGACAAGCCAGTCGCGTAGCAAGCGGCTGCCCATGGCCGTTGCGGTGCGATCCAACACCGACAGGACTGTCGGCTGTTCTTGCCCCAATCGCGGCTCACCGGCTCCCGATGGCCGCACAAGTTCTAGATTGCGAATCGTGGCGCTATCCAGATGCATGGCGTCGCCGCCCCACCGGGTCTGTATGCGGCGAAGGTGTGCGAGGGAGGCCGTTGGCTGGGTCTCACGAACATATCGTAGGATCGCTCCGGCGGCTCCGATCCCGGCGTTCAGACCGCGACAGCCGAATCCGTCGAGCGAATGCACTGCGAATTGTGTCTGGAGTAATTGT
>JANNIV010000204.1:0-15124 GCA_031405355.1 Nitrospira sp.
GTCGATGACGTGGCAGCCGGCCATCTGCTCGCGATGGAGAAGGGACGGATCGGCGAACGGTACATTCTGGGCAATAAAAACCTCATGCTGCGTGAGGTGTTCGAGATCATGAGCCGATTGACTGGCATCAAAGCGCCCACGATCAAGTTGCCCAGATTGGCAATTCTTCCGTTAGCCTATGCCAACCAATGGATCGCGAATCTCACAGGCCACCCACCACGTATCCCACTTGAAGGCGTGAAGATGGCCAAGTACAAGATGCATTACGACTGCGGCAAGGCGATCAGAGAACTCGGCATCCCACAGACGCCGCCGGAAGTGGCGCTTGAGAAAGCGGTGCGCTGGTTCAGAGACCACGGGTACGCATAGACGAATTAGGAATGTGGAATGAGAAATGTGGAATTCAAATTCCGGGAGCCGTTTCTTTAGGAATTTTCGCCTAGCGCCATGGTCCGCAACGATGAATTCTAGTCATATGCCCTCTGACTGGACGCATACCATTTCTAATTCCTCATTTCTCATTCCTCATTGATGGATACCTTCACTCTATTCCTGAAGACTGTCTTACTCCGCCCCTATGTCTTCGCCTTTCTGGCTGCGTTCTTGTTCGCCGCGATCAAACTGATCGGCTGGCCGAGAACCTGGCGGTTCTGGCTGATCAGCTGGGGCACGGCCTTCGTCTGTGAATTTTCCTCTACCAGAAACGGCATTCCCTTCGGATGGTACCACTACAATGGCGCCACCGTGGGCCAAGAACTCTACTTCTTCGATGTTCCGTTCATGGACTCCATCTCGTTCAGTTTTCTTCTCTACGCCGCCTATTGCGTTGCGCTCTGTTTCATTCTTCCAATCGGATCGTCCGCTGCTTCCACATGGCCGATACTCAAACCGCTTCATCTTGATATGCACGCACGGACGAGTTGGCCGGTGCTCTTGCTGACCGCATTCTTGTTTGCCTTCATCGATATGGTCATCGACCCGGTAGCCCTCCGCGGCGACCGCTGGTTCCTGGGAAAGATTTATTACTATCCAGATCCAGGCCTACACTTCGGCGTGCCCTTCGCGAATTATGTCGGGTGGGCCGTTGTCGGGCTCATCTCCCTTGCCATCTATTTTCCGCTCGAACGGCGACTCCCCGCGCTCTCGCCGCCTCCGTCGGCCACGCCTCAACTCCTGTTGGGCGTCGGCCTCTATTACGGCGTTCTGGCCTTCAACCTCAGCATGACCTTCTGGATCGGCGAATCGTTCATGGGGATGAGCGGACTGCTGATGCATCTCCCCGTCATTGCCCTGCTGCTATTTCGCCTTGCAAAACCGCGCAGCGCTTCTCAGTCTGGGTAGCCCTGTGGCAATCAGGCAAAAGACTTTGTATAGTGATTGCTTGATGCCATGCGAACGAAACTGACCGTCTTCTTCATCGTCATGGGCGTTGGAATTGTCGGCGCCTTCGGATGGATAGGGTATCAATTGTTCACGACCGGTTTTAGCGCCAAAACCGAGCCTCATGCCCTGGAAGTCTTCATCGCGCGGCAAATTCGCCATCTGGCCATCCCGATCGAACAGCGAAACACGCAGAATCCCATCCCCTTAAGCCCCGACGTAATCAAAGAATCGCTGGCGCATTTCGCCGATCACTGTGCACTCTGCCATGCGAACGACGGGAGTGGCCAGACTCCCATCGGCAAGAACGTCAACCCCAAAGCACTGGACCTCCGGTTACCCGACATCCAATCGATGTCAGACGGTGAGATCTTCTGGGTCATCCATAACGGTATCCGCTTCACCGCCATGCCAGCCTGGGGAGAGGGCGACCCAGCAGAGGACAAGGACAGTTGGAAGCTGGTCCACTTCATTCGTCATCTTCCACAACTGACACCGGAAGAACTCGACCTGATGAAGGGGCTGAATCCCAAGACGAAGCACGATCTGGAAGAAGAAGCAGCCTTCGGTGAATTTCTACAGGGAAACGACGCGGCGGCAGCAAAAACCGATCGCGGGCATCACCACTAGTCTGGTTTATTCTCCTTCGCCGAATACCCCGTAGCTCGCTACGGGGATGAAGGCGGGGAGAACCCTCCGTAGCCTTGGCGAAGGAGGGTAGTGGCTTCGGAGAATTTCGCAAGATACCCCGCAACTTCCGGCCTTCGTAGCCGAATTGGCTACTTCGGCGGAGTAGGCTGCTGCGGGGAGCTTCATTTTGTTTATCTGGTTGATTTGGTTTATCTGGTTCATCTTTCAACCAGACAAACGAAACAAACCAACAACGATCTTCATATACAGGAAAAAGGATTCACCCATGTGGCTACGCTCGATTTTGATTCTCACATGTCTCTTCATTGCGACGCCAAGCTTCGCCCACGGCGCCGACCTGCATGTGCTTGGTGCGATTATGGCCATCGACGCAAACCATGTCGAAATCAAAACGCCCAAAGGCCAGTCAGTGAACGTGCAGCTCAACAAGCAAACCCGGTACAAAGACGAGAGCAATCCGAGAGGGGCCAACAGGCCCGCGGTGGGCGACCGTGTCGTCATCGCGGCCACGAAGGGCGAAAAAAAAGGCGCCAACCTATTGGTCGCCACCGAAGTCCATTTTTCTTCAACCAAGCGCGTCCCAATCGTCGCGCAGCCGGCTCCGGCTCAATAGCGTAATCGATGCCTATACTTCACGTCAGGCGTGAGCTCAACAACCACCTGTTTGGCGGCGGGTTTCAAGCGGCGGGTATTCGAGTTCTGATCACGGGCATTGCGGTATTTCTGGCGGTCATGATTGTGCCGGGGCTGGAAGTCAACTCGCTCAGCGCCGGACTCGCGGCAGTTCTCGTACTCACATTTCTGAACCTATTAGTCCGGCCCATTCTCTTTGTGCTGACCCTTCCCTTGATCGTCCTCTCGATGGGGCTCTTTCTCATCGTGGTCAACGCACTCCTTCTAGAACTCACGGCTTACCTGGTCAGCGGGTTCTCGGTCACGGGATTCTGGCCGGCAGTCGGCGGCGCGATCGTGATCAGTCTGGTCACCATGATCCTCAACTCCTGGACCTCCGACCGCCACCAGACGGAACGTCCTTCGTCCCCCCAACGCCCGCCTAAGATTATCAATCCAGACGAATAAAAAAACCGTTATTGGGTTTGTTTGGTTTGTCTCGTTTGTTTGGTTGAAACAAAATAAACCGGATGTTCATTGAATTGCTCGGCGTGCATTGTTACAATGCGCGCCGGACTAGTCTAATCCACGAATGACACCCACTGCTCCACAGAGTAAACCGATTCCTGAGACGCATCTCCAACGGACTTTGACATCCGTGCTCAACGAGTTGCCGGTCGACGCGGCGCTCGCCGCCGTGTTCCACCGTGACCAAGGCCCGCTGGTCAGCCATGCCGCTCGAGGCTTCACGCCCCGAGACATTCAAGCCATTCTTAGAACGCTTTCAGCCCCTTCCATATCCGCAGCGCCTCCCACGAACGATCAGGAGGGAGGACGCACCATTCGCCTTCGTTTGATTACGCCGGGCACGAAGTCCTTGCTCGGGGTGTCTCTTCTGCATCGCAACCGAACCTACGGCTTCCTCGTCATCGGGCGAAAAGAGAGCGCCACGTTCGCCAAAAAAGAAAAGGGGTTAATAGAGCAGGCCAGCGACGACATCACAAAAGCGCTGGATCGCGAAGGGCTGTTCGATATGAATGTCCTGCTCAGCCGGCCATTTGTCGCACACGAGCCGGTCCCTCCGCCTCCTTCTCCGACAGAAATGTTCACGGCTCCCGGCACACAGCTCACACCGGAACTCCAAGAGAAGATTATTGCCATCTTGACGGATGCCAACCAATACGTCGCCTATGATCGCATCTGGGCCTGCCGCTACGATCCGCTCGCAGGCAATGTCGAAGTCCTGGGATTGGCCGGCGACCTGAAAAGCGAGCAGAAGGACGGAAAAAAAGATCTCAAACCTGGCCACCGCCTCACGCTCGACAGCTCAGCCTCCGGCTGGGCAGTCCGCCACCGTAAGCCACGCGTGGATCACGATCTCGCCTCCACACAGGGTCGGTTCCTCGACCACAAATATCTGTTCAAAGATCGGCTTCTCTCCTCACTCGTCGTGCCGTTCTTCGTCCGGGGACAAGTGGGTGGGACCATCACCTTAGCTTCAAAAGAAGCCGGACGCTACCAGCAAACGGATGCCCGCACGCTTGAGCCGACTATTGTGAAGATCGCGGACATTCTCCAAGCACCCGCGCCAAGCGGCCAGGCTCCCGCTGCCGGGCTAGCCGGCGCCCCAGGGGCAACATCAGTCCCGAGCCCCTCGGAGCCCATCATCAGAAAACAAGAACGGCAGGCCGCGATCGGTGAGTTCAGCATGTTCCTGGCAACAGAAGTACGTGAGCCTCTCGCCTCGATCCGCGCCCAACTGGAGGAAGTCACAGGTGAAGGCATCCTCGACTTCGACCCGCAGACGCGCATCGAGAACGCGATGCGAGATTTGATCCGCATCGAAGCCATCCTGAACGAGATTTTGGACTTTGCCAAACCGCTCGAACTGACTCGACGGCTCATCCGCATCCCCGAAGTGATCGAGAGCGCACTCACACTGATCACGACCGACCTCGAAGTCACCAGGATCCAGGTGACCAAGGACTATGCAACGATCATCGCACCGGTTCGCGGCGACGAAGCCAAGCTCCAGCAAGTCTTTCTCAGTATTTTCAAGAACGCATGTGAAGCGATGAACCCCGGTGGGCATCTCCATATTCAGGTCACTCAACACCGTGCGGGACGCGGAGTGGAAGATCATATCCTCATTAAGAACGACGGGGTTCCTATTCCGGCAGAAATCGTCGATAAGGTCTTTGAACCGTTTTTCACCACGAAGCGGGCCGGTATCGGTCTGGGACTTGCCACGGTGAAGAAGATTGTCGAAGAACATGGCGGCTCCATTGCCATCGGCAGCGCGCCAGGCGAAGGAACCACCGTCACCATCCGCCTCCCAGGCCTCAGCGCCGGCCCATCCTATCGCGGTCGCGGCCGCCGACGGCCTCCAGCACGCCGCCCGGCCTAATACCCCGTCTATTTGGTTTGTTTGGTTGGTCTCGTTTGTTTGGTTGGCTGAACGAAACGAAGCAGATGAACCAAATCAGCCAAATGAACCAGAGAAACCAGTTTTGTGCCGCTCGTACGAACCATCGAAGTCCTAGCCCGCGTCGATCCGTATCCTGGCCAAAGCCGCCAGTTCCGACGGTTGTGTACGTTTCTGTAAGTAGCTCAGGAAGGCGAAACCCTCTCTCGGATTCGGCATGAACGATCGCTTACGGACTGCAAGGCGGAGACATGTGAAACTTGAGCCCGGTTGGTCCTTTCCCGACAGGATAGCGTGCAAGTATCGTTAAATCTTGCCGACAATATGGTTCATGACAACGAACGTTCGCCTTCAGACGCGGCTGTTTTCCGATGTCGGCGGCAAAGCATTGTTATACGAAGCCTCGTGATACACATCCTTGAATGCGAGCATGGCAGCGAGCCGTCGTTCGGCCCCCATTGGAAATCCGCATCGACCCGTGAATTCGGTCGTGTCCTTATATGTGCCAAATAGCCGATCCCAAATTGGAACGTCGGAAAAATTGTACTTATGAACATCATATTGGTGATGGATTGAGTGGAGCTCGGGTGTTTGGATCAAGTATCTCAACCAGCGAGGCGTCCGAATATTTGCGTGGTAGAAATACTCGCCAGTCGCGGCGAAGAAGTTGTACCAGAATGCGCCCATCATAGAACACCCAAGCAACGAATACAGGATCAACCCACTAAGGAGTGCATCGCTCAGGATTTCAACTGGATGTTTATAGAATGAAGTGGCGATCTCAATTCGTGAAGGCGAATGGTGAACTTGATGGAACACCAGCCAGAATCCTTTTCTGTGCCTCAGCACATGCCACCAATAGAAGAAAAATGTCCCTGCAAACCAGCCCACGAATCCTTCGGCAATTGGTATGTTCCATGCGGACAGATTAAACACTGAGACATCAAAAAACTGTACCCACAACCTTGCAGTTGCGAGAGTGATTCCGAGCTGCACGAAGTTGATAAAGATTGCCCGCCAGTACCAACCTCGCGCTACTGGCAATTGGCGGCCCGGCCACACTCTCTCCAAAATCAAGAAAATCACCGTTGCAACGACTACCAGGATACTGGGAAGTGTCATAGATCCGTAGAAATTAGATTGATCCGCATAAGCTGCGGATCTCCGAGTTTTTGTCCGTATAAGACGCCTTGCAATTTCTTACCGTAGGCCTGCTAACCCCTTTGTCTTCAATTGGTTACTGGTTCTTAGACAGTTCATCATGGCATCTTATGCGGAACCGCATAAGATGCCATCTTTAAATGAATTCAAAGCCCGTCTACCGAGCTACGAACGCTCGCCGGACCGCAATCGTGTGGACATGATGCTCGTTTTCTCTCCAAGGATGGGGGCTGATTGATCTTCTACTGCGTGCAACCTTCTCACCCGCCCACCCACTGGCACGCCGAGATGTGCCATTAGCCCGAGCGAGCACCTTCCGAGCGTGCGCGTTGCGCGAGCACAGGAGCCTCAACAGGCACCCACATTCCATCTCTCCTCAAATCCCCCCCCCACACTTTAGGGGAGTGGCCGAGGTTGCCGTTCACTGCGCGCATCGAACGATATAGATGATCCCTCCAAGCTCGCTCGTATTCCCTCTTTTGGAAGGGCACCCATGTTGGTCTAAGTGCGGCCGTCGAACGAGGCCCTTCTCAGGGCGCGCGTTCCGGGAGCACAGGACCAACGTGAGTGCCCTTCCCATCTTTTTCATCGTGCAGGGTGCTCGAGCACAGAAAACCATCTAATCTACCTTCTCACGCTCCTCCCACACTCTCACCGCCTCTCACTGGAGGGTGGCCTGTTTGGCCTCCCACTGCGCGCGTCCAACGAGCACATTCCTATTGTGCGCGTTCCGCAAGCAGGAGGACGGCCATACCCTCCCTGCTATCTTTCCCTACTTCGCCCTAAGGGGAGGGTAGCCTGTTTGGGCTCCTACTGCGCGCGTCCAACGAGGGCCTTCTCAGGCCGCGCGTTGCGCGAGCAAGGGAGTCCAACAGGCTACCCTCCCATTCTCCCTTTGACAGACCCCCCACTTCCTGGCTATGATTCCCGCTTCCCGATTCAACCTTGAAGTTAAGAACCTATGTTCCTTAGCCACCATTTCTTTATCAAAGGAGTAGGCATATGAAACTCATACTCGGCACTGTTGCAACCGTCTCCGGTGTCTTATTTGCGCTCTCGATGGCCTCGGCGAATCCATCGCTCCTCCCCAAACATGAAGGCTACCCGATGAAGAACAGCGGAAGCCCTGTGACCGGCCAGCCGACTGCCAACGATCCTGGTCAGTCGGATGCGCGCGGCGAGGATACGCTGCTGAAGTCTGCCGACTCCTTTAAGAGTGCCCAGCAGAACCTCATGAAGTCAGACAATGAGCGGATTACCAAAGGCCTGGGAGCGAATCAGCTCCCGACCGTACAGGGGCCACAGATCAAGATCGCCCCTCCGGTAACCTCCGCCACAAAGATCACCGGCAACCGGAAGATCGACTAGTCAAGCCGTTCAGCTAGTTTCAACAGGGGGCACCGGATTTATCCGGTGCCCCTTTGTTTTTTTCTGCGTTCAGACCGAGTGGGAACCGTGTCCCTCCCTAGCCTGAATCGCCAAAGCTTCTTGGCCCACTCGCCAGCATAATCGACGCCGATTCGAGGGTGAGCTCCCACATTGCCTCTCTTCACCGATGCCCCCCGATCTTCGAACCAGAGGGATTCGCCCATTGTGAGATCCGCACGATTGAGACTTCGATCGATCTGCAGCGCGCGACAAAGCCGCCCCGGCCCATCGATCAACTTCCCATCGATTTCCATCGCCCGGATCAATACGGCCGAGGGAAATTCTTCACGCTCTGTCACGACGTTCAGACAATGATGCATCCCATAGATGAGATAGACATACGCAACCCCTGCTGGACCAAACATGACATCTGTCCGTCGAGTTCTCCCCTTCGACGCATGACAGGCCTTATCTTCTGACCCCACATAGGCCTCGACCTCGATAATCTTCCCCGCTATCTCTCTGCCCTCGATGCAACGAATAAGATATTTGCCCACAAGCGACCGCGCCACGGTCAGCGTGGGACGATTGAAATAGCTGCGTAGCAGAGTATGGCGCATAGCAATGCTGAATTTTGAATGATGAATGTTAAATGGTCAGACACGAATCATCAAATTCAAAATTCACCATTCATCATTTAACATTAGCCGCGTAGCGGCTAGAAATGCCAGGCCACGCCGCCCATCACCATCCGCGGATTCCCCGGCACGAAATGGATGTCATCCCGCGGGGCGCCCTCGTTTCTCAATTGCGACTGGAAAAAAAAGGTCGCCTGTTCCCATTTTGTATTGAAGAGATTCTGTACAAAGAGGAAGGCCTCCATGCGTCCATAGGGTAACGTAACAGGAAGCTGATAACGTTCCGACAAATCGAAGTTGAGCCAAGACGGAGCGTTGGCGCTGCGATCTTCGATGAGAGGTCTAACTCCCAGATAGGTCGCCTGCAATTGCGACGTAAGGCCCTCCGGCCAGGTCAAGAGCACTGCCCCATAGGCCGTCACTTCAGGGGCGAGTGGAATCGCGTCTCCATTTCGAAACTCCGCCTTGGTATAGGTCACGCTGCCGTTGACATACAGTGGTCCCCAGACTTGGCCACGGGCCGCCACCTCTACGCCGCGCCGCCGGCTGGCCCCTCGGATTTCTGTCGTGCCACCGTCGCCACGAAAGACCAGCTCAGACTGAAGATCCAATTGCCAGGCGGTTGCAATGAGTTCGATGCCGTCAGGCCCCCAAGGCTTCGATCTGAATCCCGCCTCGTAATTCTTAGACCGAGCCAGTGGCGAAGCCGCTTGGGCCACGGCAGAGCGAGCATCGTTGCTGTGAAAGCCCTCGCCATAGTTTACGAACAACTCAGTAGAGGCCCAGGGTCCGAGGATAAGATTGGCTTTCGGGAGGACCAGCCAAGAGGTGGTACGCCCGGCTGGTTGTTCCACACAGGTCTCGCATCGATTACGGACATCGAAGGTGAACAATTCACTTCGCACACCGCCGACAAATTTCATCCATGACGTCGGCTGGACCTCTGCCTTCAAAAACGGCGAATAGGAGGCCTCCAGGACATCCGTATCGACGGTCGTTCCCAGGGAGTTTCGCCGGAATTGCGGCCCCAGCCTGACGTGAGCCTTGTCGACCCGGTTCTGAACTCCGACGGTTGCAACACTCGGCATATCAAGGATCTTGCCCTCTTGCCGATAGCCAATGTCGCCTCCGTAGATCACGCGGCGATCGGATTGCTGAAACCCGTCCCCGTTCACCGGGTCGCTTCGAAAGAAGGTAAAATTCGAATAGAGATCGAATGTGTAGTATTGCGCATAGGCGTTCGCGAAGAACCGTCCTCCCGATAGGGTGTCGTAGTGATAATTGATTTTAGCCGTGGACCGGGCCGTTCTCCCGCCTTCGGACGGATCGATCGACCCGAAGCGATCGATCGTGCCGTCCGTCACCGCGCGAAGCGGAATTTCGCCTGACCCATTCCACTGTGATTTGTGAAAGGTTCCGGTGATGCTCAGCTCGTCGCGCCCGGAGGGATTCATCGTTACCTTGCCCAGCAGATTGCCCCTGAAATAACGGTTATCGTTCTGGAACGGCCCATTCGTGTAGTAGCCTTCCGCAGCGAACAACGTCCGGATCTTCTCCTTGGTCGGCGAGAACATGAGCAGATGCCGTTGCGTATCGAATTGCCCTCCTGCCGATTGCACCACACCTTCCTTGACAGCCTCGCGAGTACGGAAATTGACCGCGCCCGCCGTGGCGAAATCTCCATACTCAGGCATATAAGATCCCTTGTGCACATCAAGCCCTTCAATCGTCTCCGGAATGATGAAGTTCAAGTCGGTATAACCCTGGCCATGTGCATGAGAACGCAGGTTGATCGGCATGCCGTCTGAGAAAAAGGCGACATCGGTGCCGTGATCCGCATCGAACCCGCGCAGAAAATATTGATCAGCCTTGCCTGCGCCGCCGGAGTGCTCGACTGCGATGAACCCTGGAATCAAACGCAGCACCTGCGCCGGACGCCCTTGAGGTTGAAGCAGAAGCTCTTTGTCGGGGATAAACTGCTGGGAAGACGCGGCCACCGGACGCGTGCCAACGATGGACACCTCCGGCACATCGACGATTGTGTCATCCGGATCGTGCGCGTGTGCGGAAGACATAACGAGCAGTAGCGCGGTGAGATGGAATAAGAGACTCAGGACACTCACGAGCACGCTCAGCGCAAACCTTTTCCCGTGGTGGTGGCGGAGAGTTTCCCGTGCTTGACGCCCTTGGTCCCGATGAGGGTGTCGGCAACCTTCTTGATGGCAGAGCCTTTGCCCTTCACAACCAACACTTCTAAGCAATGGTCATGGTCGAGATGCACGTGCATCCCGGACAAAATGAGAGGCTGATAGCGGTGCTGAATATCGGTGAGCTTTCTGGACAAATCGCGCACATGATGGTCGTACACAAACGTGATCGTGCCGACCGTCTCTTTATCATCATCCCATTCCTGACCGACTAGGTTGTCCCGGATCAAATCTCGTAGCGCCTCAGAGCGGTTGGTATATTTTCGCTTCTTGATGTGCAGATCGAAATCATCGAGCAGATGATGGTCCAGCGACACTCCGAACCGAATAAGCTTCTTCATGGCCGCCTCGTAGTAACACGTTTATGTGAAACGTAGCACTACGCGAGGCGCAAATCAATTCAGCATCAACACGATCAAGCAGGGGGGGGGATACTCGGCTGGAATCTATTCTTCCAACAGACTGGAGGGCGGAGACTGACTGGTCTAGCGGACATCCGTGGAGGACTTAAATTCTTCTCGCTTTCAAAGGAGGGAGTGGCCGAGGCTGCCCTTCACTGCGCACATCGAGCGAGCCGCATCCATCAAAATGATCCCTCCAAGCTTGCTCGTTTCTCTCGCAGGAATGGCACCCGTGCAGATCCCACTGCGGCCGTCGAACGAGCACATTCTGATCGTGCGCGTTCCGGGAGCAAGGGATCAGCACGGGTGTCATTCCACTACTCGCCTTGCACAGGGATATACATGACGTTCCCCTGCCGATTGATCAGCAGGAGGGCCAGGCTGGATGGCTTGATCAGGTCAGCCAGTCGCTGGAACCCGTCGAAGTTGTGGATGGGCTGACGATTGAGCTCCATCACCACATCGCCGGGCTGGAGGCCGGAAGATTCGGCCAGGCTGCCCTCTTCGAGGTCCGTCACCACCACCCCGCTGGTGACAGACAGATCCATCTGCCGGGCCAACGGCGCAGTCACATCGTCGAAAATGACGCCGGAGAGAGGATGGGCCGCAGCAGCCGAGGCTGATGCTGATTGGCTCTTCTTCGTCCGTTCACGCGGCGCCTCCTGCACAACCAGGTCAGCCTGGTAAGGTTTACTCTCGCGCATGAGATCCAGCCGGTGCTTACTCCCGATCGTAGACGCGGCCACGAGGTTCCGAAGATGTCCGCTGTCCATCACGTCACGCCCGTCGAATCGCACAACCACATCCCCGCGCTTGAGCCCGGCTTTTTCGGCTGACCCTTTCGACTGCACATCAGTCACGATCGCGCCTTTCACATCGGGGAGACGAAAGACCTTGCCTAGCAGAGGCGAGACATCCTGTGTCGAGGCGCCGAGGAACCCGCGAACCACATGACCGGTCTTGAGCAGGCTCTGCATGGCAGACCGGGCCATATTGCTCGGGATAGCAAAACCCACACCGACGCTCCCGCCTGTGGGACTGGCAATGGCGGTATTGATCCCCACCAATTCTCCATTGAGGGTCACCAAGGCCCCGCCGGAATTGCCTGGATTGATGGGGGCATCGGTTTGAATGAAATCTTCGAAGTCGGCGACACCGACATCGGCGCGACCGACAGCACTCACGATGCCAAACGTCACACTACGACTCAACCCAAGGGGGTTCCCGATCGCGAGCACAAATTCGCCGACGGCGAGCGTACTCGAATCCCCCCACGTGACTGTCGGGAGATTGGTCGCCTGAATTTTCACCACAGCCACGTCGGTCTTTGGATCGGTAGCCACCACTCGTCCTTTGAATTGCCGCCGGTCGGCGAGAATCACTTCCACATCGACTGCATCGGCAATGACATGGTTATTCGTCATAATGTAGCCGTCCGGCGAAACAATGACGCCGGAACCCTGGCCATATTGCCGCCGCGACGGGACATCCTTGAACAGTCCGAACGGCAGCGCTTCGTCACTGAATGCCTGATCGCGGACCATCACCGTGGAGGCAATGCTGACGACAGCGGGGATCACTTTCGTCGCGGTCGACTTGATCTGCGCCTGGAGTTCACCTCCCCCGGCCACAGGGATCACGCGGCTCCCGGCCAGAGCTGTTCCAGCAACCATCGAACTCCCAACAAGGAGCCCAAGCACGATCCGCAATAGACAATTGGGTCCTAACACGCCACGGTCCTTTCTAACGGATGCTGAAAAAGTCTGTCTCGTCTATCTGGTCTGTCGCGTTTAATTGGTTTGTTTGGTTTGTCTTGTTTATTTGGTTGAACCAGATCCGCTCGATGAACTAAACAAACCAGATAGACTGAACCAACCAGATGAACCAAACCAACTAAATAAACAAAATAAACCAGACCAACTAGATGAACCAGCCATGTAGCCTAACACGCGTGACTCAGAGGCGCACTTACAATTCCACATGACGCAGGCGAAGGGCATTGGAAATCACGGAGACAGAACTGAAGGTCATGGCGGCGCTGGCAATCATCGGGCTCAATAGAACCCCCCAGACCGGATAGAGCGCGCCAGCCGCGATCGGAACCCCAATCACGTTATAGAGAAAGGCAAACAAGAGATTCTGCCGAATATTCCGCATCGTGGCTTGACTGAGCCTCCTCGCACGGAGCAGCCCGCGCAGATCGCCCTTCACCAGCGTCATCCCCGCGCTCTCAATGGCCGTTTCGGTTCCCGTTCCCATGGCTATCCCGACATCGGCCAAGGCTAGCGCTGGGGCATCGTTAATGCCGTCGCCGGCCATCGCCACCACACGGCCTTGCGACTTGAGACGGGCAACGATCTGTCCCTTTTGGTCCGGCAAGACCTCAGCCATGACCTCCTCAATGCCGAGTTGCCTGGCCACGGCATCTGCCGTATCGCGATGGTCTCCTGTCACCATGATAACGTGAATACCTTCGGCCTTGAGCGCCTGCACCGCGTCGCGGGTGGAGGCTTTGATCGGATCTGCCACGCCAAGCACACCGGCAACCTGCTCATCGATGGAGACAAACAGGATCGTTTGCCCTTCACGTCGAAGCGAAGCAACTTCGTCATCCAACTGCGTGAGGCTCTGGCCGGATACTCGAACCTCGTTTCGCATGAATGCTGCCGTCCCGATAGCGACACGACGACCAGTGACCATCCCGGTCACACCCTTCCCCGTCACCGAACGAAACTGCTCGACCGGGACAGAGGCGATCCCTCGCCCTTCCGCTCCCGCCACTACCGCTGAAGCCAGCGGGTGTTCGCTGCTCCGCTCAAGGCTCGCCGCAAATCGCAACAGATCGACTTCGGACCAAGGTGGCACAGCCAGCACCGACAATAATTTCGGCTTGCCCTCCGTGAGGGTTCCGGTCTTATCGATGACGAGCGTATTCACTTTGCCGAATACCTCCAACGCTTCAGCCTTCTTCACCAAGACACCCGCCGTTGCCCCACGACCGGTCCCAACCATGATTGACATCGGCGTCGCCAATCCCAGCGCACAGGGGCAGGCAATAATCAGGACCGCCACGGCATTGACCAGCGCATAGGCCAACTTCGGCTCCGGGCCCCAGATCGCCCAGGCCGCTGCCGTAATCAGCGCCGCAGTTACAACCAGCGGGACAAAGTACGCCGCTGTCACATCGGCGAGGCGCTGGATCGGCGCCCGGCTCCGTTGCGCCTCACTGACCATCTGCACGATCCGTGCAAGCATCGTGTCTCGCCCGACTCGTTCGGCGACCATCACCATCCCGCCTGTGCCGTTGATGGTCCCTCCGGTTACCCGTATCCCAACTGATTTTTCGACCGGGATGGATTCCCCCGTGATCATGGATTCATCCACAGCAGTGGTACCTTCTTCGACCATCCCGTCTACCGGCACTCGCTCTCCAGGCCTGACGCGCAGCCGATGGCCCACTCGAATTTGCTCGAGCGGCACATCTTCTTCCTGTCCCTCCGGCATGATCAGCCTGGCTGTCTTTGGCGCAAGCCGAAGCAAAGCACGAATCGCGGAGCTCGTCTGACTTCGAGCCCTCAACTCAAGGACCTGGCCAAGCAGGACAAGCAGCGTAATGATAGCCGCAGCCTCGAAATAGACCGCGATCGAGCCGTCATGCAGTCGAAATGAACTGGGAAGCAGCGTTGGTGCGACCGTGGCAAGAGTGCTATAGCCATAGGCTGCGCCCGTTCCCATGGCAATGAGCGTGAACATGTTGGGAGCCCGGTTCACCACCGAGCTCCATCCTCGCTGAAAAAATGGCCAGCCGCCCCAGAGCACCACCGGCGTTGCCAGAAGCCATTGCACCCAGTTCCTCGTCGAACCGGTGAGGGCCTGCGGAAGTGACAAGCCGGGCACCATATCGACCATGGCCAGAAGCATGACCAAAATGGAAGGGCCGAGACAGACCCAAAACCGCCTGGTCATATCCTCAAGCTCTGGATTCCGTTCATCTTCGAGCGAGACGACTTTGGGTTCCAGCGCCATCCCGCAAATCCGGCAAGCTCCCGGTTTGGTCTCAAGCACCTCCGGGTCCATCGGACAGATGTACTCGACCACTCCACCGGATGGAACCGGCATGACGCGAGGAATGCGCTGCTCAGGAGGAGTCAGATAGTGGATCGGGTCGGTCCGAAACTTGGTGAGGCAACTCGTCGCACAGAAGTAATAGGTCTTCCCTTGATACTCATAGGAACCAGCTGCCGTGGCCGGCTGCACCGTCATCCCGCACACGGGATCGAC
>JANNIV010000205.1:0-9692 GCA_031405355.1 Nitrospira sp.
ACAGTTCACGCAAACGCAGTTCATCTCCCAATACCACCGCCGGTGCAGTGGCTCGCAGCACAACCTGGATGTCCCGTTCCTGCCCTAACAGCGAGGCCTGCCGATGGAGATCCTCGACAAGCGTGTCCAGTGGGACCGGCAGATGTTCCATCTTTACCTCGCCCATGTCGGCCCGGGAGAGAAAGAGCAACTCATCCACTATGCGCGTCATCCGGTCGATTTCTTCCAGATTGCTCTCTAGGACGACTTTGTAGTCGTCGGTTTCGCGAGGGCGCCGAAGCGCGAGTTCGGTTTCCCCTTTCATGACCGTCAACGGCGTGCGCAGTTCGTGCGAGGCATCGCTGCTGAACTGACGGATCTGCCGAAAGGAGGTTTCGAGCCGGTCGATCATGGCATTAAATGTATTGGTCAGACGGCCGATTTCGTCGGCCGAGGCCGGAACCGTCAGTCGCTGTGTGAGATCACCTCCGGCAATGCGTTGGGCAGCCAGCGTGATCGTGTCGACCGGGCGAAGGGCTCGGCCGGCCATGAACCAGCCTCCGGCAAGCGACACGGCCAGCGCGATGGGTATACTGACCAGCAGCACTAACAGCAGCCGGTTCAGAGTCTCTTCGACGGAGTCCATCGAGGTGCCGACCTGGATGATATAGAGCAGGTTGCCCCGATAGATAATGGGAACCGAAATGAGGCGCAACGCCGGTTCCTTGGGGTATTTTGCGAATTCAAGGAGCGAACGGCCTGAGTAGGCGACTTCCAGAGCCTGGCGACTCAGGGGCATCTCCTGTTGTTTCACGTTCGGCGAACGAATAGTGATGGTGCCGGACGGGCTGAATATCTGGAAAAACTTATCGATGCGCGCCAGTTCAGGGAACTGCGACATGAGCTCGTCTTCGTCGATAAGAGGGAGGAACCCACGTTCTTCCAGCGACCGAACGGCCGCCGCCGCGGTTTCTTCCAGCGATTCATCGACCGCATCGCGAAGGCTTCGAGCCGTCACCAGGTACAGGATGGTTGAAAAGATGATGAGGATGAGCGCGAGAGCAGTGCCGTACCAGAGAGTGAGCCTGACACGAAGCGGCATCAGTCGACCTTCAGCATATATCCGCTTCCGCGAATCGTGTGAATCAGTTTCTTCGAGTGGCCCCGGTCGATCTTGTTGCGGAGATAATTCACGTAGACATCGATGACATTGGTGAACGTGTCAAAATCCTGGTTCCACACATGTTCTGAAATCATAGGACGGGTCAACACACGGCCCGTATGGCGCATCAGATATTCGAGCAGGGCATATTCCTTCAAAGTGAGATCGATCCGCTGACCGCCTCTGGTCACTTCGCGCGTGGCCGGGTTCAATGCCAGATCGTCGATCTGGAGCACGCCGGGGCTCTCTGTGGACCCGCGGCGAAGCAGGGCGCGAATGCGGGCAAGCAGCTCGTCGATGGCGAAGGGCTTGGTGAGGTAATCGTCCGCTCCTGCGTCAAGGCCCTTGACCCGCTGATCGACCTGCGATTGGGCAGTCAGAATCAGAATGGGGGTTTGAATTTTTTCCTGGCGGACACCCTTGAGAATGTCCAACCCGGACAATGACGGCAGCATCAAGTCGACGATCAGTAAATCGTAGTTGGTGTGGAGCGCCATCTCAAGGCCCTTCGCGCCGTCTTCACAGAGATCGACAGCGTAGCTCTCCTCTTCAAGCGCGCGCCTGATGAAGCAGCCGACCTTGGTTTCGTCTTCAATGACTAGAATACGCATGGCAGTCTGCTGAAAAATCCCCCCAGCACGAAGAAGGTTGAGGTTCAGGCTAAGGTTGAAACAAAGAGAGTCTGATCTTCGCTCAACCTTGACCTCGACCTCAATCTGCTTCGTTCCCTGCGGCCTCGCTGGAGGGCTTTTTGATCAGCCTGCAGGGTAGCCATGGCAGCCTATCACTCGGATTGAAAAGTTGGCGATGGAGGATTATACCAAACCTGTGCCTACAATTGGTCTGTTTGGTTTGTCTGGTTGATTTGGTTCATCTGGTTAGTTTCTTTCAACCAAAGCACAAGACAAACCAGATATACCAGATCAACCAGATAGACCAGTTTTTATGCCGGCGGGAAGCGAGTGATCGTGATCGGCTCGTAGGTCAGAGCTGGCCCTTGAGGGGTTCGCCTGGCTACCGTGTGTTTGAGCCACTGGGTATCGTCCCGTTTCTGAAAATCAGACCGGTAATGGGCCCCGCGGCTCTCCTGCCTGGCAAGCGCACTGGTAACAATGGTTTCCGCGACATCGAGCAACGATTGGAGCTCGAAGGTTTGCACGAGATCCGTATTGAACACCCGCCCCTTGTCCTGCACCATGACGGAGGCGGCACGATGGGTCAGTGCTGTCAGGGCCGAGAGCGCTGTGGACATGGATTCATGCGTCCGAACAAGGCCAAGATTGAGGCTCATCAACTGGCCGAGCTCTTCTCGAATCTGCCAGGCTCGGACCGACCCCTTCTGTGCCAGTAGACGCTGGACGCGCGTCTGTTCGATTACGAGTTGGCCTGCTGTGAGCGCCCGTAGCGAGACAGTCCGAGCATATTCTCCAGCTCGAATTCCGGCGCGCCGACCGAACACGATCGTTTCGAGAAGTGAATTGCCTCCGAGCCGATTGGCGCCGTGTACGCTGACGCAGGCGCATTCGCCGGTCGCGTAGAGACCGGCGATACCTGTTTCCGTCCATTGATTGGTCCGGACCCCACCCATCTGATAGTGCGCGCCGGGGCGAACTGGGATGGGGGTTTCGATGGGATCGAGACCGGCAAACTCAATCGCGAGTTCTCTGATTTGAGGGAGCCGTTCGAGAATGCGCTGGCGTCCAAGGTGCCTCAAGTCCAGCAACACGCACCCCTCGACCCCGCGGCCTTCGAGGATTTCTTGCCCGATGGCCAAGGAGACAGTGGAGCGGGTGGCCAGTTCCATCTGCTGCGGGGCATAGGTCTTCATAAACCGTTCGCCCAGTGTATTTAATAGATAGGCTCCTTCTCCGCGAGCTCCTTCGGTGATGAGGATGCCAGTGCCCTTGAGTGTAGTGGGATGGAACTGGACAAATTCCATGTCCGCCAATGGAGCCCCGGCACGATACGCGAGCGCCATGCCGTCACCGGTGTTGATCACGGCATTGGTGCTTGTCAGGAAGACCCGCCCACTGCCTCCCGTGGCGAGAATGACAGCTTTCGCCCCGATCGTATGCAGTCCTCCATGGATCAGATCCCACGCGACAACACCACGGCAGACTCCGTCTTCCACGATCAACGTGGTGACATACCACTCTTCATACACGGCGATGCGCCGCTTGAGCAGCTGTTCGTACATGGCGTGGAGGATGGCATGGCCTGTACGATCGGCGGCGTAGCAGGTGCGGGGAAAACCAGCTCCGCCGAACGGACGTTGGGCAATCCGTCCCTGGTCGTCGCGGCTGAAGATGACGCCGAGCCGTTCTAGTTCGAGAATGTCGTCAGGGGCTTCGCGGCACATCGCCTCGATGGCATCCTGATCTCCAAGATAGAGTCCGCCTTTGGTGGTGTCGTACGCATGGGCTTCCCAGGAATCGTTCTGTCCCAGCGCTGCGTTGATGCCCCCTTGGGCAGCGACAGAATGGCTGCGAACCGGATGGACCTTGGATATCACGGCGACATCGAGATCCGGCGGTGCGGCTATCGCTGCCCTCATCCCTGCCAGACCGGCCCCGATGATCAGAATGTCGTGGAGTTTCATGGCCTCCTGGATACCTGTTTGTCTGGTTCATTTAGTTGATCTGGTTTGTGTTGTTTATCTGGTTAGTTGCGTTCGACCAAAAAACGAGACAGACCAGACAAACCAAACAAACGGTCTTCTTATGCCGGCGGACTTTTTCAACCTCCTGCTTATTGTCCGCACTCTTACGTGACTCTCAGTTCAAAGGCAAGTTCAGAAACTATAGTGCAACTATTGGAAACAGAGGATGAGCATGGTATTCTCCTGGCCTCAAATGAGTCAGCCGGCATATCAAGCCTCTCAACCCTACAGGACATATCCAAAGGACAAGCATACGCCATGGCCACACCGGACTTTCTGAGCCCGACCGACACATTTACCCATCGCCATATCGGTCCCAGCGACGCAGACGCTCAAGAGATGCTGGCCACGCTCGGTTTGCAATCGCTGGAAGAGCTGAGCAAGGCAACCGTGCCAACCGATATTCGGTTGCTGAAGGAGCTGGATCTGCCCCTGCACCGCAGCGAACAAGCCGTGCTGGAAGAGATCCGCTCCATGGCCGCAGAAAACAAGATCTACCGTTCATTGATTGGCATGGGCTATCACGATTGCATTACTCCCGGCGTCATTCAGCGCAATATTTTCGAAAACCCGTCCTGGTATACCCAATACACGCCCTACCAGGCTGAAATTGCCCAGGGCCGCTTGGAAGCCCTCCTGAATTTCCAAACGCTGGTGACCGACCTCACCGGTTTGCCCTTAGCCAACGCCTCGCTTCTGGATGAGGCCACAGCGGCAGCGGAGGCGATGGCCATGTGTCTCGCCATTTCCCGTTCGTCCGGCCACGAACGGACGGAGTTCTTCGCCTCGCAGGACTGTCATCCCCAAACCATTGCCGTAATGCAGACGCGTGCAGAACCGCTCGGCATGACGCTGCGCGTAGGACAGACGCAGACCATCGACTTTTCCCAGCCTCAGCTGGCCGGCATTCTGATCCAGTATCCGGCCACCGACGGCTATGTGGGGGATTACAGCGCACTGGTGGCGCAGGCCCATGCGGCCGGAGTTCTTGTGGTGGTCGCTACCGATCTGCTGGCCTTAACCCTGTTGCGCCCACCGGGAGAATTCGGAGCCGATATCGCTGTCGGTTCCAGCCAGCGATTCGGTGTCCCGCTCGGATTTGGCGGCCCTCACGCCGCGTTTCTTTCAACCGCTGAATCATTCAAGCGGCAGATGCCTGGACGCATCGTTGGAGCGTCCAAAGATGTCACTGGAAAGTCTGCTTACCGTCTGTCCCTGCAAACCCGCGAGCAACACATCAGACGTGAGAAGGCGACGAGCAACATTTGTACGGCGCAGGTGCTCTTGGCCATCATGGCAAGCATGTATGCGGTCTACCATGGGCCGGAGGGCTTGCGGCGGATTGCCGAGCGCGTGCATGGCTTGACTGCGATGCTGGTGGCGGGATTGCGGCAGCTCGGATTCGATATTGTAGCGGAATCGTACTTCGATACGATTCGGGTTCGTATGACAAAGATGCAGTCCGAGTCCATCTTGATCCGGGCCAACGAAGCCGGCATCAATCTGCGCCTGCATGAGGACCACTCCATCGGGATTGCGCTGGATGAAATAAGTACGGAAGACGAAATCCGTCGCCTGTTGGAAATCTTTATCGGCCATGATCGGCTGCCTTTTCACGTGCGGGACTTGAGCCACAACATCACCCTAGGTTTCCCGGCGAACCTCACCCGCACCAGCAAATACCTGACCCACGCGGTATTCAATCGCTATCACACCGAACATGAAATGCTGCGGTATATCCACCGTCTCGGAGCGAAAGATCTGTCGCTCGTCCATTCAATGATCCCTTTGGGATCCTGCACCATGAAGCTGAACGCGACGACCGAGATGCTGCCGGTCACCTGGCCGGAGTTCTCACGGCTGCACCCCTTTGCGCCGATCGAGCAGACCAAAGGCTATCAACAGTTGTTCCATCAACTGGAGGCCTGGCTGGCCGAGATTACCGGATTTTCCGCCGTGTCCTTACAACCGAATGCCGGCTCTCAGGGTGAGTATACGGGACTGATGGTGATCCGGGCCTACCACCGGAGCCAGGGTCAAGAACATCGGGATGTCTGTTTGATTCCCCTATCCGCGCACGGCACAAATCCAGCCAGTGCATCAATGGTGGGCATGACGGTTGTAACGGTCGCTTGCGATCGACTGGGCAATGTGGAATTAGCCGATCTTGAAGCCAAGGCCGCTCAGCATCGCGATCGGCTCTCGGCCCTCATGCTGACCTACCCCTCGACACACGGCGTTTTCGAGGCGGACGTACGGCGCATCTGTCAGATCGTCCATACGCACGGCGGGCAGGTCTATATGGACGGTGCCAACTTGAATGCCCAAGTGGGGCTCTGTCGGCCCGGTGATATTGGCGCGGACATTTGTCATCTGAATCTACACAAGACATTCTGTATCCCCCATGGCGGAGGCGGGCCAGGGATGGGCCCGATCGTTGCCGCACGGCATCTGGCGCCATTTCTTCCAGGCCATCCGGTGATGCAACTGGGAGGAGAACAGTCCATCGGGGCCGTATCGGCTGCGCCATACGGCAGCCCAAGCATCGTGACGATCTCCTGGGTCTACATCGCTCTCATGGGACGCGATGGTTTAACCAAGGCCACGCAGGTGGCAATCTTGAGCGCCAACTACATGGCCAAGCGGCTGGAGAAATACTACCCTGTCCTCTATACGGGAACGTCCGGGTTCGTTGCGCACGAATTTATACTCGATCTCCGTCCCTTCAAGGAGACGACCGGAGTTGAAGCGATGGATGTGGCGAAGCGATTGATGGATTACGGATTCCATGCTCCGACCGTCTCGTTCCCGGTTGCCGGGACCCTCATGATCGAGCCGACGGAGAGCGAAACGAGGGCTGAATTGGACCGGTTCTGCGAGGCACTGATCTCGATCCATGCAGAGATACAAGACATCGTCGAGGGTCGCCAGCCGCGCACAAACAATCTGCTGAAGAATGCGCCCCACACGGCACAGGTCGTGACAGCCGACGAATGGACTCGGCCCTACAGCCGTGAACGGGCAGCCTTTCCTGCTCCCTGGGTGCGGGACCATAAATTCTGGCCCAGCGTGAGCCGCATCGACGAAGCCTACGGAGATCGGAATCTGATTTGCACGTGCCCACCGACCGACAGCTACTAGGTCGGCTGCTGAAAAAGGCCCCCAGCATCGTTCTCAGTCGTGCGTCTCCCTGCGACGTACCCTCTCGGGTACGCCTCAGTCGCCCCACTCCCTGCGGCCTTGCTGGATGGCCTTTTTGAGCAGCCTCTGAAGCGAAGAGCTGACGCTGGCTGTGGCGTTGGGAACAGTAGCGGAATCAAGCGGTGCACAGTCCAGGCTAGAGAGCCGGAGCACGACGCATTGGGGAAGCCCACCATCTGCACCGAGGACACGCGGGCGGGGCAATCAGTTATTCTGCCTGTCCCCTTTTTCTTCTCCGAAGTTCTGGGCTCGATGTTCAGATAACTTCGAGCCTCAAACCTCGAACTTCGGACCTCGAACCCTCCTCGTCCCGCCCGTCTCGCGCCCTAGTACGCCTCCGCATTCATGCCACCGCGCACACACCAGGCATGGCCTGTGTGGGTCTTACTGTCGTGGTCGACGAAGCCCCTGCCGAAGTAGACGAACCAGGCGTCGGAGGAATCCTCGGCGCTTGTCGTCGCCGACCAATAGCCAGCCGACTGAATGTTGTGAAAGGGATGGCCTGACTGGAGGGTCGGGCCAGGAGGGGCTACGGAGGGGTCGATCAAACTCGCCAGGTCTGTGATGGACGGCAGGCGCCACCCCTTCTGACCGCCGACGTTTTTGTTGATGCACATAAAGCGGGCGCCATTCCACGTGGCGGTCGCCGTCTGCGGGGACTTTTCCCAGACGAGCCCGGTGTTGTCGTCTCGAACCGCGTCGTTGTTGAACGATGCCAACAGCACAAACCGCTGCGACGCCGGCAGCGCTTTGTCCCAGTTCGTCGAGACGCCACTTAGGTCAATCACCTCTGCGCTCTGCGCCATGACCGACGGATGGCCCACCGGCACACAGCCTGCCGCGAGCAGTCCACCTAGCGCCAGCGCGCCTATCGTGACGGTGAAAGACCCTTGTCTCTTCATCATTCCCTCCCTTGGACAAGAAAAATGTGACAGGCTGGTCTCACTGGTTCATTTGGTTTATTTGGTTTGTCTCGTTTGTTTGGTTGAACCTGACAGACCAGATAGACCAGATGAACCAGATCAACCCTCGCCGCCCCGCGCCTCGCGCCCAAACATCGGCGATTGTAGCAGAGCGCTCATGAAGAATGCAGGCTAAGAAGGCGCCGATTCTGATGACGAGGGCTTGGCGAATGTCGTCTCGCTCGAAGAGTGTGAACGCATAATCCAACGCTTCCAGATACAATACAAAGCTGGAATGACGATCAGCGTCAGGATGGTCGAGCTGACCATGCCGCCGATCATCGGTGCGGCAATCCGTTTCATGACGTCAGCGCCTGTGCCGGTGGTCCACATGATCGGGAGTAATCCTCCCATGATCGCGGCGACCGTCATCATCTTGGGCCGCACCCGCTGGACTGCGCCTTCCATAATGGCTTCTCGTAAATCTTGTGCCGTCGTCATGCGGCCTTCGCGTACCCGCCGCTCATAGGCCTCGTCGAGATAGACGAGCATGACCACGCCTGTCTCTGCTGCCACACCAGCCAGGGCGATGATGCCCACCCACACCGCCACGCTCATGTTGTAGTGCAGATAGTCGAGATACCAGATGGCCCCGATCGCGGCGAATGGGACGGACAGGAGCACGATCAGCGATTTCGCCAGCGAACCGAAGTTGAGATAGAGCAACAAGAGAATAATCCCAATGGTGACGGGAACGACCAGCTTTAATCGCTCTTCGGCCCGGACCAGGTGCTCATATTGACCGGCCCAGATCAGCCGGTAGCCAGAGGGTAATGTCACTCGGTCCCGGACGGCTCGTTGGGCATCTTCGACGTAGCCGCGCAGATCGCGTCCACTGACTGCGACCGAGACCAGACCGGCCAGCGATCCCGCTTCATCCGCGATCGACGGCGGCCCCTGGGTGATAACGAGATCGGCAATTTGTCCGAGCGGAATCTGCGCGCCGCTCGGCGTGGGGATCAGCACCCTCTTGAGCCTGTCCGGGTCATCGCGCAGTTCGCGCTTATAGCGGACATTGACCGAATATCGCTCACGCCCCTCGACTGTGGTCGTGACTGTCTCGCCGCCGATGGCCGCGGTGATGACCGCTTGCACGTCTCCCACCGTCAGACCATAACGGGCCGCTTCGCGTCGGTTCACGGTCAGATCCAGGTAATAGCCTTCGTTAAGCCGTTCCGCAAAGGCGCTCTTGGTGCCTGGCACATTGGCCAGCACTTGCTCGATCTCCAAGCCGATCTTTTCAATGGTCTTCAAATCAGGCCCCAGGACTTTGATGCCGACCGGGCTCCGCACACCGGTCGTGATCATTTCAGTGCGGGTTTGAATTGGCATCCACCAGACGTTCGGGAATCCAGGGATGCGCAGCTTGGCATCCATTTCATCCAACAACCGGTCCCAGGTCATACCGGGGCGCCATTGTTCTTCCGGTTTGAGGGTGACTGTGATCTCGGCCATTCCGACAAAGGCCGGATCGGTGGCCGTCGGCGCTTTTCCCATTTTGCCGAACACCCGTTCCACTTCCGGGAAGGTCGTGAGCAACTGATCCTGGATCTGCAACACCTTGGCCGACTCTGGGATGGAGAGGCCTGGCACGGTGGTCGGCATGTAGAGAATCGTCCCCTCGTTCAGCGGCGGCATGAATTCCGCGCCGAGTCGGGAAAAGATCGGCGCCGTGAACCCTACGACCACCACTGCCAGTCCGAGCGTCAGCCACCGAACGCGCAACGCG
>JANNIV010000206.1:0-2941 GCA_031405355.1 Nitrospira sp.
GAGCAAATATGGATACGTAACTTTCACAGGAAAGGCGGATAAGAACTCGCCGACATTCTTCTTGGAGTCACCGGAAGAATTGACGCCGAACACGGCCACGTCTTTTCCCTTCGTCATCTCAGAAACTTTTTGAAGCGCCGATCCTTGCACCATACAAGGCTCGCAGATATGAAATAGCCCGAGCACCACGACCTTCCCCTTATAGGTATCCAACCCCACAGTCTCACCGGTGAGGGCCGTCAACGCAAACGACGGCGCCTTCTCACCCACCTTGAACAGTCCCTCGGCAAAGACCAGCTGGGCCGTAAGAAGAGGAACCAGCAGCGCAAAAAGTGCAACCCATAGTTTTTTCATGGCACCTCCTTCGACAAGAAAAGAGCTAATGGCATATAGCCTATAGCGGCTGCCAGAAAGATTGGATTCTCATGCCGTGTTTTTTCCGAGCCATACGCCATCAGCTATAAGCTCTTCACACCGCCCTGCCGCCATCCTACCATGCAGATTTTTTCAGGGGCAATGGCGGCAAGAACTAGCCCGGTCTCTTTGGTTCATCTGGTTTGTTTTGTTCATTTAGTTGAGTTTGTTTAACCAAACAAACGAGACAAACCAAATAAACCAAATGAACAAGACAGGCTGGCGGACGTTTTCTAAGCATCCTGTTAGATGGAGGGGAGGACAGCAGGCTGCTCAAAAAATCTAGCTGCGCGAGACAGGCGGGACGCGGGAGGGTTCGAAGTTCTAGGTTTTCTGAACTGCGAACCCGGAACTTCGAATCGCGCCTTTCTCGCAAGTCCCGCGCTTCGCGCGCCTCAGTTGGCAGCCTGCTAGGCGGAGGGTTCGAAGAGGCCCAACTGCCATTCTTCGGCGCGGGTCAGGGGAATGGGGTAGCGCTCGGTGAAGCAGGCGTTGCAATATTGGCCCGGCGTGCCGGGGGAGGCGTTCAGCATGCCATCGAGACTTAAATAGGCGAGGCTATCGGCCGTGATGTACTTCCGAATTTCTTCGGTGGAATGGCTGGAAGCAATGAGTTCCTTCCTGGTCGGCGTGTCGATACCATAGAAACAGGGCGAGACGATCGGCGGTGAACTGATCCGCATATGCACTTCTTTAGCCCCGGCATTGCGAAGCATCTTGACGATTTTACGGCTCGTCGTGCCCCGCACCAGCGAGTCATCAACCACGACGACTCGTTTTCCTTCCAGCACCTCCGGCACGGCATTGAGCTTCACCTTCACGCCGAAGTGGCGAATCGACTGCTCCGGTTCAATGAAGGTGCGCCCGACATAGTGATTCCGAATCAGTCCGAACTCAAACGGAATCCCCGCCCCCTCGGCATAGCCCAGCGAAGCAGGCACCCCGGAGTCCGGTACGGGAATGACGATGTCCGCCGGTACTGGCGATTCCTTTGCCAATTGCCTGCCCAACGCCTTGCGCGTGCCATACACCGCGTTCGCGCCGAAGATTTTACTGTCAGGCCTGGCAAAATATACATACTCAAAGACGCACATGGCAGGACTGACCGGAGCAAAGGGCTTAAAACTTGTCAGGCCCTTGTCGTTCAGTAGGACCAACTCGCCTGGCTCGACTTCGCGGACAACCTCGGCGCCGAGCAGATCGAACGCACAGGTTTCCGAAGCCACGAGGTAGGTATCGCCCAGCCGGCCGAGGCAGAGCGGCCTGAACCCATGGGGATCCCGTACGGCAATGACCCCGTCATCCGTCTGCAACACGATCGAAAACGCCCCGCGCACCTGGCTCAAGGCATCGATGATGCGGGCCAGCAACGTATCGGCCCGTGAATGGGCGATCAGGTGAATGATGACTTCGCTGTCGGAGGTGGATTGAAAAATGGCGCCGTAGGCTTCAAGCTCATGACGCAACACTTGGGCATTGATGAGATTGCCGTTATGGGCGAGCGCGAGATTTCCAAAGGCGAAATTGACTGAGAAAGGCTGCACGTTCTTGAGATCGTTCCCCCCGGCCGTGGAGTAGCGATTGTGACCGATCGCCATCGTACCGATTAACTGATCGAGTGCCTGGGGATTATAGATATCTGCAACAAGCCCCTTCCCCTTATGCACAAAAAACTGCGTACCATCGCCCGAGACGATACCGGAGGCTTCCTGCCCGCGATGCTGCAAGGCATACAACCCAAGATAGGTGAGGTTTGCCGCTTCCTTGTGGCCGTAAATGCCAAAGACGGCACATTCGTCGTGAAACTTGTCCGGGGTAATCAGCGGTAAGGGGTGAGGCGTAAGGCGTGAGGCGATTGAAGGCAATACTCGGTTCTGATTCATAATCCTCTTATTACCCCTTACCCTTCACCCCTAACCCCTTACCACTAACCCTTCACGCTTGATTCAGAGTGCGTTCAATCGAAAAGGCCCATCGGTCATAGAGTTGATCGACCGGAAGGTCAATGCGGCAACCCTTGCTCCATTGCCCCTCCTCCACATCGATAACGAATCGATCGCCTCCCACCGTCCCGATCTTCATCGCTGGAATACCGGAATCCCAAGCGCGATTCAAGACCTGATCGACCATCTCTTTCTTCACCGAAAGAACCACGCGCGATTGACTCTCACCGAAGAGAAGGGCATCAAGCCGCGAGGCATCGAGGGGTAACTGTACCACAGCCCCTCGCCTGCTGTCCGGGGCAGAGATACAACATTCAGCCAATGCGACAGACAACCCGCCATCTGAGCAATCATGGGCCGATTGCACCGCTCCTTCACGGATGATCTTCAATAAGAAGTCATGGAGGGCCTTCTCCGTTTCAAGACTCAGTAACGGAGGCGAGCCCTGCTCCCGGTGATGGAGCACTTTCAGATATTCACTCCCGCCCAGATCCTCTTTCGTCTTGCCCAGGAGAAGAATCGCATCGCCGTCCTGCTTGAACCACTGCGTCATCGTCTTATCAGCCGAATCGATCAGACCCACC
>JANNIV010000207.1:0-1500 GCA_031405355.1 Nitrospira sp.
CGCGGAGCGCTCAGCACGTGGTGAAGGAACTCAAGTACCTCGAAGAATGCGGCTACGGGTCCGTCTATTTTGTCGACGACCATTTTCTGCTGCAACCCAAGCAGATCGAGGCGATTTGCCAAGGCGTGATGGACGAAAAGCTTTCGATTCAATGGGGCATCGAAGGGCGCGTGGACTCGGTCGCCCAGCACTTGTTTCCTGCCATGGCCAAGGCCCATTGCCGGACGGTCATGTTCGGGATTGAAAGCGGAAGTCAGAAGATTCTGGACCGCCTCAAGAAAGAACAGACGTTGGAAGAAGTGGCCACCGCCGTCAAGAACGCCAAGCAGGCCGGCATCGAGATCGTGCACGGTTTCTTTACCGTGGGGAATCCCGATTAAACGGTCGAAGATATGACCGCCCCGTTCGACCTGGCCTCCAAGTTGCCGCTCGACACATTCGGCTTCAATCGACTCTGTGTCTATCGGGGAACTCCGCTCTGGCAGGAATATGTGAAGCGCGGGTTAGTCAGCGAAACCGCCGATTGGTACAAGTATTTCAAATGTTCCACGATCGATCCGACCTGCTTGCCAGGAGAAGTGATCAATGAGGTCCGCCGTCAAGGGCTCAGGCGTCTGTTCGTGTACAAGATCCTGCACTATCCCCTCCAGACATTCCGGTTGATTCGGCGGTTTCTCCGCTTCATGCCGGCGCGGGATGTGGCCTATCTCATCATTAAGCCGTTCCTGGGTCAAAAGAAAGGCGCCACGAAGGCTGAAGTGCTGTCCCGCGCCGTCGAACATGGGGATATAAAAGATGCTGCGGCAGAGCTGACCCAGATGACGGACGACATGCTCCAGAGCGTGATGGAAGAGTCGCGGCTGGAACGGTTACGGATTCAGCAGGAGGCCGAAGGGTCGCGGGAGTTGCCGATGGTCCACTCCCGCTAGCGCAGTCTGTTGGAAGGTTAAGGCTGAGGTCAAGGTTGAGCGAAGATTCAGACTCTCTTTACCTCAACCTTCTTCAGGCTGGATGCCATTTTGAGCATCCTGTAATGCCAGGCTCCTCTTACTGAGCCGATCACCAAATAGTGCGTATGCGAACGTTCATGGCTCGACAAGCTCACCACGAACGGTAGCCCTGAAGCCCGTTCGCCCTGAGCGCTTCGACTCTGCTCAGCACAGGCCTGTCGAAGCCTGCGGTGAGTGTATCGAACCGGGCAGGGACGCACTATTTACTGGTCGCATCAGTAAGTCGCAATCCCCCAGATCAGCTGATTAAAAAGTAGGCGCCAACGCCGAAAGCTGCCAGCAGGGCGATGCTCAGCATCGCTTTTTCATGCCCGCACATTCCCGCCTGCGCCTTGCAAACTGCTAGGGCACACATGATCGCCATTGTGGCCTCCTTTTTGAGTTGGGGGAAACGATACGCCGCAGGGGAAGCTTAGTCAACGCTGCCCAGGTGGTGTTGCGCTACTCGACGATTGCCTGCTTCGTTTCATCTAGGTGTTTTTGAAGATAC
>JANNIV010000208.1:0-8530 GCA_031405355.1 Nitrospira sp.
CTTTCTTGGCAGCCTCGGATGCCCCAGCAACGTCGCCTTTTTTCAGCAGCGCAACGCCTCGCTCATAGTGACGCTGCGCAACATCCGGTTGCTCAGCCGCCACTGCGGCCGGGACAAGAGGAACAAGCAAGGCCAGGCATAGGGCAAACAGCACAATGGCACTATGTTGGATGAGGCGGTTCATGGGCAGTTTGTTTTGTTCATTTAGTTTGTTTGGTTGAACGGAACTAACCAAATAAACAAAACAAACCAAATCAACCAGACGAACCAGTTATGCCCGCAAGAGTCAGCAAACTATAGACGGCAGCAACCATGAAATCAACGAAACACGTAACAGACCGCACCCCTCGCAGAGCAGGTTAGGGTAGCCCAAGAGTCTGCCCCTGAAGCTTGCAATGCTGAACAGCCTGGGCAATACTGAGCGCGCCAAGATCATTTTGAATAGCTGCGTAGCGGAGGTTAGCCTCAAGCGATAGGTTTTGTAACCTGGAGCACCGATAGGAGTGGATGCCCTCGCCACGGTCAATTCCAAACGCGGTATCCCTGTAAGCCTCACGCATGAACGATGGAGCCACATTGTCGAGTCACACGATTATATGGCAGGACATCTCGATCTTGTGGTAGAGACTCTAGCTGATCCTGAATATGTAGTGCTTGGAGTCAAGGGTGAGTTGCTGGCGCTGAAGCGATATGACCACACTGCCATCGGATCGAAACACATGGTAGTGGCGTACCGGGAAAACGAGCGGGATGGGTTTGTCGTCACCGCATTCATGACATCGAAGACAGACAAGCTGATCAAGAGAGGCCTCCAATGGCGGAAGTCATAGGCATCCTCAGCCTCGTGCCACAGACATTGAACCTGCGATCCAAACAGCTCTGGCTCGACTATGATGAGGAAGCGGACGTGCTGTATATCAGTCTAAGAAAACCGCAACGCGCGACGGACAGTGACATGGACGGCCGCTTCATTTATCACTACGATGGAAGCGAACTGGTGGGAGTCACCGTCCTCCAGGCCAAGGCGAGCGCGGGAGCATCGACGGCGTAGACTCACCGCGACACCCCTAGAGTGGGCCGTCGCTTGGCCATGCGCCTCAGAACAGAAACAGGGGCGTTCTGAATCTTTGCCGGCTGCTGCGCGAATCACTCAAAAACCAGAATACCCCCTCAAGTCGAATATGATTTCGAGAAGGGCATTCCTATGGCCACAAAGAAAATACGGCTCATCATGAACGCGAATAGCCTCGTCATTCGCCCGAAAAATCTCTCATGGGCGCCACTCATGGACAGTCTGAAGAAGTTCACGGCAGATTTCATGGTACAGGGTCGCCGGCAACCCGCCATTCAAAAGCGGAACCGGCCTTTTGCATGAAACTGATGCTGGATAACGATCTCTTCGACCGGCAGGATCGGCCACAGTCGAAACGCCTGATGGCCGCACTCAAGGGGAAAGATTTAAGGGGTCTGACCCACTGCTGTCCAAGACAGGATTTAACCAGCACCTTCTTGCTTGTAACCCATTGAAATCCTAGATGCAGTGGTCTCGTTCTAAATCGAGGTCTCCTGGCCGTTCAGATGCTGTCCAAAACACGAAAGGAACTATCGAACAAGACAACGCTGGTATGAAAGCATGAATTCACAGCCTCTGAAGCCCTTTAGGCCCTCCAATACTCTCCTTGTGAGCTGATGTCTTGGTCAGATGCTGGCCAAGATCCAATTCTCGGAAAGTTATCTTGGACAAGAGTGGGTCTGACCCCTTTGTTTTCTTGTCTCAGGGAAAGATTTAAGTGGTCTGACTCCCTTTGATTTCTGCAGCGCATGGTTAGGCCGCGATTCTTGGATGTAATAACTCATTTTTGATGGGTGCTCATGTCGTCGAGCAACTTCTGGATTGCTGGCAACTCCAATGACGTGTGGAGAAACAGCTCATATCCGCTGTCAGCACCCGCCGATAGTAACTCGCGATGACTGGTTTCGATACCGTGGCGCTCAGTCAAGACATCATCCACAAAGTCGAGATCCTCCCAACTGCGCAGCAGGACGGAAGGCGCAAACTCTGTGGGCCTGACCACTAATCGTTGACCTGTGATGGAGTCGAGCATAGCGCCCTAACTATAGTTAGACTGATCCGCATAAGATGCCACCTTCCTATGAGTTCACAGCCCGTCTGGCGACCACTTCGAGTGTAGCCTGGTCGCTCCTCGATTGCGCACCTCGAGCGATATGTATGCTCCCTCCAAGCTTGCTTCTCATCTCACCAGGGATGGGGGCTGACTGATCTTCCATTGCGCGCGTCCAACGAGGGGAGTCCGCGACCGCGCGTTGCGCGAGCACAGAAGATCATCAGGCTCCATCCCCTCCCCTGCTGGCGGACTTTTTCAGCGCCCTGCTAAGGACGACGGGAGGAACCAGTGAGGGCCTGCTTAAACACTGTGCGTAGGCCGAAGTAGGCGACAGAGTCTTTGAGGTTGGAATAGAGCCGCTTGAAGGTTCCCATGTCCGGGTTGGTGACGTATTCCATCGTGAGGGCAATCCGTTCTTCTCCCTCACCAAGTGGAGTCACCGCATGCCAGAGCTTATCTCCGTTGAAAATGACGAGATCGCCTGGTTGTGTGATCAGTTCTAGGTGCTTGGGCTGCTTCACTGGATCGTCCTTAAACAATTCGCAGACCAGTTTGCACTGTGTAGACTTATCGACCAGCCCCATCAGAATGGTATAGCGAGCCCCCTTGTAATAGGACGTGTCGTAGTGAAACCCGATATGGTCCCCCGGCTCCGTATAGTAATACAGCGCACAGGAATGGGGATCGTTCTCAGGACATAGACTCAGCTTGGCCCTCACCAGACGGCTCAAAAAGTCGATGAAGGCCTCGGATCGATACAGATCGAGAAAACGCGGGGCCATCTCCATCACCGTGTAATAGCTCACGCTCCCGCCCTTTTTGTGGCCGGGGATGTAGTTGCGATTCAGCAGGCTCTTCACCCCTTGGGCCTGAGGAACGAGATGCTCTTCCACCACCGACCGAGGAAGAAACTGTGGAATAAACAGGAACTCGTTCTGGTCCCAATAGTCCCGCGAGACTTGATCGAGATCCAACCGCTTGACTGCTTCATCGACCGATTCAACCAAGGAACCGACCATTGACTGATTCATATACTCACCTTCCCCTGGTTCATTTGGTTCATATGGTTTGTCTGGTTTTTTGGTTGGGCGAAACTAGCCAGGCGAACCAAATCAACCAAACAAACAAAACAAACCAAAGTAACCCTCGCGTCTCGCTCGGCTGTCCATGCGCATTCTTGTGCCGGGTTCCATCACATTCATTTGGGGGCGACGATTGGGGCGCTGAGCACCGGAGCCTTCACCACTTCCACATCGGCCGGCAACTTCAGCGTGAAGACCGAATCGCTGAGACCCATGTTGGCTTGGAGCGACGAAAATTCAAAGCTCGCGACATTACCGCTGTTTTCGTAGAGAGAAAGCTTCCGAATGAAGTAGGTCTTGGGAAACACTTCGAGCACGATCCGTTTCAATGATTTCTCCGCCTCACCTTCATGCGACTTCGGCAGGAGAGTGAGCAGCCGGATTCCTCCCAGGCCACGCCCTTTCCCCGGTGTCGGCTCGATGTTGAACGACTCCTCCAACGTGGCCGCCCCCTGCAAGAGCTCCAACGGAGCCTTGGAGGCCGCCATCTGCGTGAGCTTCCCGACCAACACTTGTTTGTGCTCCGGCACATACACTTTGATATCATCCTGATTGACTTGGATGTCTTCGACCGAAGGATCGAGATAGTTCCACCGTAGCCGTCCAGGTTTTTTGATATAGAGCTTCCCCGAGGACATGATAGGCCGCTCGAACCCCTCGATCATGGTCCTCTGCGTAAAGTCCGCCTGGAGATCTTTCGTCCTCTCATACCGAGCCTGAAGCTGCTTGACCACTTCACGCACTTCCGTCAAGGCATTCTCATCAAAATCGCTTTCAGCTGAGAAAACCATGGGTGCAAGTAAGAACCCACAGAGGACGCTGCAGAGGCAGGACCATGCAGCCTTCCCAATTCGTCTGTTCAAATTCATCTTCTTCAACTATCCATTTCTCTCTAAGGGAATGGCTAGGCTAGCCTTCACTGCGCGCATCGCTCGTTTCTCTCTTCACCAGGCGGCCTGGCCACTCCTCATCATCTAGGCGACCCTACTTCTCCCTTTCCCTTGAGGGCGGACTAGATGGTCTCCCCCTGCGCGTGTCCAACGAGGGTCTTCTGAGACCGCGCGTTGCACGAGCACAGGAGACCATCTAGTCTGCCCTCTCACGCTCCTTCGGAGGCCGCGCGTTCCGCGAGCACAGGAGATCATCAGGCTCCATCCCCTTCCCCTATTCCCACCGCCCCTCGCCGTCCCACAACCTCTCTCCGTCCATCCCGGCCAGCCGCACCCACGAGGCCATCCGCCTCCATTTGCTCGATCATCCGAGCCGCGCGAGGATAGCCCACCCGCAGCCGGCGCTGAATCAGCGATGCCGAAGCTTGACCGGTAGAGAGGACCAACTCTTTCGCCTGCTCGTATACTTCTCCCAGCCCCTCTTCCTCTTTCGCACCTTCCTGTTTCAGCGCGGTTTGCAACTCCTGATTGTAGGCAGGCTTCGCTTGATCCTTCACAAACTCGACCACACGGCGGATGTCGTCATCCGACACAAACGATCCATGCAGCCGCATGACACGTCCGGTCCCCGAAGCCATGTAGAGCATGTCCCCGCGGCCAAGGAGCGCCTCTGCGCCGTTCGCATCCAATATCGTGCGTGAATCGGTCTTCGACGAGACTTGAAAGGCAATGCGGGCCGGGAAGTTCGCCTTGATCAAACCGGTCAATACATCGACCGACGGACGCTGGGTCGCCAGCACGAGATGGATGCCCGACGCGCGAGCCATCTGCGCCAAGCGTGCAATCCTGTCTTCTACTTCCTTCGGCGCCACCATCATCAAATCCGCCAACTCATCGATCATCACCACGATATAGGGCAAGGGCTCCGGCGGAGTCGCCGGCGGCGTGAACGATCCGGGGCTGCCGTCCGGAAGCGCGGTTTCTCCGGCAGAAAGCCTCTCCTCTTCCGACAGAAACTGGATGGGCAATTCCGGCTGGTCTAACTTCGCCGCCGATTCCGCTTCCAGCACACCCTGCACCCCGGCGACTTTTCGATTATAGGCATCGATGTTTCGCACTCCTGCATCAGCCAGCAATTTGTAGCGCCGCTCCATCTCAGCCACCACCCAACCAAGCCCCCGCGCCGCAGACTTGGCATCGGTGATGACCGGTCGTAGCAAGTGAGGAATGCCGTCGTACGTTTGGAATTCGAGCATCTTGGGATCGATCAGGAGCAGCTTGACCTCATCGGGTCGAGCCGAAAACAGCAGGCTCAAGAGCATCGTATTGAGGCTGACGCTTTTCCCGGCGCCTGTCGCGCCGGCAACCAGCAAGTGCGGCATCGTTTTCAGATCGGCGATCGTGGGGGCTCCGAAAATGTCCTTCCCCAAGGCCAGGCTGAGCTTCGATCTGGCGCGCGAAAAGGCCTCGCTCGTCATCACTTCCTTCATCGACACCGTCTCGCGATAGAGGTTTGGCACTTCAATTCCAACCACCGATTTTCCCGGAATCGGCGCCACGATCCGGAGACTGATCGCCTTCAGCGCCAACGCCAGATCGTCGGCGAGGTTCACAATGCGCGCGACTTTGGTTCCCGGCGCCGGCTCAAATTCGTACATCGTCACAACCGGTCCGGGACGAACTTCCGTCACTTTTCCGGCAATGCCGAAACTGAGCAGGGCGCGGGTCAGCACATCGGATTGCGCCTTGATTTCTTCTTCCGTCACACGCCCTAGGGGACCTGACGGTTCGCTCAAGAGCAGGGCCGGATCAGGCAAGATATAGTCCCCGGCCTTCGCTTGGGCGACGATGATCTGCTTGTCCGACTCGGATTCGATCGGCTCATCCAGTTCGGGACTCGGTTGTCGTGATGGCTGAATGACCGGCCAATCCAATTCCGGCTCCGCAGCCGCCTCAGGGAGCGCCTCCTCAATCACCGCACGGATGGATGCAGCGGATTTCTGCCTGGCTGTCCGTGGTAACTCAAGAACGGCTTCTTCCACCGATCGTTCAGGGGCCAAGGCGCGAGCCCGGTTGAACATCCAACTGCCCCAACCGGGAATCCGCCGAACGATCTCCGACAGAGAGATAGGGGTTGTGAAGAGTAGAGAGACCAGCAGCCCAGCCACAATGAGAATGTGGGCGCCGGTGCTTGCAAAATAGGCTCGTAAACTCTCGGCCACTACTTGCCCGAAAAAGCCTCCCGCCATCCCTCGATTAATAAGGCCGCTTGAGATGGTCGGCACGGCCATGATTTCAAGGTGAAACAGGCCGCTGAGAAACAGCAATGCCGCCAGCGAAGCGCCGGCGTTCCGCAGACGGATCGACAAATTGCTCTGAGTGAAACAACGGACACCCATGAGGCCAAGGAGTATTGGGAACATGTATCCGGCCCCGCCGATCGACCAGAATAGAGCAGACGCGAAAAACGCGCCGACCGACCCGATAAGATTTCTGGATGGAACGGTCGCAGATAACCCGGCCCTGACCTCTCCCGAGACAAAGGACACCATGCTGAGAAGCGTCAAGAGCGCCAACGCGATCAGGACGACTCCGATCACTTCTCGTTTGATGTGTGAAGAAGGAGAAGCGGCGCCGCGAGCCTCGCCCCGCTTGGCCGAAGTGGATGCACCCATAGAGCGGATGCTAGCACAGGGAATGGGTCATTTCAAACAAGAGGAGGCGGAGGAATGGAATGACACCCGCGCCGATCCCTTGCTCCCGGAACGCGCACGATCAGAATGTGCTCGTTCGACGGCCGCAGTGGGACCAGCACCGGTGCCATTCCATGAGAGAGAAACGAGCGAGCTTGGAGGGAACATGCGAGGGCAGCCTAGATGGTCTCCTGTGCTCGTGCAACGCGCGGTCGTACCACAGAAGAAGGTTAAGGTTGAGGCTTAGGTTGAGCACGGACAATCCGATTCGGAATCTTTTCGATCCTCAGCCTCGACCTTAACCTAGGCCTTCCGATGAGGGGTGCGCAGTGGGGGACAATCCAGCCCACCTCCTAAAGACGATGGAGGGAAAGTGCAAGAGTGAGACAGAGAAAGTCTTCAACCGACAATGTTTCTGCCCGGCGAGTCGGAGCAATATCCAATTGCTTCAATCCCTCGGCTACAGAAAGAAGTTCATACCCTTCATCTCGCAGAGAATTGACCAGCGTTTTCCTTCGATGCGCGAAGGCCGCCTTCACGAGCGCGCGAAATGCGACTTCTTCCTCCTGACTGAGTCTCGTGCGCTCTTTCGCCCGCAGCAGCACCACTGCAGAGGCGACTTCTGGCCTGGGACGGAAACACTGGGCTGAGACACGAAACGATTTAGTGATCTCGGCTGCATACTGCGCCATGACCGAGAGCACGCCATAGTCCGAGCCGCCGGGTTTTGCCACAAGACGATCTGCCACTTCGGCCTGCAACATGAGCACCATGCGGGGAAACCGGCCCCGCTGGTCGAGTAATCGAAAGAGCAGCGGAGTTGAAATGTAGTAGGGCAGGTTAGCCACGACAACCGTCCCGATCGGCAGGCTCTCGACCGGATAGGCCAGCGCGTCTTCACAAACTAACTTTACATTCGGAAGTTCCGCTTGCCTGGTTTCGAGATAGGCATGGAGCCGTGAGTCCACTTCGACCGCCGTCACACGACCGGCTGCTTGGGACAACGCCTCTGTCAGGATGCCGCGGCCCGAACCGATTTCCAATACGTGGTCGCTGGGTTGCAATTCTGCCAACGCGATGATTTTGCGCACGATGTTGGGGTCGATCAGAAAGTTTTGACCGAGCCGTTTGTTCGGCGGAGGGAAGTCTGGGATGGACACAAATTAATTTCCCTTGGGAGGAGGAGCTGCTTGCGCCAATTGCTTGGCTAAGTCTGTAAGCGGAATTTTGAAATAGTCAGTGAGATCGGTAAACTCTTCCACGAAGTCGTTGGTAAATGAAGGTCCCGGCTGCAGAGCGGCAAACTTTTGCCCTTCTTTCTGGCCTAGAAATTCGGTGATGAGCGCACTCGTCCTGGCTTTCCACTTGGCCATGCGTTCGGCTCCGGCAACGGTATTAAGAGTTTCCATGGTCTCCTGGAAAATCTGATCCAATTCCTTCAGCTGCTTCTGAATCATGGCATAAGCCGCACCCGATTGGTTACTCATCTCCTAGACTCCTGTTTTTTTTGGTTTATTTGGTTTGTTTTGTTATTTGGTTTGTCTCGTTGGAATGTCATTCAACAAAATAAACCAAACAAACAAAACAAACCCCTCACCGTTTGTTGGCCAGCGCGGCGGCCAGTGTGATCGCCTCGATCAGACTGCCAGGGTCTGCGATGCCCTTTCCCACGATATCGAACGCGGTTCCGTGATCGACCGAGGTGCGGATGATCGGCAACCCCACGGTCAGATTCACAC
>JANNIV010000209.1:0-2142 GCA_031405355.1 Nitrospira sp.
AGAACGCCGACCTGGGTAGCGGATGGAGCTGTCCTCATCGGCGATGCCGCCCATGCGATGAATCCCCATGCCTCGCAGGGCCGCATGCAGGCCATGGTCGATGCGATGGCTCTGTCAGATCTCTTGCCTGGCTGTCTTGCCGATCAAGATTATTCTGCCACCAGACTCAAAGAATTCGAGCGAATCAGACGGCCGCAGGTCACCATGTTGCAGCAATTGGCCGATCAACAAGTGTTCTATTGGAATACGGAGAATCCAGTGGTGGCGTTCCTGCGCGATCGCGTGTTTCAGACGCTGGATCGAAACGCACGGCTTCGCTACCAGGTTCTGTCGACCACGGCGGGGTTGCGGACGATGCCGCCGTTCAATCGGCTCGATCGCGTGATTGCCGCAGGGTTTCTCCCCGATATCCGTGGACATGAGAGATCTCCACATCCGACGTCGTCATGAGGGATATGGATACGACTGAACGTCTGATCGAGGGGTTGCCGAACGACATACAGAAGCGACTGCAGACCTATGTGAAGGAGGTCACAGCGGTATTCGGAGAGCAGCTGGAAGGCATGTTGCTCTACGGCAGTGCCGTTCGGGGCGAGTTTCTTCCAGGGCGGTCCAATCTGAATATCCTCCTTCTCGTCTCGTCATACGACAGTGCCGTTCTCAAACAATACAGTACGGTGCACCGTCAATGGAGCAAGGAGCAGATTCTGGCGCCTCTCTTTCTGACAGAAGAGGAGCTGCACAGGTCGGCAGCCGTCTTTCCACTTGAATTTCTGGAGATCCAAGAACAGCACCGCGTCCTGGCCGGGCGCGATCCCTTCATAGGCTTTCACGTGAAAACCGATCGGCTGAGAGATGGCGTGGTCCAGGGCCTCTCGAGTCATGTCTTACGTTTGCGCCAGCGCTATGTCGAGGGGGGCGGAGGCGAAGAGGCGACGATGATTTTACTGCCGCTCTCGATTACCGCAACCCTTCCTTTGCTGCGCGGGGTCCAACGTCTTCTCGGTCGTCCCGTCCTCTCTCACTCCGATGCGGTGATCGAGGACGTTGCTGCACAGCTGAAACTGGATCTTCAGGGTCTGCTGGACTGCTGGTTGCTCAAGCGTGGACAGATTACTCCTGGTTCCCACGAAGTGCCGCGTCTCTTTGACCGGTATCTACAAGCCGCGACCCTGCTTGCGCGCACAGTCGAACAACTGCCGCAGTCTGAGCAGCGATGACGAAGATCGTTACCATTGCGATGGTTCTCGGTCTCGTCCTCTTTGAGGGGATCGCTCAAGCTGCTCCTTACGAAAGATCCAAGATCCCGTTGCCGGGGCCTCAAGGCTATGTGAGTGACCATGCGCAGGCGATCGATGGGGGTTGGAAAGAGCGCATACGGTCTGTCTGTCAGGATCTTGAGCGGAAAACCGGCGTGGAAATGGTCGTGGTGACCGTTCCGACCATCAAGCCGTTTGGGTCGGCCAACGAGTATGCGACGGCCCTCTATGAGAAGTGGGGCATCGGATCGACGCAACAAGAACATGGCGTGATGGTGCTGGTTGCGGTGCAGGAACGACAGGCCGCGATTACGCTGGGCCGGAAGATGTGGTCGGTGATTACTCCCGCAGTGGTGAATCAGGTCGGCCGCGAGAGTCTGCAACCGTCGATTGATTTGGGGCATTTCGGCGAAGGCCTCTATCTCACTGTGGTGGCCCTCGCGTCTCCTGCGCAAGAGGTCCGTGTCGGCGACATCGCGAAGGGACATTCCAAAGGCCTAGGATTTTGGCTCGCCATTTTCACAGGCATTGGAGCGTTCGCGTATTTCTGGTGGGTCAGCCGCCCCGACCTTCGGCATCCCTTCAAACGGATTCAAAAAGGCGAGTATTGGGGAACAGGGCAGGGGGGATTCGGCGGGAACTTCGGAGGATTTGGCGGGGGGACGAGCGGGGAGGGGTACAAGTAGAAGGGACGATTTAGATGAAGAGAGGGGAGGGTAGCTGATGGTCTCCTGTGCTCGCGCAACGCGCTCGGGCTTGTCTGTCTGGTTGGCTGGTATTTCTGGTCTGTCTGGTTTTTCTGAATGAATTTCCAATCCGATTAACCAAACAAACTAGATAGACGAGATAGACCAAATGAACAAGCATTCGTTGGACGCGCGCA
>JANNIV010000210.1:0-4891 GCA_031405355.1 Nitrospira sp.
ATGAGGCGCAGATCAGCCCGCGGGTCGGGATCACGTACAAGGCCGATCAGGCGAATGTGTTCCACGTCTTCTACGGACGGCAGTTCACGCCGCCGAACCTCGAAGCCATTTCCTTTGCGAAACTCAATACTGCCGGAACAAAGGCGGCGCCTGAAGATACAACGAATAATACGGTTCGAGCTGAACGCGCCCATTACTTCGAGGTCGGCAGCTACCACGCGCTCTCACGCTGGGCGACCTTGCAACTGACCGGCTACTACAAGCTTGCCAATTATCTGTCGGATGCGGGCCAGTTCGGGACAACACCCTTGTTGAATTACTTTGCGTTTGAGCGAGGTTGGACGAGAGGCATCGATGGAGCCCTGAAACTTCAGATCACGGATAACTTGACGGGGCGCGGCAACGTGGCTTGGGGACAGTGTAAAGGGTATGGGCTCCAATCCGGCCACACCCTGCTCGAAGCGGCAGAAATTGCCGACATCAACTCGAAAGGCGGGGTGCATTGCGATCACCAGCAGACCCTGACAAGTTCGGCAGTGGTCGCCTATCGATTTTTGGAGCGGACGACACTCACGGGCCAGACGTTGTTCGCGTCCGGGTTGCGTACGGCGGAAGAGGGAGGTAAGACGAACTCCACCCATAGTCCGTCATACACGATCTACAATATGTCCCTGACGCATGTCATCCCCTTGCCGTGGGACAATCAGAAGCTTCTGTTGGGGTTTGACGTGGTGAACCTGCTGGACCAACAGTATTTCATCAATCGAGGCGAGGGAAGTATCGGATTGGGCGTGTCCCATGCCGGGATGCCGCGGTCGTTCTTTTTCCGTGCCCAATGGTTCTTCTGAGAAAAGTCAGGTTGAGGTTGAGGTCAAGGTTCAGGCAAGATGAGAATATTCCTACTTAGCCTCAGCCTTGACCTTAACCTAAGACGACTGGGGAGCCGTATTGTGTGGAACGTTTGTCGGGTTGTTCAGATGTGCATGTTCGCTATGTGCCTCTGGCCTGCTTTCGCGTACGCGGTGCCTGGTGATGAGGCCACGCATGAGGACGACCATATGGAAGATGTGCTGGAGTTACCAGAGGTCCATGTCCATGGTCTACCGCTCAACAAAGACCAGCAGCTCGGGCCGGTTCCGAAATCGACCCCCTGGCCGGCTATTCCACCGGCTTTAGACGGCAAAGAACTCGACGATTGGATGAAGGCCCGCATGATGGTCTCCAAGGAAGCGAGGGTGACCGTTGTGGTGTTGGAACCGGCTAAACATCGGGAACTCACCATTGCCGGTATGGCTGCGTTGAATAAATGGACCTTTGAGCCCCAGTTGAAAGGCGATGAGCCGATAGATGGGGAGTTGACCGTGCGCATCCACTTCAGGACGAAATGAGCGAGGAAGGCGGTCAATGGTCACTGGTCAATTGCATTCGAGATGGAGAGAAACGCCTATGTCGTTGGTCGGAAGACTGAATGTAAGGCAAGTGAAGAATAGTGTCTATCCATTGACCATCGACCATTGACCATGAGCCAATCATGAGTTTGGATGAATCGCTGGTTCGTGCCATCAATGGGTTCGCTGGTCAGTTGGCCTGGTTAGATGAGCTGGCACTCAGTCTCTCCAATTCAAGCTTGCTGTGGGTTCCTGGTATCTTGCTGACCGGCTTTTGGCTGTGGCTGTCGTGGAGGGAGGCATTGTTGGCAGCCCCGGTACTGGCAGCATCCATCGGCCTGTTGGATTTCGTCGGAGCGCGGATCAAAGATCTTGCGGCCCGGCCACGGCCCTGCTTGGCGCTTCCGGATATTCACCAGATCGAAGGCTGCGGCAAGACCTTCGGATTTCCGTCGAATCACGCCATCAATACCGCAACGGCGGCAGCCTTTCTCCACGTGCTCTATCCACGGTCAGGTTGGGTGAGTTGGCCTCTGGTCGGACTGATCGGTCTGTCGCGTGTGTATATCGGGGCCCACTACGTCACGGACGTGCTGGGAGGTTGGGTGATCGGCGGCTTGTTCGGAGCCGGCGCCGCGTGGCTGCTCTTGCGCTACTGGCGCATTCGCTCTTCGCTCCCAAGAGCCGTGAATCGTGAGACGTGAACCGAGGGTCAGTCGTGAAGCTCCGGAAACCTCAAACTTTGGACCTCAAACCTCGAACCGTCTTAAGTAAAGCAGCCTGCTAGCTTTCAAGACAGCCTAATAGCTCTGCCTGACAGCGCTCCTGGTCGTAGCCACGCCCAATTAACACGATCGCGTGGTTCGGTTCGTCGAGCAATGTGATCGGCGTAATGGTCGCGTTGCCTGGAGGGGCATATTGAAACTCTTGGAGCTCCGGTCCCTTAGCGAAGCGGAAGAAGCCTTTCGCTCGCTCTAGTTCAGGGGGCAGGGTCTTCATCCAGCGCAGAAATCGTTCGAAGTTCAACGGGCCAGGCAGCCGAACCGTTGTGGCGATGGGATGATACGCGGCCCGCTTGTTCGTTGTGGACGAGCGACGCACTCCGAATTCCACATTCACCGCCTGCGCCGACGGTCTGCGGGTGATTGGTTCGAGCAGCGATGAGGGATCGATCCTGGCATGACTGGCTTCCCAGACCCGCGCGTAGGGATTCTGCTCGATGATCGAGGTCTTGAACGCTTCCCAATGTCCGGGAACATAGAGGTCTCGTTTGTTGAGAATGAGTTCATCGGCGCAACGAATTGCCTGCCTGGTGACAAATCCCCCCATACTCTCCCTGTCTGTCGGGATTGGGTGCAGTAAGGCGATGACTTTTTCTAAGTGCGTGAGGCGCGCGGTGTAAAGATCCGTGACGCCATCGATCACTTCAGCCGGATCAGCCATGCCGGAACATTCCAGAATAATCACATCCGACTCGTAATCCTGCAACAGTTGTGCGATCCCCCAGGATAAGTCCTCCTTCGTATCGCAACAGACACAGCCGCCGGCGAGGTTCATCACTTGCTCGGCGATGGTGCCCGCGCGGGGGCCGTCGATGCTGACTTCTCCCGCTTCGTTCATCAAGACGCCGGCCCGCTTGCCTTGGCTCTTCCAATGTTCCAGTAGCCGCATCAAGAGCGTGGTTTTACCCGCGCCGAGGGAACCGCAGAGGACATAAAAGGGGATCGGGGAGGTGGACATCGTCTTAATCTATATCATTGATCAACCGGTTTGCTGCAATCATAAATGGTCAGGCGAGACGGGCGCGACTAGCGGGAAAAGCGCGACAGGAAGTTCGAAGTTCCGGGTTCGAAGTTCCGGAAACCTCGAACCTCGGACCTCGAACCTCGAACTCTTCCCAGTCTCGCTCTTCCCGCCCGGTTAATGGTGCACATGTACGAGTCCTTCATCCTGGTGCTGCTGTGCCAAGGTGGTGAGATCGCAGTGGATCTCGTCATGGTGGCAACAGTCGGTTCCCATTTGAATCGTCATGTGCTTGATGCCGAAATCTGTGCTGACCCGTGTGCGGATGGTCTGCAGAAGGTCATTGGTCAATGCCGAATCATCTCCGTCGACGAGGATATGACAGGTCATCATAATCAACCGGGGTTCGACCGCCCAGATATGGAGGTCGTGGACATTTTTTACGCCGGGGATCGCTTCGATGGTCGCAGCGACGTGTGAGGCGCTGATCTTCGGAGGGGTCGATTCCAACAAAACGTCCAGCGATTCCTTAAACAGCGGCCAGGCTCCTTTGGCAATGGCCGCGACAACCAGCAAGCTGACCAATGGATCGAGAACAGTCCATCCGGTGAGTAAGATGGCGCCGCCGCTGATGACGACGCCCAGGGACACCCAAGCATCACCCAGCATGTGCCAAAAGGCGCTGCGGATATTGAGATCGTCCTTGGCTCCGCGCTGCAACAGGAGGGCGATACTCAGATTGGCGATGAAACTCAGGGCGGCGATTGCCATGACCCAGCCGCCGTCCACCGGGACGGGCTGCAGTAATCGCTTGAACCCCACGAGTGCAATGCCGAAGGCCGTGAGTAACAGGATGAACGAATTCAAGAACGCCGCAATGATGCCGGCTCGGTGATAGCCAAATGTTTTGGCTTCTGTGGCGGGCCTGGCCGTAAGGAGATGGGCGTAGAGGGCAAGAAAGAGGGCGCCCTGGTCGACGAAGTTATGGCCCGCATCGCTCATAAGTCCGATGCTGTCGAGTACCCATCCGCCAATGAACTCAGCGACGATAATGACCGCATTCAGCGCCAGCGAGAGGTACAGACGGCTACGGAGATGTTCATAGGAAGCGTGAGCGCTCATACGTAATAGTGTCGCATGTAAGCGACGAAGCGGCAAGCGTTCTAGCAGGATGCTGAAAATGGAATGGGGTGGCTGGGACGATCCCTGTGCTCGCGCAACGCGCGGTCGCAGACTCCCCTCGTTGGACGCGCGCAGTTGGAATCATCCCAGCCACCCCTTATTTGCTTAGGATAAGACGCGTCCCAGGGCGAAGAGTCTGTCTTGCAGACTCAGGGCTGGCGGGTGAGAAGTTCGGCCTTTTTGAGCATCCTGAACTAGTGTGGCATCAGCGCCATTCTCTGAGATTCCAGCGGTGGTTTATGTATAAACCGAGTTTCTCCGCAGTCTGCCAGAGACTTTTCAGATCAGCGGGGATCGCTGCTCGGATGTAGGCGAAGGCGCTCACTGAGAATTGGGTATTTGGATTGTCCGATACCAACGTTGGCGCTGGCTGGATCGGTGGAAACCGCCAGGCTCATTTCACCTTGGTGCCTGGGTCAACTTCTTCGAGGATGGTAGCGAGGCCGCGGACCTCACTGTCGCCTGCCGCGAGGACCATGCCCTGCGATTCGATGCCCATCAACTTTGCCGGCTTCAAGTTGGCAACGATGACGATGGTCTTTCCGATCAGGGCTTCCGGCTCGTATTTCTTCCCGATG
>JANNIV010000211.1:0-2113 GCA_031405355.1 Nitrospira sp.
GCTCCGCAAGAGGGAGAGACTGTGGTCGACGACCTTATCAAGGGCAAGATCCTGTTTGATAATAGCGTGCAGGACGATCTGATCATTCTCCGGTCGAACGGCTACCCAACATACAACTTTTCTGTAGTGGTCGACGATGCACTGATGAACATTACCCACGTGGTGCGGGGAGACGATCACCTCACCAACACGCCACGACAGGTTCCGATCTTCCAAGCGCTCGGGTTTCCAGTCCCTCGGTTCGGGCATCTGCCGATGATTCTCGGCTCGGACAAAGCCCGTCTTTCGAAGCGGCATGGAGCCACCTCGATCACGGCCTATAAAGATATGGGATATCTGCCGGATGCAATGGTGAATTATCTCGTTCGGCTTGGGTGGTCACACGGAGACCAGGAACTCTTCACTCGCCAGGAACTGATCGAGAAGTTTTCCTGGAAGAACGTCCAAACGTCCCCGGCTGTATTCAACCCCGAGAAGCTCCTCTGGGTGAACGCAGAATACATCAAGATCAGTCCACCGACCGAGGTTGCTCAGGCGCTGATGCCCCTTTTAGAAGCAGCAGGGTTAACAGATGACGTCCGGGCTGCCCCGGCTGGCTGGCTCGCGCAACTCGTAGTCCTCGTAAAGGAACGGGCGAAGACGCTCGTGGAAATGGTCGATTGGGTAAGGCCGTATTTTGGGCAGGCCGCGTCGTTCGACGAAGAGGCAGCAAAGAAGTTTTTGACGCCGGCCATCGCACCGATTCTCGGCAAGCTGCTCACTCGCTTCGAGACTCTCCCGGTCTTCTCAAAACAGACATGGGAAGCAGCCTTCAAGCAGCTGGTCGAAGAAGAGGGAATAAAGATGGGGCAGTTGGCCCAACCGGTTCGTGTGACCTTGACCGGTCGTACAGCCAGCCCGGGCCTTTTCGACGTGATGGAAGTGTTGGGACGAGACCGAACATTGTTAAGGCTCCGCAAGGGAATCGAGCGGGCCTCCCACGCGTGAGGTAGGATGAGGTCGAGGTTAAGGTTAAGCGAAGATCAGATTCTCTTTATCTCAACCTTAGCCTGAACCTCAACCTTCTTCGTGCTGGCGGACTTTTTCAACAGCCTGCTAGCGCCGATCTTGACGAAGCCGCAACCTGTATATTACTGTGGGCGTCGGTTGGGGGATCGTCTAGCGGTAGGACGTCAGTCTCTGGATCTGACTACCTAGGTTCGATTCCTAGTCCCCCAGCCAAATAATCTTTCCCGCCCGTACCTTCAGTACCTATGCCTCGGTTTCGTACCGCGCTGGGGGATCGTCTAGCGGTAGGACGCCGGCCTTTGGAGCCGGCTACCTAGGTTCGATTCCTAGTCCCCCAGCCACTTTCCTCCGACCGCCCCGTTGTTACTTCAGCGATCCCAGATCGATGACAAACCGAAATCGCACATCGCCCTTGAGGACTCGCTCATAGGCTTCGTTCACCCGCTGGATCGGAATGACTTCAACGTCGGATTCGATGCTGTGAGTGGCGCAGAAGTCGAGCATCTCTTGGGTTTCTCGAATGCCTCCGATCACCGACCCGGCGATTCGACGGCGATGCAGAATGAGCGGGAACGGTTCCAGTAGCGTCGGTTTGTCCGGCACGCCCACCAAAATCATGGTCCCGTCGGTTTTTAACAGATTCACGTAATCGTTGTAGTTGTGCGGGGCGGAGACAGTATCAAGGATGAAATCGAAACGGCGTTGTAATCGCGTGAAGGTATCGTGTTGCGTAGTGAGCGCGAACTCGCTAGCGCCTAATCGTATCGCATCATGTCGTTTTTTTTCTGATGTACTCAGGACTGTGATCTCTGTACCCATCGCGTTGGCAATCTTGACGGCCATATGCCCAAGCCCGCCCAAACCTACGACTGCCAGCTTGTGATATTTCCCTACGCCCCAATGCCGAAGCGGGGAGTAGGTCGTGATACCGGCGCATAAAAGTGGGGCTGCTCCGGCAGACGACAGGGCTGAGGGAATCCGCAGCACGTAATCCTCCTCCACGACAATCTGCGTAGAGTAACCGCCCTGCGTCGGCAGGCCGTCTTTGTCGCGGCCGCTATAGGTGAGGAGCATGCCGGCTTCGCAATACTGCTCCGATCCCTCA
>JANNIV010000212.1:0-7262 GCA_031405355.1 Nitrospira sp.
CTCACGACTGACGGCCTCGTCACCTTTCCCCGCAACCCATCCACGCTGAGACAGCCCTCCCAGTTTTCGACTTGTTGCGGACCATAGAAGACAATCTTGGGGTTGATGAGGACTGTTCTGGGAAATCCATCTTCCCCTTCACAACCCATCACAACCAGCTGAATCGAGCGCGACGCCTGGGGGGCCGCCAAGCCGATCCCTGGCTCATCCAGCATCGTCTCAATCAAATTATCGATGAATTGCTGCATGTCGTACGTGCGAATGTCGCGAGGATTCACCTTGGCCGCAACCTGGCGCAAGATGGGATTACCGAGCTTTGCAATCGGGAGCTTAGGCATGGACCGTACCGATCATCCTTCTATTAAGCGTTATGACAAAATGGCCAACTTGCAAAATATAACACAGGATTTTTCACCCTCGCAAGACGCAGCGAAACTGGTTGATCTGGTTCATTTTGTTTATTTGGTTGATTTGGTTCATCTGGTTAGTTTAGGTCAACCAAACAAACGAGACAAACCAAACCAACCAAATTAACGAGATCGCGCGGGCCGTTTCTGGTCCGACAGTTCGAAGCTATGTTTCTGGCCGTTCCACCATTCCGACCACTCAACCGTCCACTCCTGACGATCTTGGCTGGTCGACGTCTCCCAATCGTGAAACTCCGTTTCATGTCGGGTCAGAATCCAGAGCGACTGCACCGCTGAGACTGCGACAAAACGTTCGGCATCGGCAATCATCCCGATCAGAAACGGTATCACAGTTTTCTCTCTGACATACCGGGCCTCGAACGCAGCCGCCTTCCGAATCGACGAATTTTGATCTTTCGCCATCACCTCAATTGCATCCACGGCTTTGGCCCCGTCCAATCGAACGGCCACTCGCAAGGCATGTTCACGTACCCTCGGGATCTCGTTCGGTTCCTTGGCTGCTGCAACGAGGGCCGGAACCGCTGAGGCTGCCTTCAACATCGAAATCGTTTCAATGGTGTTGTAGCGAATACGCGGCCCCGGCATGGTCAAACCTTTGACCAGCACCGGGACGGAAGGCTCGCCGAGATGCACGAATTCTCCCATTGCCCAAAACTCTTGTGCGCCTTCCAGCAATGGCAAGAGCGCTTCCGCCCGCTGGACTTCGACGGCCGTCAACGGCTTCGTATTCTGAGGAACAGATTCAGCAGGCAGATCCTGTCCCTTTGGAACCACCTCGTAGGGCACCTGAACTGGAATGCCCCATTCTTTATCTGCCGGATCCAGTCCTATGGGCAAGCTCCAAGGTTTAGCCCAGAGGGTCTGAGCCATCCCGACCGACACAATCAACATGACAAATCCCCAGGAACATGAATGTCGTTGCTGCACAGTCATCTCCTTTCTCCCCCTTTGCTAGGATTCGTATCGCTCTCGCAGACGAATTCGTACAACAGCGGCGGGCTCACGGCTGAGGACTGAAGTGTTCTGAACTTCGAACCCAACACTCAGAACCTCGCGTCATGCCTATCGCGCACTTTTTTCTTGTCTCGCCCAGGTTTCAGGAACGACCTATGCAGCGGGTGAGCTCGCGAGAAGAAAACGACGGCAGGCGATCACCAAACTTAGGAATCGAGGCCTACCTTGGAATTGGAGTTACGAAGATGCTTGCGGACCCGGACTTGCGCTTGGTGCTTGCGCAATAACTGTCGCCGAATGACGTCGCGATCTTCGGCCACAATGCGGACCAATCGATCGACATCCTCCGCATGCTCACGGACCAACTCTGACAACGTCGCCATTTGGCTTTCAAGATGCTCTAGCCGCCAGAGCGCATCTTTACTGCGGTCCACGGCCGGCTTCTGAGCCGCCTTCTGCTTCACCAGCGACGTGACCAGTACATCCCGCTTCATACTCGCTCCTTTACTCGAATACTCACACATACTCCTAGGCTGACCTGCCTAGTATCATCCGAGATTCTTACGATGTCAACGAGTCTGCTTTCTTTCTATTTCCAGAACGTCCTGCTACAATTCGCCGCAATGCAAAATATATTCACCATGGTGCTGGCCGGCGGGAAGGGCGAACGTCTCCAGCCCCTCACCGAACACCGGGCGAAGCCGGCGGTCCCGTTTGGTGGGAAATACCGTATTATCGATTTCACACTCAGCAATTGTCTCAACTCCGGGCTTCGAAAAGTCGCCGTCCTCATCCAGTACAAATCCCACTCGCTCGACCGTCACATCCGCGCAGGCTGGAACGTCTTCAACGCCGAACTCGGCGAATTCATCGCCTCAATTCCACCCCAGCAGCGGATCAGTGAAGAATGGTACCAAGGCACTGCCGACGCGGTCTATCAAAACCTGTTTCTGCTCGACAGCGAACAACCGGACTATGTGCTCATCCTTGCCGGCGACCATATCTACAAGATGAACTACATGGAGATCTTTCATTGGCTGATTGCCAAAGGCGCCGATGCCGTGGTCGGCGCGATCGATATTCCGATCGAAGAAGCCCATCGATTTGGCGTGATCCACGTGGATGAGGATCTCCGTATTACGGACTTCATCGAGAAGCCGGCCCACCCACCGTCGATTCCCAACGATCCAACCCATGCCTTTGGCTCGATGGGCATCTACATGTTTCGCACCCAAATTCTTCGCGAATACTTGATTGCTGACGCCCAAGAGGGCGGAAGTCACGACTTCGGAAAAAACATCATTCCGAACATGATTCGCGATCGACGTGTCTACGCCTACAAATTTGTCGACGCGAACAAGAAGAACGTGAAGTACTGGCGGGACATCGGAACATTGGACGCCTACTGGGAGGCGAACATGGACCTCGTCGCGGTGGATCCTCTCTTCAATCTCTACGACCAGGATTGGACGATTCGAACCTATCAAGGGCAATTTCCACCGGCCAAATTCGTCTTTTCGCAAGATTATCAAGGCGGCAGAATGGGCGTGGCGCTGGATTCCATCGTCTGCGGCGGCTGCATTGTCTCCGGTGGCCGGGTACAAAACTCTGTGCTATCGCCGAACGTTCGCGTGCAAGACCATGCAGAGGTGCGTGAATCGATTGTCATGGAAAACGTCATCATCGGCGCACAGAGCCGGGTCAGACGGGCCATCATCGACAAGGATGTCATCATCCCGCCCAACTCAGAAATCGGATATAACCGAGAGGCCGACGTCCAGCGATTTACCGTCACCGAATCCGGCTTGGTCGTGATTGCAAAGGGAATGAAACTGCATGCCTCCCTCGATTCATCCGGTTGATCTGATCATCGCGCTTCGCGACAAGCACTTGACCCCCGCCATCGTGTTCCTTACGTCACGCCGTGCGTGCGATGAAGCCATGCAGGCATTCGACCATAGCCATATCCTCCTCCCACCGCCTCGCCAAGCGGCGATTGCCGCTGTACTGGAAAAAGTGATCGCACAATATCCCAGCATCGCGGAACACCCGCTCATTCCGACCGTCCAGCGCATCGGCGTGGCCGCCCATCACGCAGGCCATCTGCCTTCGTGGAAAATCGCCGTTGAGGAATTGATGCGTCATGGCTGCCTCGATGCTGTCTTCGCCACGACCACACTGGCCGCGGGGGTCGATTTCCCTGCACGAACGGTCATCATCACGCAATCCAGCATTCGCAAGTCACGCGACTTCATGGACTTGACCATCGGCGAAGTGCAGCAAATAGCCGGACGTGCTGGGCGCCGAGGAAAAGACTTGGTAGGTTTCGCCATCGTCACCCCCTCGCCCTACATCGACTTGAACGTACTGACAAAAGGCTTCACCGGGCATCCGGAAGCGATCAACAGCCAATTCGTCATCAGCTATCCAATGGTTCTGAACCTGTTAAAAGCGCATCCTCTGGATCAAATCCAACCGATTCTCGCCAAAAGCTTCGCGCAGTTTCAGCTCAACCAGCGCGCCGAGGTCTTGGCTCGCAAGCTGGACGTTCTGGACGATCAAATGGAACCGTTCGGACCGCGCGTCTGCACAGACTGGATCACAGAATGGCAGACCTTCGATCAGGTGCGCCGGCAAAAGTCGCACCGGGCTCCCATCAGAAGACATGAGCCACCGGAAGTCGCCGCGCGTTTTCATTTTCTCACACCCGGTCGCGTGGTGGGTTTCGCCCGTGGACGGGGCGTGGTCCTGCGACAATATCGCAGCAAAGGACAGAAGAGCCCGATGATCACGGCGCTGCGTGAAGGCGGAGGCATTACCGAATCTCCCGCCTCCACAGTGACCGAAGTGTCCGACCGTATCCTCGACTGCGTGGACGCGCCGGTCTATCCCTGGTGCACACCTGAAAGCGTCGAAGAATTACTCCATCACCTGGAAGAGTTGCCAGGCAGGCTGCCGGAGCTTCCCATCCTGATTCCGAAGGATAATGAACCGATTCCTGATGCCATCGTGCAAACTCTGGGCGACTTTGCCTGTCCGACCTGTCCTTCGCGGTCCGCCTGCCAGACAGACTATCCCCTCGCTTCCAAACTTCGGCAGGAACAGCATCGACACGTCAAATCGATCCAGGCTCTGCGCACAAGTCTCTGGCACCGTTTTCAAGAAAAAATCGACGTCCTCCAACAATTTGGATATCTCACGCCGACAGCCCATCTGACCGAGGACGGTGAATGGGCCAGGCTCATCCGCATCGACCACTCGCTGCTCATCACGGAATTGCTCAGGGCCGACGCATTCAACGGAGCCGATCCTGCGGCGCTGGCCGCCGTGATGTCCAGCATCGCGCACGACGATGATCGCCCCGGCGCCTTCCCACGCGTCAGTTCCGGGCTCGCTTCACTACTCGGGCAGGTCCGCAAACTGGCTGTCTCCCTCTCGCCGCATGAAGATCCCCCGCTCTTGCGGGCCGATATTGCAGCGGTAACAGAACGGTGGATCGGCGACCCTACGCTCACGTGGATTGGCCTCTGCAAAAGCACCACCATGGCTGAAGGTGATATCTATCGCCTCTTAGCACGAACCCTCGAGTTCCTATCACAACTGCACACGCTGAAGTCTACTCATCCAGGATTGGCAGACACTGCGTCGCGTGCTATCGCCGCTCTGCGCCGAGGGGTGCTGGAGGAATTGCCGTGAAGAAGAGGTACAGGGGTATCGGGATAAAGGGATACGAGCGGCTATCTTACTACACCGTTACCCCTCTACCCCTCGCTACCCCCTCAAACTATGACTACTGAAGAACTCGAAAAACTGCTGGCTCAACAACCGATCGCACTTTTGCACCGGCTTGCGCGCGGGCGTGTTCAACGGCATTTTCGTGCAGGTAAACGCCGCCTGATCGATGTCTTGCTGCGCCATTCCGCTGAGAATCGCGCGGGTTTTGAGTCCGACTTAATGACCTTGATCGGCGAAAAACCGGTTCGCCCAACGCAACCCCCTCCTCAAGCCCCAACCGCGAGAAAACCGAAAGCCACGGCGCCTCAGCGTCGCTCCACGCACAGGCCGGTTGAGCAGGAATCCCATGAGCCAGGCGTTACTCTCTCCAGCTGGTTGGAGGGACTGGGAGTGCCGCCGTCACAGCCCTTTGTCCCGGATGCCTGGCAAGAAGACGCCATCGCCAAACTGAGAGACGGTGACGTGGTCGTGAGCGTTCCGACGGGAAGCGGAAAGACCTATGTTGCAGTCGAAGCAGCTCGCCGCGCGATTTCAGAGAATCGGACCGTCATCTATACATCGCCTCTCAAGGCCCTCTCGAACACCAAGTATACGGAGTTTTCAAAAATATTCGGCGCAGACCAGGTCGGCATTCTAACCGGCGATCGGCGCGACAATGGACAAGCGCCCCTTCTGATTATGACGACGGAAATCTTGCGCAATCTGCTCTACGACGCAGGCGGCGGCGAGATCGATATACGGTTGGATACATTAGGCCTGGTTATTTTGGACGAGTCGCAATATATCGCAGATCCGGAGCGGGGCGTCGTCTGGGAGGAAACGATCATCTTCTGTCCGAGCCAAGCACGTATGCTCTTACTCTCAGCTTCGATCGGTAACCCTCACGACATCGCCGAGTGGATCACCTCGATCAGACCGACCCCCTGCCACTTAGTCCGCCACAGTACACGCACTGTCCCGCTTCGCGCCGGTTATTTACATCCAAACGGCAAACTCACCCCGCTCTTCCGCACCGTCGGTATTCCACACGGCCATCCAAGCCATCTCCATCCGGAAGCCAAGCGGCTCTTCGCCCAATATGAAGACGAAACGCTGCCATCAGGACGCCGACGGTAACTAGACCCACATGATGAAGGCTGAGGTTGAGGTTAAGGCTGAGTGATAATCAGACTTTCTTTACCTCAACCTAAGCCTCAGCCTTCTTCGCATTGGCGGGCTTCTTCTGCATCCTGCTAAAACGTGAAGTTGAGACCGGCCGTCAGACCATGGCGGAGAGAATCAAACTGAGTCAGTGGATGCTCGGAAGAACCGTTCGTGCCACGAAACGTCACAGTCCCGTCAATTGCATGGTTCCACCAGACACGGTAGCCGACATTCAGTCCAATGTTTTTGGTAAACATGAACCTGGCACCTACGTCAGCATTGGCTCCAATGCCAAATCCCAGCATGGAGATGCTGGGGTTCTGCTGCAGATCGCTTCTCAGGTGATGGATGTCCTTGTTCTCGATGATACTCAGTGGAATAAGAGCTGCAGTTCCAAGCAAGCTGAGGCGTCGAGTGAATCGATATTCAGTGGAAGCCCCGACTCGAATCGAATGCCAATTTGCCCTGTTTGTAATCACAGTCTCTCCCGGAGGAGGAAGTGGATCGTTACACGTGGGAATTACGGCTGTATCGCATACCACTCTCCCTAGTCCAACCGCCTGATATTCCGTATGCCAATACTGGTATCCTCCAAAAATGTCCAGATAGCCACGGGAGTTTGCGAACTCTTTCACGCGCCCACCCAGATCGGCATTGACGTAATACATAGTATTGCCGGCAATGTCGCTGGTCGTTCTTGATACCAAACGTTGCCCTGTCGCGTAGTCATCGTCCGTCAAGCGCCCGCCACCGATATCTGCAAATCCTCCATTCAGCCGTCCAAACATCCTTGGGGAAAACCAGAACTTCCCCGTCAGGTCGATCACGTTGCTGCCGACATCCTTGTAGGTCAGTTTCGACGTTGGATCACCAAATCCTGAAACCGAGGAAGCATTATGCGCCCATCGAGTGTCGCCGACACTGATCCACGTCCCTGCGCTGAGTTCAACCTTTGGCCGAGATTCCAGGGCTCGCTCTTCCCCTGCACTCACGGAAACCGTC
>JANNIV010000213.1:0-2863 GCA_031405355.1 Nitrospira sp.
CCTTCGCGCTCCAACGCAGTAAGCGCTTTCTGAATCAGTTCCACTTCCTTGGCTTCAAAGTATGGCTCACCGCATTGTGTGCAAACCCAAGCCGGAATAGCATCCCAGGATACATGGTACCCTTTCCGATCCAAGCTGAACGGAGCCGTCTTCCGCTCCATCCGCCCCTTACAATGGAGACATTCCATACTATGTCCTCCTCATCAAATCCGAAGACCATTGAGCTGGATCAGGCACATAGGCTGTGATGATGGCCAGATATTCGTCCTTCGGCGCTGCGACGATATGAATCGGACGATCTCCATTTCCAAAACCCAGCAGCAGACAGCTATGTCCACGAGGATCATCAAGGTAATTTTCTATCAACTGACCCGTCATAGCAACTGTTCGCACTTCTTCAGACGTGATCATCCGGTCTGACCGAGACATTTGTCGAATCGCATGGGGCAAATATAAGAGCCGCTTTCGACCAGCCGCTCGCACACGTTCTATAATGTCCTCTGCCACGCAATCGCTCCCAGCCGCTCTCTATCTCAAAGAATTCCGCGACAGGCTACTTTTTGTGAGGCACTGTGTCAACCTAGCAAGTCAGTTCCCATGTCCTGGCGGTGCCAGGGCTTAGAGCAAACTTTGCCGGAGAAGCAGGGATCCACGGAGACTCAGCTGAGAAGGAAAGCTGGAACTTCCTGAGGCACTACGGTCAACGAGGGATTCCGATTCTCTCTTGCTCGCTATAGGAGAATGGCCGAGGCTGCCCTTCATTGTGCGCATCAAACGCTAGACATGCTCCCTCCAGGCTTGCTCGTTCTCTCCAGGGATGGGGGCTGATTGATCTTCCACTGCGCGCGTCCAACGAGGGCCTTCGGAGGCCGCGCGTTGCGCGAGCACAGAAGATCATCAGGCTCCATCCCCTCCACCTTCTGCGAGCGAAGGAGGTTGACTAGTTTGACTCTGGTTTAATCTAGGGGGAAAACTTCAGGAGGCTGATTTCTTGGCAGACTTGCCGGCTTGCAGATACTTGTCGATCCCTGCTGCCATCTTTCTTCCTTCAGCGATGGCCCAGACGATGAGCGAGGCGCCGCGTTTGGTGTCGCCGCCGACAAAGACACCGTCGAGGTTGGTCATGAAGTGTTCGTCCGCAACCACTGCGCCACGAGCGTCGTACTTCACGCCTAGGCTGTCCAGGAGGCCGTTCTTCACCGGGCCAGTGAAGCCCATCGCGAGAAGAATGAGATCTGCATCCATCTCGAAGTCGCTGTTTGGGATTGCCGTGAACTTGCCGTTCTCGAACTTCACCCTGTTGCCGTGGAGCTTCGTTACCTGGCCATCGTGGCCGGTGAACTTCGTGGTCGAGATACTCCACTGTCTATCGCAGCCCTCTTCGTGCGCATGCGAGGTGCGGAGCTGCATGGGCCAGAGCGGCCAGGGGGTTGAATCAGCACGAGTCGGTGGCGGCTCCGGGAGTAATTCGAACTGGTACGCCTCGACACATCCCTGTCGGTGCACCGTGCCAAGACAATCCGACCCGGTGTCGCCACCGCCGATGATGACGACGCGCTTGCCCTTTGCCGTAATCGGCTCATCCGTGACGGGAATCCCCGACGTACGTTTATTCTGCTGCGTGAGAAACTCCATCGCCAGATGCACGCCCTTGAGCTCACGGCCAGGAATCGGCAACTCACGGGCCTGCTCCGCGCCCATAGAAAGGCCGACGGCATCGAACTGTTCTCGCAGTTGTTCGCCTGTGATGTCATTTCCAATCGTCACGCCGGTTTTGAACTCAACACCCTCGGCTTTCATCTGTTCCAGCCGACGGTCGATGACCCACTTTTCCATTTTGAAATCGGGGATACCATAACGCAGCAGGCCGCCGATGCGATCGGACTTTTCGAAAAGGGTGACGCTGTGACCGGCACGCGTAAGCTGCTGCGCCGCTGCCATACCAGCCGGACCTGAACCGACAATGGCCACGGTCTTGCCCGTCTTCACCACCGGCAGCATCGGTTCGACATAGCCCTCGTTGAAGCCACGGTCGACGACGTTCCACTCGATGATACGGATGGACACGGGGTCTTCGTTGATGCCGAGCACGCAAGCCCCTTCACAGGGCGCCGGGCAAAGGCGTCCGGTAAACTCAGGGAAATTGTTGGTGGTATGGAGCGCCTTGAGCGCGTCTTTCCAACGGCCACGATAGACGAGATCGTTCCAGTCTGGAATCAAGTTCACAACCGGACAGCCGGTGTTGCCCTGGCAGAACGGCACACCGCAGTCCATACAGCGGGCACCCTGCGTCTTGAGCTTGTCCTCGGAGATGGGCTCATACATCTCCTTCCAGTCGAGCACACGCAGCTCGACCGGCTTCCGCTTGGGGCCCTCACGGGCATATTTCATGAAACCTTTGGGATCACCCATTTCTTCGAGTCCAAAGTTCTGAGTTCATACTGATCGACCCTGTTCCTTGTTCTACCCTTACCCCTTTACCCCTTGCTTACCCCTTCCCCGCTGCCGCCTTCTTCTTCCGTTCTTCCAAGACGCGCTTATAGTCCACCGGCATCACCTTCTCGAACTTCGGCAGCATCGACTCCCAGCTGTCGAGGATGCGCTTCGCGCTCCGGCTGCCGGTATACATAAAATGCGATGTGATCATCTGATGCAGCGTCTTCTTGTCTTCCGCTGTCTTCACCTTTTCCAACTCCACCATGCCGAAGTTGCAGCGCGATTGGAACTTGTCGGATTCGTTCAGCACGAACGCTACGCCGCCCGACATACCGGCTGCAAAGTTTCGTCCTGTCTGACCCAATACGACAACCACTCCGCCGGTCATGTACTCGCAGCCATGATCGCCGGTCCCTTCGACGACCGC
>JANNIV010000214.1:0-2786 GCA_031405355.1 Nitrospira sp.
GGCGTATGGCGTATGGCCGGTCACATGCCCGAAGAACAGCACAGGATCATCTGTGTCTGTGCCATACGCTATAAGCAATATGCCATCAGCTCTTGGTCGCGCTTTGCGCTTCACGTTTAACGTTTCACGTCCGCAAGTCATCGAGCAGAGGCTCCTTGAGGAGCCTGGGGAGGAACTTGGGGAGCAGACTTCGTTTCAATGATGGCAATGAGACGAGCAATCGTATCGCGACGTTCAAGCAACCGAGCCACTTGCTCGACCTCTTTCGCCTGGAAGGCCCATTCAACGATTGGAGTCAGAAAATACAGTGCCTGGCTGCCGAGGAAATTCATGGGGCCAAGCGATTCCAGAAAAACCGTGGCAGGAGCTGCCATTCCCCGTTTCACCACCGCATCGGCCACCCGTTCAAGCAGGGTAAGGTCTTCGGTCGTAAACACCTCGGCTCCTGATTTAGTCGAAAAGGCATGGGAAATCTCCGTGCGGATCTTGTCCCATGTTTCCGCCACTGATGCCCTGGAGAAAGAAGTCATAACTGTGTGGAAAGGCAGTCAAAATCAACTAGCGAGCGGCATTATATGGAGAGGGTGGGGTGGAGTCAATGAAAGGTGGGGAGGGGATGGAGCCTGATGATCTTCTGTGCTCGCGCAACGCGCTCGGGCTCGTCTGTCTGGTTGGCCGGTCTTTCTGGTCTGTCTGGTTCTTCTGAATGAATTTCCAGTCCGATCAACCAGACAAACCAGATAGACTAAATAGACCAGATAAACTTACCCCGAAGCCGCGAGCCGGTCACCTTCTCCCAACTTGCGGGTGAACAGCTCCAGCGCCATGTCGTAACAGATTCGGGCCGCAGCCGGATCGTAGCGGGGACCTTCATCGCGAAGAAAAGCGTGGGCGTTGTTGAACTCATGCCACTGGAAATGCGCGCCGGCATCGCTCAGTGCATTGTAGATCAGCGCCCGCCCCTCGCGGGGAATATGTGGGTCCTGCCTGCCCCAGATCATCAGCAGTTCGCCCGTGATCTCGCTGATTCGGTCCAAACTGTTGTCGTGCATGCCCTCGCCCAGGCTGCGCTTGTGGATGTCGGTTGCGTAGAAACAGGTGGCGGCCAGCACGTCTGGTTGCATCGCCGCACGAAAGGCCAAATGCCCCCCGATACAGATTCCCATAACACCCAACGCGCCGGTACAGTGTGATGAGGACTTGAGGAAATCCAGCGCTGCACGCGCATCGCCGTCGTAACCCAACAGTGACTTAGTGGTCTTATGCCGATTGCCGCGCTCGGCGCCTGCTTCGTCGTAGGCCAGAACGGTGCCGGCCGGTTCCAGTTCGTGGTAGATCTCCGGAACTGCCACCACAAATCCGTGGCTCGCCAACATCGCCGCGGTGCGCCGGATCGGCCCCGTCACCTGGAAGATCTCCGAGAACAGCACCAGGCCTGGATACCGCCCCCTCGCCACTGGCCGAAAGAGATACGTACGCATGAGCCCCGTGGGAGTGTGGATATCAGCCGATTCGGTATCATTGATGATCATCCCGTTCTCCGAAAGAGCTAACCCGTTTCGATCTTCTTGCTTAACTAACGAAATGAAGCTCCCCGAAGCAGCCGCTTCGGCTACGAAGGCCGGAAGCTACGGGGTATTTGGCGAAGGAGAATAAACCGGAAAAACTAATCAACCAAATAGACAAGTTCAGTATCCCCGCCCGGTGCTTCCACCGCGCCCCATCCGATCCAGCGGAAGCGCTTCGTATCGTGTCTTTAGGTCCGGATGCTCGTTGAGATAGCTCTTGACCGCCGCATCATCGGCAAAGACTTCCGGACTGCGCTTTCGATATTCCTCGACCGTCAGATCGTACTGCGCTAACAGCTTGCCGAGTTTCGTGTGGATATCCGCACCCATATCCTTCATCTGGTCAGCCGACGGACGCTGCCCATCTTTGAACATTCCTCCACCCTGAAAGTAGTTCGTCATCATCTCGCCGATATCGATACGGGCCTTCACGAACTTTTCCACCTCAGCCGGTTCTGCCGCAAGACCGATCCCTGAAAACAATAGAACCATCAACGAGATTCCGATGATGTTACGCGCCAAATTCATGGGCATGAACTCCTTGTAAAAGTATGGATACCAGCTTCGCTCTGCGGAGCATCGCCCATCATATCATCTACGAGGAGGCTAAGGTTGAGGATTAGGCTGAGCACCGCTCAATTCGACTCGGCATCTTTTTGACCCTCAACCTCGGCCTTAGCCTTGGCCGCTCCTTAAACAACTGGTTGATTTGGTTTATCTGATTAGTTTTGTTCAACCAAAAACCAGACACACCAGAAAAACCAAATAACGGTCTTCTGCTGAATGTTCTCGAATATTAGGTTTTCGTAGAACCAATTCTGCTAGGATGAATGCGTGTAATTGCTAGACCTGCGAGATCGATAGAAAGGATGCTTATCTTGAACGCAACAAAACTCATTGCCGCGATTATCGTAATTGCTCTGATCGGACTCCCAACCCTCTCCTTTGCGAGAGCGCGAGGCGGCGGAGGATATGGTGGCGGATATTCCAGCGGTTCCAGGAGCAGTGGCGCCCCTGGGAGCATGGGCAGCCGTGGATCACGTACCTATGAACAGAATGGCGCGAAACCTATTGAACAGTCGGTCACTCCGAAACCATCCGCTGCTACGCCACCATCAGCGTCCAGCAGCCAGGCGCCTATAGCCCAGCCGGCGCCTGCCGGACAGCCCTCGTTTATGCAGCGCAATCCTCTGTTGGCTGGTCTCGCAGCCGGTGTCG
>JANNIV010000215.1:0-9244 GCA_031405355.1 Nitrospira sp.
CATGAATAATGTGGGCTAGATTCAACAGGGGTGAGTGGGGCTGCAGGAAAAGACCTGCCCCTCCCGGCTGCCTGTTCGAAAAACGGTGAGGCCTTTGCATCCGAGTTCGTACGCAAGCAGAAAGGCTGCGGCCACCTCGGCCCTGGTCGCCGAGGCAGGCAAATTGATGGTTTTCGAGACGCCGCTGTCGCTATATCGCTGAAATACCGCTTGCATACGCACATGATGCTCGGGCGAGACATCGTGCGCCGTGACAAACAGCCGACGGAGCTCTTCGGGGATATGGGTCAAATGTTGAATGGAGGGATGCGCTGCCAGGTCAGGCTGGAGTAAGCCGAGATCGAGACCGAGCCTGCCTGCGCGACGGACGAAGGCTGGATGAAGGGAAGTCAGCACGACACCGTCCATGATTCGGCGGACTTCCTGCACGCCGTATAACGGTTCAATGCCGGGCGAGCAGCCGGCGATGAGGCTGATGCTGCCGGTTGGAGCGATGGTGGTCACGGTCGCGTTTCGATGCCGCTGGTGAAGTGGTTGGAGCTGGCTGCCTCGATAGGCAGGAAAGACTCCTCGTTCAGATGCCAGCTCTGTCGATGCAAAGTGGGCGCGAGATTGAAAGAACTCCATTAGAGTCTTCGCTGTGTGGAGCGCGGCTTCGGAGTTGTAGGGGATATTGAGGGAAATCAGCAGGTCGGCGAAGCCCATGATGCCCAGACCGATCTTCCTGGTTTGTTTCGTCATGTGGTCGATTCGAGGAAGCGGGAAGCGGCAGCGATCGATCGCATTGTCGAGGAAGCGTACGGCAAGGGAAATGGTTTCGGCCAATCGGGCGAAGTCGATGGCGGGGCCCGCATCCGCTCGTGAGACGAAGTTGGCGACGTTGATGGACCCGAGGGTACAGGACTCATAGTCCAGGAGGGGCTGTTCAGCACAAGGGTTGGTCGATTCGATGGGTCCAAGGCGCGGGGTGGGATTGGCCCGATTGATTGTGTCGAGAAAGACCAGGCCTGGCTCGCCGCTGGCCCATGCCGCTTCGACGAGCCGATCGAATACGAGCTGTGCCGAGACCCGCCTCATCGGCTTGTTGGTGTGAGGATTGATCAGGGCATAGGTGCGACGGCGTGCGAGGGCCCGCATGAAGGAATCGGTGATGCCGACCGATAGATTGAAATTTGTCATTTCGGTCGGTGTTTGTTTGAGTGCGATGAAGTCGAGGATGTCCGGGTGGTCGATTCGGAGGATGCCCAAATTCGCGCCGCGCCTGGTTCCTCCTTGCTTAATGACGTCCGTCGAGAGGTTGAAGAGGCGCATGAAGGAAATGGGTCCGGAAGCGACGCCGCTTGACGATGCCACCAGGTCGTTCTGCGGGCGTATATGACTGAACGAGAATCCTGTGCCGCCGCCCGATTGGTGGATGAGCGCCTGATGTTTCAGGTTGTCATAAATGGAGCCGAGGGAGTCTTCGATTGGGAGGACGAAACAGGCGGAGAGCTGCTGGAGGCGTCGCCCGGCGTTCATGAGCGTGGGAGAATTGGGGAGAAAGTCGAGGCGAGCCAGGCAATCGTACCAGCGTTGAGCCGCGTGGGGCAGCCGACCGGCGGTCGGGTAGAGCCGTTCAGCTTGTGCGATGTCTGTCGCGACGCGCCAGAATAGTTGGGCCGGCGTTTCGACGATCGTTCCCGCAGCGTTCTTGGCTAGATAGCGTCCGCGCAGGACGATTTTGGCATGGGCTGAAAGTCGAAGCCGTGAAGATTTCGGCGGGCGTAAGGACTTGGTCGTCTTTCTAACGGACATAGCTCCATTATACCTGTAGTGGTGCAGCTTGCATCTTGACTGCCCAGTTCGGCAGAATGAGCGCCCACTAACCGATGGCCATGAAATCGTATCGTGAAGAACTCTGGTTCGAGACAAAGACGCGGCGCGCCTACCTCAACATCACGCGGCAGGTTGAGGCGGTGGTCGAGAAGAGCGGCGTCCAGGAGGGGCTTGTGTTGGTCAATGCCATGCATATCACGGCCAGCGTCTATATTAATGACGACGAACCAGGCTTGCTCAAGGACTATGACCGATTCTTAGACCGGCTCGTTCCTCAGGACGCGGCCTATCAACACAACGAGACAGGAGAGGATAACGGCGACGCTCACATAAAGCGCCAGCTGATGGGGCGAGAAGTCGTCGTTGCGATTACCGAAGGCCGATTGGACTTCGGCCCGTGGGAGCAGATTTTCTATGGGGAGTTCGATGGGCAGAGACGAAAACGCGTATTGGTAAAGGTGATGGGATCGTGAGCCGTATACCGTCCGACCGTTGGCTGGGACTCTGTGGGAAGAAACTGTTGGAGCGCTTGCTACCACAGGAAAAGTTTGGCAACATGGAGCGCAGTGCTGCCCGGCTGTGCGGTAGGAGTCTGTCGTTATGTTAAGTTGGTCTCGCCCTGATCCCCTCACACGAGATCTCGTTCACTTGATCAATGCCCGGCGCCATGACCATGGCGATACCGATGCGGCAATCGATACGCTGCAAGCTTTCTTGGAGCAGGGGCGGGAGTACGACCTCTTAACGGTATTGGCAGCGCTGGATGAGGACATGGCGGAATGGCTCTTCGATCTACTCGCGGAGGCATCCTGTTCCGTGCTCATCGATGGGCCGGCCGATGAAAAATTGTCCTATGCCGTTATGGCGGCATTGGAACTTCCTCTCCAGGCCAATCTGGCCCATCCCCTCAAGTTGAAGATCGATCCGGTTGCGACGGCGGAGCTGTTGCATCGGCATCTCCGGCTCTCTGCCGGGACGGTAGTGCGAGTGGAGTCGCGCTTATTGACCGATTCGACGCTGGAGCCGCTCAGTCTCCAGGGGTTGAACGATCATTTGAGCACGGTGGCGGATTCCCAGAGGGCCATGTCAATTGCCGCTCGACTCTATCCTCCAGTCGAGAATACCGCCTTTCTCTTTTTTGAGCTGATCGGTGTGCCGGACTCTGGACTACCCGATTCGCTGGAAGACCGGCATCGCCGTGCTCTCCTTGAAGGCCTCGCGGCGCAATGTCCTGAATTGGCGTTGGCTCCCGATATGATCGAAGCCCCGGTCTATGCCGCCTACGCTATTTTCGATGCGCAAAATGCTGTGCGGCTCCATCGGTTGGCGGATGAGACCGCGGCAGTCTGGCGCGATCTGGACCCTCTTGTCAGGGCCCGCACGATTGTGCACCTCCATACTCAGTGCGGGAACGGCGTGTACATGCCGGTTTGGACCGATCTGTTCGATCCCGAACTTCCTGAAGACCACGGTCCCGTGTGGACCTCTCCCGATGTGTGGATCTTCACGGCCGATTTACCCATTGAATGGCCTGGAGAAATGCTCACCAATCGGCTGCTCGCCGAAGGCTGCACCAGGTTTGAAAACCACATCGTCGAGACTCCGGAAAACTAGCCCACAACTATATTAAGCGAGATGGGCGAGATTTGAAGTTTTGAGTTCAAAGTTCTGGGTTCTGAGTTGTCCGGAACTAACTCAGAACATCGAGTCCTTTCCGTCTCGCCCCGCTCGCTTGTCACGCGCTACTATCAGAAACCTAACAATTCGTCGATTTTCCTGACGGCTTATCCTATGCTGGGTTTGGTCAGAGTAGGGAGTAGTCATGGATCAGCAACAGCCTTCGAGCGGGATCATTACCGGGGCAATCACTATCCTGGGACTTGGGCTCGTGTGGGTGACGGTGGTCACCAATTTCCCGTCACAAGAAGAGTTGTCTTCGGCTGCGGTGCCCGTAGAGACTCGTCAGGCAGCGCAGTCCTCGTCTTCCCTGTCTTCGCCACCCACGTTGGATTTCACCATTCCGATCTCTCCTCCGCTGCCTTCAGCGGCAGCTGTGTCGAGACCGGACGATGATCGATCGCGTGACTCCAACGCTGAAGCTCCGGTAGTGACAAGGATGGATTTTCCTACGCCGCAGGCGACCAGGTTGAAGTGCGACTCGGACATCGAACAATTGTGTCCCGACTCTCCGGATGGTTCTACTCGTACTCGTTGCTTGCAACAGCGTGCCAAACAGCTTCCACTGTTGTGCCAAAACCAGTTGCACGAGCGGTTTGTAAAGTGGAAGGAAGATCAAAGTCGAGTGATGGCGGCCTGCGAGGGGGATATCAAGCGATTCTGCAGAGCAGTTACGCCTGGGAGCGGGCAAATACTTCAGTGCTTACAATCGCATGGCCAGGAGGTCTCAGACCGCTGCTACCAGACCTTTCCGAAGGGCACATTTCTTTTCAAATAGTCCGGTGGGGGTTCGGGAGAAAGAAGTTCTAAGTTCTGGGTTCGAAGTTCCGAATACCTCGAATGTCGAACCGCGAACTCTCTCCCGCCTCGCAAGATGTTCCCTTCTGTGCAAGATCCCCGCGAATCGTTACGCGACGAATCGTTTTTTCAGTCTCTCCCACAGTCCGGCTTGAAACTCATCCCGCAGGGCCACGACGACTACGGTCGTGTTGTCGTCGCCGCCAGCTTCATTCGCTATCAGGATAAGGCGATCGGATATGGTGGAGAGATCCTCCGATTCGCTGAGAATGCGAAGAATGTCGTCCTGGTGAACCGCACGGGTAAGTCCGTCTGAGCACAACAACAGCATGTCGCCACTCTTGACCGGAACCTCCGCCAGCTCGACATCGACGTAGCTTTCGACGCCGAGAGCTTTTGTGACGATGTTCCTGCGAGGGGAGTGCTTGGCCTCTTCTTCCGTGATGAATCCCTTCTGAATCTGCTCGGCAACCCAGGAATGGTCTCTGGTGAGGGCTTGGATTGTCCCGTTTCTGACGAGGTAGAGCCGGCTGTCTCCGACATGGGCGATGGCGAGCACTTCCTCGCAGAACGATGCGGCGACTACGGTGGTACCCATCCCGGCATAGTCAGGCCTGCTCCATGACTCACGATAAACGACCTCGTTTGCCGCACGAATCGCGCTGGCAAGACGATTGGTCGATGCTGATACCGAGGCATCGTAGGGGCCGATCAGCGGCAGGTCCATGCACTTGGCTGCCTCGGCCAGGTGCGTCTGAATCACCTCGACTGCGAGGGCGCTGGCAATTTCTCCGGCGTTGCCGCCGCCCATGCCGTCACAGACGACATAGAGTCCGAGTAGAGGGTCGGCCACAAAACGATCCTCGTTATGGGGTCGTTTGAGGCCGGTATCGGACTTGGCGCTATATAACCGTTCAAGGGCCAGACGACACCTCCCTCAGGCTGCGAGACTCTGAAGACAGTCACGGAGATCGCTTGCGAATTCTTCCGCGCGCCGATAGCGGTGCGGCAACTCTTTCTGTAACGCGCGGTCTACGATCTCTTGCACCATTGGGGGAAGATCCGGCCTCAAGGTTTGAATCGCGGGATGCGGATGATGGGCGATGCTGAACAGTACGGCTGAGACGTTGTCGGCCGTAAACGGTAACTGCCCAGTGAGGAGTTCGAACAGCACGACGCCGAGTGAAAAGATATCCGACCGGCCGTCCACTTTTTTGCCTGCGATTTGTTCCGGAGACATGTACGTCGGTGTGCCCAGTACAATATTCGTTTCTGTCTTGCTGCTCGATGCCATCTTTGCAATACCGAAGTCCATGACTTTCACGATGTGATCCTTCGTGAGCATGATATTCGCGGGTTTGATGTCACGATGGACGATGCCTTGTTGATGGGCGTAGCCCAGGGCATCCGCAACGGTGGCCACAGTGAGGAGGACTTCGTTGACCGGCCTCAAGTTGGGTTTCCGCGCCCACTGATTCAGGGGTGTTCCCTCGATGAGTTCCATCGCGATATACCCCAAATCGTCTTCTTCTCCTGCGTCATAGATAGTTACGATGTTGGGGTGGGAGAGCCGCCCGGTGGATTCTGCTTCGCGGAAAAACCGTGCCTTGACGTCTTGCAGTTTGTCGTCGCGGTTGATTTGATCGAGTCGCATGGTCTTGATAGCTACGAACCGTTGGATCGTGGGGTCTTTCCCCAGGTAGACCAGTCCCATTGCGCCACGTCCGAGCTCTTTCAAGACTTTGTAGCGTCCAAGCATACCGGGTGTGCAGCCGTTGATCGCTGACGTCGTGGCGATGCTTGCTGGTTCCGGTGGAGCCTCTGACTCTTTTTCTTGCCCTAAGTCCTCATCCTCGGCGAGGGGTTGCGCGTCTTGGTGTTGTGTTTTTTGTCTAGGGGGAGCGAAGGCTTCGCGTAGCGAGTCTCGGTGTAGGATCCAGGCTGCCGTGAGCCAGAGGCCGGAACCAACGAGGCCGATGGCATAGACCCAGGCGAATCGAGAAGAGCCAATCTGTTCGATCAGCGGCAGGCCCACGGCCCTGAACGCTTTGTTGATGAAGAGGATGACGACGAGAGTCGTCAGCGGCAGGACAAGGTTACGGAGAAAGCTTGATCCTCGTCCGTTATCCGGGATTTTCTGAAAGGCGGTGAAGGCGAGGATCCAGAGGATGGCAAGTGCGAAGAGGTTCGCAATCAATCGAATGGTGTGGGGCCCACTGAGTTGCAGATACGGGACTGAAACAGATTGGACTAACGCCAGGCTGCTCAGTAATGGAGCGGCCAGGAGAACGGCCAAGATGGCAAAGATGTAGGGAGCAATCCAAGTCCAGGATTTCGACATGACAATCGTTGAGGCTATCCGTGATTGCCTCAAAGTGTAACGAATGGGAGGGAAGAGTCAACGAATTGGGAGAAATGGACGGCGGTGTTCTTGACACCCGTGAAGCGTATCTTGTTGGAGCTAAGAGCGTATGGCTAATAGCGTATAGCCGGAGCAAAGACATCCCGCTTCATTCTGAACCATATGCTATTGGCTATACGCCATAAGCTCTTTTCTTCTGACGAGCGACGAGATATGAGTTAAAGATGATGGCAGAGAAGAGCGGCTTTCTTGAGGGGGTCGAGCAGTTTCTCGGAAACTTTCAAGCCGCCGCGGCCCGTACCGACTTCGATGTCCGGCTTGGTAATGCCGTGGAAATCGCTTCCACCGGTTACCAGCAGGTTCAGCCGCTTGGCCAGGTCGAGGTATTCCGTCGTCTGGCGCTTCGTGTGCGTACTGTAGTGGACTTCGATGCCGCCGAGGCCGTCGGCTTTCAATGTCGTCAGGAGCGCGGTCAGCCCTTCTCCAGATACCTTGGCCCAGGTTGGATGGGCCAACACGGCCACGCCGCCGGCGGCTCTGATCCAGGCGATGGCATCCGCAGGCTGGGGCAGCTCACGCGCCACATAGGCTGGGCGTCCTTCTGCCAGATATCGGTCAAAGGCATCTTTAGCGGACGTGACATACTTCTTGTCCATCAAGAGCCGCGCAATATGAGGCCGTCCGACTGAATCCGTGCCGGCCAGAGCCCGCACCTCTTCATAGGTCACGTCCAGTCCCAATGAGCGCAGCCGTTCGATGATCTGCGGATTGCGGCTATGCCGACTCTCGCGCAAGGCGGCCAAGCGCTGATTCAGTTCCGGACTTTGCCAGCGCAGGCAATAGCCCAGGATATGGAGCTCGCTGTTGCCGACGCGGGAGCTGATTTCCACGCCGGGAATGATTTCGATTCCCAGTTCAGCTCCGGCTGCGATCGCATCGGGAATGCCGGACACAATGTCGTGGTCCGTAATGGCCAGCGCGGTGACTCCTGCTTTGTGGGCGAGCCGTAATACTTCAGTTGGCGAGAGGCTTCCATCGGAGTGGGTGGTATGGAGATGGAGATCGATGCGACTCATGCCGGCTCGTGCGGCTGGCTGATGGGGCCCGCCTGTTGGGCGACGAGTCTCGCAGTAAAGACAGAACTCTGTCCATGGATGCCGTCGTGTTCGCCTTCGTCGTATGACAGCACGCGGAGATTGGATGTGAGCCGGAGCAATTCATTGTGCGCAAGACAAAATTCCCATCGGCGTGGATGGCGATGGCGTATGTAGTTGTCGATGGTGAAGGTTTCGTAGATCAAGACCCCGTTCGGTTTCAGCGATTCGATGAGTGCGGGAAATATCGGGCGATGAAGATAGAAAAACACGACGATCAGATCATATTCCTGCTTTGGGAATTCCGGCCGTTCATCCGTCGTCCGTTCAAGGTCTACTGTCCGGACATGGAGATTGGGGAAGTTCCGTTGTTGCGCCGTGGTAGCGAGCTGTGCCATAGCCTGCTCATCTCGGTCCATCGCATCGACCTGATAGCCGTGTGAGGCGAGATAGAGCGCATTGCGTCCGGAACCGGCCGCGACATCGAGCGCCTTGCCTTTCGGTAAGCGATGGAGTTGCTGAGTGAGAAACCGAGCCGGAGTCGGTCCCGCATCCTGAATCTGGTGAGCCAGGCGCGATCGGTCGAGTTGCACACCGACCGAACCGGTCACATGTTCCAGCGGTGGTGCAAGCTTCCGCAACCAGATCTTGGCCCGTTCGATGGGGAACTCTGCAAAGAGCATGGTGAGGAGCTGCTCTGAGAATGTTTCCAACAGTGCGCAGCCCTGCGTCGTGCCGATCTCGATAACCCGATCTGCCACATGGGCGTAGTCGACCGTGTGCTGGATATCGTCCGAAGTCGCCGCCGGCTCAGTCTGGCAATCGAGTTCCAGGTCCACCGCCAACGGCTGAGGCCGTCTCCGCTCCTCCGGAGTCACGCCGCAGCACCCTTGAAACTCAAGCCGTTCAATAATGATCTTCCCAGCCATGGGTGCCATTCTCAAGGATTGGATTGTGAGCTGTCAATAAAACGAAGGAGGGGAGGGGCGCGAGGGAGGAGCGGTCGTCCCTCCCGTCTCCGGGGCGACCCTTCCGGGCGTGACCTCGCGGAATCCTTCAGGAATTCCAGCGGCCGCGATCGTGCGATCGCGCTGCCTTGGTCAGTTCCGGCGTTCCACTTCGGTCACGCCTCGGTGGGTCCCCGCTCCTCCGACAACGGGTGTCGACCCACTCCCCCCTCGCGCCGAAAAACAACGAGGCAGAACAGGATTACTGTAATTGTTCTATGTAGGTGGGGCTTAGAGGCAGTGAGAGATCGGTCCGCTGCTTGCCTATTGGAGGGGGGAGAAAGAGGAAAAGTCAGAATGTCCCAAGTCTTGTTTGTTCAGCTCGATAGAGGGTTGGGCAGGTATAAGGTCAAACAGTGGCCCTGAGCTTGAGATTGCTGCGGCTATTTAAATGGATGAAACCCAATCTTGTTGTCTTCCCGGTCTTGCAAGCCTGTGAAGTACACGAGTACCGAGTCGAGCTTCTGCATCAGAATGGCCCGCTCGCACCA